>JAIERK010000069.1 GCA_019746975.1 Candidatus Obscuribacterales bacterium
ACCGAGCGAGACGAAGAGCAGGATGACGTTGGTTGCGTTGCGCTCGCCGTCGAAGCTGTATTCGCCTTGCGGCACGTGACTCGATTCGACTCCCAACTGACTCCGACGGGCATGGGCAGTACGACTGATTTCATTGAAGCTATCAGGATCACGGTCTTTCATCTCTTGCAGCGCTCTTTCAATCTTATACTCGATCATCGATTGTTGGTCCATGAAGACTAGAACACCGAATCCGATAGCTATCGCAAGCACGATGAATGCGACCGCCCATCCGATACCGCCGGCCTCCCTCTCTATGATTATTACCTTGCGATCATCATTATCCGCTGTCATTGGCAGACCTCTTTGATACGATAGAATGTCCACAAAATCTCCTTTGTGCCACCACTTAGAGTGCTCAGCGAGCGCGGCGCTTTGGTGCCATAATAATTCCGCCGACGATCGGAAGGACAATCAGCTCCTGAAGAGCCAGCCGTTGGAAGCCGACGGCATTAGCCTCTTTCAACTCGCTGACATTGATGTCAACCCACTTGGAGAGAAGTGCGGGGGTCTCCACCATTCTCTCATTCGTTCCTACCTTATGTAGCGCAGCGCAGGATGGCTGATGCCGCAAGGAAATGGGCAAACTAAGGGATATTCAGTCGAAGTGTCCAAGTCCCCAGCGAAAAATTCTTCTAAGTTGGGTCGTGCGCCGGAATCGTGAAGTAAAAAGTTGTTCCTTCGCCGGCCTGCGACTGAGCCCAGATTCGGCCACCATGCAGTTCTACGATCTTCTTACACATGGCCAGCCCAAGACCAGTGCCCGGATATTCATCAGCATGAAGTCGCTGGAACATCTGGAAAATCTTCTCTGCATGGACCATGTCAAAGCCGATGCCATTGTCGCGTACTGCAATCAGACACACAGGGCCATCCCGCTCCGCTGTTATGTCGATAATCGGATCGACCTTTCTTCGATACTTCATGGCGTTGCTCAAGATGTTCTGCATCAGCAATGATAGATATTCGGATCGGCCTTTCACTACCGGAAGTGGCTCGGGAATGGATATCTTTACGCCCGATTCCTTGATGGCGAGCTGCAGATCTTGAATTACCGAAGCAGCCACACCATTCAGGTCGACAGCATTGGCTTCAAATTTTTCTCGCCTGACATTGCTGAATTTCAAGACATCGTCGATGCGCGCCATGGCCATAATCGACGATCCATGAATGAATCCAAGAAATTGTTTTGCCTGATCATCAAGTTGACCGGCATACTCCTGCTCCAACAGCTTGGAGTAGGTTGCCATTGTTCTTACCGGCTCCTTCAGATCGTGAGCCGCAACCCAGGCGAAGTCCTCGAGTTCCTTATTTGAAAGCGAGAGTTGTTCTGATGTTCTTACAAGCTCTTGCTCCGCTTGTTTTATCAAAGTCATATCTCTGAAGATAGCAGCGCCGCTCGCGACTTCACCATTTGCATCCTTAATCGGGGACACGCACAGAGACAGGTAAACAGTCTTGCCATCCCTGGCGACATAAGGCACTTCGATCATATCGAGCTTTCGACCTTCACCAAGAACCTGGATAACTGTGTCCATATCCGGACCGATGAGCTGCCTCATTGTTTTTCCCATAGTAGACTCGACGCTATAACCGAAAAGCTCTTGAGCTCCGCGATTCCAACTGAGGACGGTGCCATTGAGCAAAAAGCTGATAATCGCATCATTCGACGATTCGACGATCGAAGCAAGCTGTCGATTGCGATACTCAGCCGATTCACGCCTTATCATCTCGGCTTTGAGTTCATCGTAAGCTTTCTCCATTTGCGCCGGCTGAGGCAGCGCCAGCAATTTAGGAATGAGCGGCCACATCATGATCGACGTAGCAAGGAAGGCTCCTCCCGACAATACGTCGAAGACAGCGGATAGACAGAACACTGGGTTAAAAACCGTCCAGATCTTGATTGCGTGCGAGGCACCGCAAGCGATGCAGGCCGACGTGAACAGATAAAAGATCCAATGCGTGACGGGAAACTGGGTCTTTCGCAGGTAGGAGAGCACTGCTACCGGTATCGTGAAAAATGATACGGCCGTCAACAAATTTCCGACGATGAGCATCAGAAGCAACACGGAATTCCACTTAAAGCATAGTCCAAGTGGGATGAAGCCATCTGTTGTTAAGAGCTGATCCATAAAGAAGAACCTGTGTTTCCACAATTGCAGTGTACCGATAATCTATCGACCGGACCAGCATTCAGTTTTGCAATTTTTTGTGTTCAACTGTATACAGCCTGCTTCACCTCCTCGATCATTACTGAAGATTTTGCTCATTTTTGGGTTCGCGAGTCGCAGTTGCAACTCCTTCAAATAACTGTGGAAGCTTAGGCAAAGCTTCCACAGTCGTACTTCGACCGACCGCAATCGCCTAAGCGTAGTCTGCATCCTCGACAGACACGATGGAGATACCGCTCATATCCGGATGTAAAACGAGAACAGCTTCTTTGGAATGCAATTCATCTCTTGCGGCCAAGATTACGGATGCCACCCTGTTGGCCAAACCGGTGACATTTTTGAATTCGTCTTTGTCGACTTCTTTCAAAAGTTCATCGACATTGACCGCGATAACCACATCGGCGCCTAAGTCTCGCGCAGCATATGTCGGGAGGTTGGCGCGAATGCCACAATCAGCGAGCACCATCCCATCAAGCTCGACCGGCCTCAGAAGAGGTGGAATGCTGCAGCTCGCCCGAACAATCCGGCCAAGATTGCCTTTCGTCATTCTAAACGCTTGCCCGTCCACTAGATTGCCGACGGCTCAAAAGGCGGATGCAGCTTCTCTCGCCTGCGCTTCCGGCATGACTTCGTCGGCGCGAAGAATGTCGAAGATAAAATCATGAATCGCCAGCGAATTTAATCTTGATGCAAATTGCTGAAGTGAAAAGGCTGCCAGCAAGCTTCTGACGGACGCCATTCATATGTATGACAGATAGCAATTAAACTAACAAAAGATATACAAGGGAAGAATAGAACTAGAAGCAGTTTCAGGCGCGGACGATTATCAGTCACCGCCAAGCATCAAGCTTTTTCGTGACTGATACTGCATGTAGTGACATCAAAATTCACGGGTGAATCGTATGGCAGCAAGAGCAATATGGAGCGGCATCATAACTTTCGGAATGGTCAGCATTCCTGTGAAGCTCTATTCCGCGACCGACAACAAGGACATCTCCTTTAATCAATTGCATCGCGACTGCAAGGGCCGAGTGAAAGAACAACGAATGTGTCCGACATGCGATCGAAAAATCGAGTACGAAGAGATTGAGAAGGGCTACGAGTACGCCAAAGGGCAATATGTTGTTCTAACGAAAGAAGACTTAGAAAAGTTGCCATTGCCTAACAAAAATGCAATCGAGATTACTTCGTTTATCGACAACACCGAGATCGACCCAGTTTTCTATGATAAAGCTTATTACCTCGAGCCGGACGAGGCCGCACGTAAACCATTCGCACTCTTCATGCGCGCCATGATGGACAAAGGAGTGGTGGCGGTCGCCAAAGTTACAATCAGGACGAAGGAGAGGCTCTGCTGCCTGAGAACTTATGGTGGCACGATGATGATGAATACGTTGCTTTATCCCGACGAAGTTCGAGTCGAAGCGAACAAGCCGCTGCCCGATGTCCAGGTCTCGGACAAGGAGCTCGCGATGGCGTCAAGCCTCATCGACCTGATGGCGCAGGAGTTCACACCAACAACATACAAAGACAGCTACCGCGAAGCTCTCTTGCAGCTGATCGAAGCCAAGCTGGAAGGTAAAGAAATTCACGAAGCTCCCGCCACTGCGCAAACAAATGTCGTCGACCTGATGGAGGCTTTGCAAGCAAGTATGGAAAGTATTAAAGCTAAGAAGTCTGCACCGGCAGAGGCGGCGAAGATGGCAGAAGAGCCCGTAGCAGTTGTCGCGGACGGAGCGAAGAAAACAAGAAAACGCAAGACCGGTTAATGGATATTAGTTTTGCAAGGCATCGGTCAACTCGATAGCTGCTCACCGACGAGAGGTCGCAATCATGCTTGATCTTTCGAAAGTTGCAGGCGCTCGCCGCGCGATAATGCCGATCAAGTTCACACCGATGCTGGCCAGTCTGCCGGAAGGACCGTTCTCAAAAGCAGGGTGGATTTACGAACCCAAGATGGATGGAATGCGAGCCATCGCCATCGTCAAAGACGGAGGCTGCCAGCTCGTCTCGAGAAGAGCATTGCCGATAAGCAATCAGTACCCGAGCCTAGCTGAAGAGGTAAGAAAACTCACTATCTGTGATGCCATCATAGATGGTGAAATCATCGCTCTCAACGAGCTTGGACGCCCGTCGTTTCAACACTTGCAGCAGCGCATGAATCTCATTCGCCAGGCGGATATTAGCCGAGCGGAGCAAGCAGTACCAGCTTACTACTTTGTATTCGACATCGTGTACGCCGCGGGTTATGACTTATGTGGAATGAAACTCTCCGAAAGGAAGGCGATACTGAAAGAGGTCCTGCAACAGTCAGATAAGGTTCGACACCTGACTCACTTTAGTAATGATGGCGTGGCGGCATATGAAGTTTGCGTCGACAACGGATTCGAAGGGATAGTAGCAAAACGCCTCGAGAGTCCCTACGAGCCAGGCCGACGCTCCGCTTATTGGACCAAGGTCAAAGCGCAACAAACCAACGAATTCGTAGTCGGTGGATTTACAGCCGGAACAGGCTCGCGTAGCCCCACATTCGGTGCTCTCCTTCTGGGCGCCTACGATGAATCGAACAACTTCGTCTATTGCGGAAGCGTCGGCACCGGTTTCGATGAACGACTCTTGCGAGAGATGTTGCGCCGTATGGAGCCGTTGAAACAACCGAAGCATCCATTTCTAAAGCGTCCTGATGAGAAAAAAGAAGTTACCTGGTTGAGCCCCCATATCGTGGTCGAGATTAAGTTCATGGATTGGACGAGGGACGGACACCTGCGAACACCGGTTTTCCTTCGAGTTAGAGACGACAAGGCTAAGGAAGAAATTCGATTGGATCGCAGAGCACCTACATCACAGGGTTTGAACCTCGAATCGGCGAGACAGCGATCGCTAGAAAGATCGAAGGAGCCAATCACACACATAAAATCTGCCGTCAAAGCAGCGCCGCTAAGGGTCAGAGAAGCACAATCGTCGCAATCCCAAGAGCAAGTAGCAGATTGCATGCCAGTCAGAGTCGAGACACCGAAGCAGACCGATGCGCCGAAACGAAAAGGGAAAAAGGCAGCAGAACGCCCTCAGAAAGAAGAGCATCCAGACCTGCAATCAACGGTCAAAAGCTGCCACGATGTAGCGGCGCAGCTTGCGGTTTCGATCGGTGAGAAAACCGAAGTTGTGGTGGATGGGGACATCATCGAGTTCACCCATCTCGATAAAATTCTCTGGCCATCACCACCGGGCAGTGGTTTGCCAAAACTAACCAAGCGCGATCTGATTCGCTACGTAGCCTTAGTCGCACCTTACTCGCTACCATATTTGAAAGACAGACCGTTCACGGTTGTCCGCTCTCCCTATGGCATGAAAGGAAAGCGATTCTACCAAAAGCACTGGAACTTTCAGATTCCCGATTTCGTAGAGACATGTTTTGTGGAACGAGATCATGATGAAGACACGGAAGTTGCAATGTGCAACAACTTCGCTTCCCTGCTGTGGTTCACTCAACATAGCGTGATGGAGCAGCACGTATGGCTCTCCCGAATCACTACGGACGATGCCGGCACGCGTCCTGATTTTATGGTGTTCGACCTGGATCACCATTTTGAAGACGAAGCTAAAGAAGCTCGCCTTTATCGACATGACGCATTCCTCAGGGTATCAGAGGCTGCACATTGGCTGAAGGAGGCACTGGATTCAGTATCACTGACAGCCTATTTGAAGACCTCAGGTCGAAATGGAATTCATGTATTCGTACCAATTGAAACAACTCTTCTCCACGAAGAGGTGAGGATGCTAGCCGAAACCATCAGCAAGTTTATCCTCAATAAGCACGGCGACAAGGTGACGATAGACGCTGTCGGGGCAAAGCGAGACGGAAAGATTCTCCTCGACTCCAGCCCTAACTGCAAAGGTAAAACGCTTGTCGCTCCATACTCGCCAAGACTGGTGAGGGAGCAAACGGTATCAACACCGCTGAAGTGGTCAGAGCTCGGTCAGATTGGGCCGCCGGATTTAACGATGTCAACTGTGCCACAAAGACTCAGCCTGATTGGCAACATCTGGCAAGACTGGCCGCTTAACCGAAAGAGCCTGGAGCAGCTTCTGGGCAAGCGCTAATGGGCGCCTCGAAGATATGCGATCGTGCGACAACAGCAATACAATCCTTCTGCGTACGCGGCACATATACTCGAGTAGACGCATAGCTGAGACTAGCATTTGATCGCCCGATAGAATATGCCAACACCAACAGAGACATATATCGGCAGGTAAGAATCTCTAACAATAAACAGTCGTAATTGACTTTGCTTTCCAACTGTTTTTAGATCAATGCATTGAAATTACAGTGCGTGAAATTCGCGCCTTGTATGTTTGTCCGGGAAGGTGAGCTCCTCTGGACCGCTCTGCGGTTTGGTCGATGATTCGTCGACCTATTCAACATGCCACTCGCTCGAAATACACAATCGCCTCCGAGCCGCTGTGCGGCTCTCCTTCGATTGGTATCTATTTAGCTGCACCCGATTGGAACTCTGATATCCGATCTAGCAGAGGGGCTTGCCTGAACGGTCAAAATCAGCAGTTTGGCACCGTATACAATACCAGCCATCACAGTGACAACAATTCGACGAATGGATATTTTTGAGTTAGTTGAACAGCTCGAAACTTCAGAACTGCACCTGAGGCATCTGGCTACCAGGAGTGAGCGGTTTTACAGAGAATTCGTCGTCGCCAAGAAATCGGGCGGGGGTCGCAAGATAGTCGCGCCAAGCGACGACCTCAAGGATATGCAGAAAAAAATCGCAGTACTGCTCCTTAACAAGGTCGATTTACATGAAGCGTGCACAGGTTATCGAAACGGGAAATCAATCATCGATAATGCCCAGCCGCACGTTGGTCAACACTTCGTCTTGAATATGGATCTAAAGGATTTCTTTCCTTCGATTTCATCCAATCGTGTTACCGGTCTGTTCTACAACCTGGGCTGGGAGCGTCCTGTGGCCATGCTGTTGGCGCGTATAACAACCTACAAAGGGTCATTACCGCAAGGAGCGCCGAGCTCGCCGGCAATCGCAAACTTGCTTTGTCGTCGACTCGATACAAGACTGAGCAACTTTTCGAGAGTACGAGGCTGGCAGTACACGCGATATTGTGATGACCTCACAATATCAGGACAAGGCACTCCTGATTCCGACACAGACACCATATATAGTATCATCGAATCGGAAGGCTTCACCGTCAATCTGGACAAAACACGAACTCGCTTCAAGCATCAACGGCAGGTCGTGACCGGTATAGTCGTCAATCAAGAAGTCCGCATTCCCCGCGAGCAGCGCCGATTGCTCAGAGCTATCTGCCACCAGATGAGTATGGAACCGGAAAGTTTTCGCGGAGTCTCAAATCAGGTCCTCGGGCAGTTAAGCTTTGCACAAATGGTCGAAGGACAAAATGCTCCAGAGACGTATCGAGAATCAGCACAATGCCTGCTCGATGCGAAAAAACTGGCAAGACAGGCCGGCGCTACCTACTGACGATTCAATACCTGAATCTCTTTGTAGAGCGCATCAGCCTCTCTAGGTTTATTAGACTTGTATAAAATTTTCGCGTAACTCGTAAGCGCGTTAACGAGTTGAGGCTTACTACTCTCATATTTTCGCAAAATTGCGACCGACTCGGCATATTCTCTAGCCGCGTCATCGACTCGATTTAACTGCACATGGTTGGCGGCTAATTGACTGAGAAGAAATCCGTAGCGCTCGGTTTCGCCGTTATTCTTCTCGAGCGAGAGTGCGTCGGTGAGTGACCGGCAAGCATTATCGTAGTCGTGCAAGTCGCTATAACACTGAGCGATATCAGAACTAGTCGCAACCCTCTTCGCTGGATCGTCCTCCGACTCGAGCGCTGTTCTCAGCGATTCGACTTTGTCTTTGAGAGCCGCCTGCCTCGCTTCCAGCTTGCGCTCAAAATTGCCTCCAACGTTAGTCGTACCACCGCTGGAAGAACCACTGATAGAAGAACCACCGCCTGACGCACTTCCGCTTGAGCCACGAGCAGCACCAAAATCCGGTTTGGGAAGTGGTACGCCATTCTGCTGGTAGCTTCGCATGTCGACCTCCCGCGGACCGGCAGCGAGAACATACTCCATCGGAAGTCTTTCCATGTTAGGGTCCGGAAGTCGACCAAAGGGCGCAGCATGCCGCACCGCTTCCATGGCAGCTTCATCAACAGCACGATCTCCGGATGAAGTCTTGATATTACAGTTGGTAATCTGCCCCTCACGATTGAGAGCGAACACCACCGATGCCTGACAGAGATCTTTCGTATCCGGAGGTGTCCAGATGGACAGAATTTTGCGCTTGATCTCGACAAGGTACGGTTCGAAATCGGTGCCGCGAACACCACCTGCACCGAAGTGAATCTCGAAGTGCAGTGCCATGCCTGACTTGAAGGATTGCGGCATCTGACCAAACGGAGAGGCCTTTTTCGCCGCTTGAAGCGCGATGAAATCGGCTTCTCGATCGCCGGAGGATCGCTCCATGCGAAGCTCCGACAAATTACCCTCACGCTCAATTTTCATAAAAACAACTGTGCGCCCTCTAGGCTTCTTATCCAGAGGTCGCAAATGCTCGTCAATTCTCTTAGTCAGTCGCTTCAGATAAAGCTTATGCTCGAAATCGACCCGAGCTTTGGATGTTGCCGTAGGTGCTGCAAGCTTCGTCTTTTGCATGTCCGACAGCTGCTTCATGATGACCGGGATTTTCATCTGTTGCGTGGGCGCTTGCGATTGCGCCGGATCTCTGCGCTGAAGATATTGCTGACTCTGAGCGGCCGGCACACTCAAGGCAAGGAGTGCAACTAGTGCTGAGATGGTTGATTCGGTTTTCATTAGAATCACGAAGCTGTACTTCCAAATCATGTCTATACCACGTGTGACATAATATTACACCGACGGATCAATCGAGTCATGCAGCGGACGTCAGCTCTCCAATCGCTTAAAGCCCAGCTTGACCAGTAGATTTCGTGACACCAAATCGGGTATCGCGCGACGTATAACTAACTCGCTAAGGTCACATCAGCTTTGACAAGAAGACCCAATAGTTTTAAACCGGAAAAGTCCCAAGGCTCTCATGGCAAGAGTAATCTCAGCAAATTCAAGCCAAGAGCGGAGTGCCAGTATATTGCTCTCGTAAAGCCGTACGGCGTGATATCGCAGTTCAGCGAAGAGAAGGGACACCGGACGCTGGCTGAGTTCGACTTTCCTCCGCACGTCTATCCCATTGGGCGTCTTGACGTAGACAGCGAAGGACTCTTACTATTAAGCGACGATACACGATTTAACAAAGCGCTTTTGGATCCAATCAATCAGCACGAACGCACTTATTGGGTACAGGTCGATGGAATTCCGGATAAAACAGCCCTCAACAATCTCAGCCGGGGAGTCAACATCCAAGGACACACAACCGCTTCCTGTCATGCCAGGCTATTAGAGGGCGAGCCCGACTTGCCACCACGACCGGTGCCGATACGTTTTCGGAAAAACATTCCAACAAGCTGGATCAGCATAACTCTAGCAGAAGGAAAGAACAGGCAGGTGCGAAAAATGACAGCTGCCGTCGGACATCCGACTCTGCGCCTCGTGCGCTGGGCAATTGGCGATGTAACAATCGAGGACGTAGATTTGGAGCCAGGTAATTGGAGACGTCTGGAAATTGCTGAAGTAAAACGGTTGTTTGCGAGAAAGTTTGCATTCGACTAAAAGACAGTTTGGTTGGATGGAAGTTATACCGGGTAGAAAGTTGCTGGATAATCGATCGATGTATGGGGATTTGATAATGCGCTCAATCAATTTTATGAGAAATGCAGGTCTCGCTTTCACAATTCTTGTCACCAGCGGTCTTGCCTTTAATGCAGCCAATGCAGGTCCCCAGAAGGAAAGCCGATGCGCAAAGACATTAATCGCCGCAACAAAGACAGCGCGATATCAAAATAAGGAAGGATTCGAGCGTCCCACAAAAGACATCGTCAACACGCTTCAGGACAACGAAGTAACGCGGTTCGCTACACTTCTCGATGGTCTGACACAGGCATTCGATCTGGATAAGACTTTGAAGAATAGAGGACCCTACACTCTTTTTGCGGTTTGCGATCATGGATTCAAACGCATGCAAGACGATGATTTGATGTCACTCTTCGCGAACAAGAAAAAACTCAGACAGGTGCTCGAGTATCACATAGTAGAAGGTAACTATGACTCAGAAGCGCTAAAGAAAAACAAGAAGTTCAAAACGATTGAAGGTCACGAGATCACGATCAACGAATCAGGCGGCAATTTATACGCCGATAAAGTATTGATTCAAACCGTCGATGTGCCGTGCACAAACGGAATTATTCACATTCTGGATGGCGTCGTGATGCCACCGTTAAGCCAATAGACTGTTTTTTGACACAAATTTCCTGAGCTCCCCTAATTCTCTTGACTACCAAGTAAAAGAGGTCACTTACCAGGTCCGCGCCACCCAGCAAATTCAGATGAGTCCCCGGGGACCGCAAGGCATTGGTGCATGACCGAAGTGGGTAGAATCAATAGATTGGCGAATTCGCCGCGGGAGTAATAATGTATAAAATTTCCACTCGTTGTTTAATTGCCGGCTTAGTTCTTATTGCTAATTCTGCTCCGGCGTACTCGCAATCGCAAACCCAGGCTGACCGAATCAACAAGTGGTTCGAGAGCGACAAAGAGAAGGAGAAAGCGCGCGACCAGTTCTGGGAGCGCCAGCATACATCGCCTATCAAAACTCCGGGCGCTTTTCAGCAAGCCGGCAAAATTCAAAAGGCTGGAGAGATTCCTATACCAAAAGGCTGGAAGGCTATTAAAGCTACCAAGCTTCCGTGCCAGCAAAGATTTGCACTTTCCGGCGATACATTGTTCGAATTCGACAAAGCGACGCTGACACCACAAGCGGTATCAACGCTCGAACTTCTAATTCCAGAACTGAAGAAGAACACAACTCATCCAGTCACAGTGGAAGGGCATACTGATTCGAAAGGCTCAGACGAGTACAACGAAAGACTGAGCTTTAAACGGGCAGAGCGCGTAAAGAATTGGTTGCTCGAGAATAAGGTATTCGACACCGAGGCCTTGAAGGTGAGAGGTTATGGAAAGAACAGGCCGGTCGCCCTCAACACAAATCCTGACGGCACGGATAATCCAGAAGGGCGCCAACTTAATCGACGCGTAGAAATTGTCATCAACACCTGCGTGACAATTGAACCGAAGCCGGCAAGCGTCGCCGAAGGCAGCGCCGTTGATGGTTCGGCCGCTCCAAAAGAAGGCGACAAGCCTGAAGCGCCTGTCGGCAGCGACAAGACCGAATCTGAAATCAGCTCAGTCGAAGCCCCGACTACGAATCCGCCACCAGCGACTGATAGTAGCGCAGCGGGCGTCGCCAATACAGAACCAAGCGACCCTTCCGATGCCACAGCGACAGCCACTAACGCCAATTCGGATAGTGACTCTGAGAGCAGCTCAAAATAAATATCCAATCGTAGGAGTAAGATAACAGAGGTACTCTTAACCAGAAGCAAAGTTGAAACTTGCAAACTACTACCACCTGGGAACGATCATTGTCTGCGCCGCCGACCTGGTAGACAGCATTCGGAGCCTCGCGGGTGTTTCATCAAAACTTGATTTATTCGGCGCTGTCACAGGTTCGGTGGTGGCGTTGTGGTTGATAGTAGCACTGCTTGTTTTGATTGAGTCGATTCGCAAAGACAGAGTCGTGGCTGCGGCATTGTTCTATGTCGTGACGATGGCGACATTTCTTATAACGACCCCAGTTCTACCTAACTCGAGCCTCGGTCACCTTGTCGAAGGCGTCATCATGTTCGCCAACATTGTCGTGCATGCGATCCAGTTCGCGAAAAGACCGAAGACGGCAAAGGCAGGCACAGATGTGGAGCCGAGCGCCAAGCCCGAATAGGTCGACGGCGCAAGCGATTGAATCTTGAACTGGAACTCTTAACTGCTCAAGCGCTCAATCACAGTTGCCGTCGCCATACCGTGACCAATACACATTGTTTGCAAACCGAATTGACCGTCTATGCGCTCGAGCTGGTGAAGAAGCGTAGTCATCAAACGTGCGCCGCTCGCGCCAAGTGGATGTCCTAATGCGATAGCGCCACCGTTAGGGTTGACTTTCTCCATATCGGGTTTGAGCTCTTTTGCCCAAGCTAATGGAACGCAAGCAAACGCTTCGTTGATTTCAAATGAATCTATGTCGGCAACCGTCAGGTTTGCCTTAGACAACGCTTTGTTGGTGGCAGGGATGACGCCGTCAAGCATAAGAATAGGGTCGCTACCTGTGACCACCCGCGATACCACTTTGGCCCGAGGTTTCAACCCGAGAGTCTTCGCTTTTTCTCTAGACATGAGGAGAACTACCGATGCGCCATCGCTTATTTGACTCGAGTTGCCGGCGGTGACAACGCCCTTCTCGGCGAAGGCAGGCTTCAACGAGTTGAGCTTTTCTAGGGACGTGTCGGTGCGAGGTCCCTCGTCTCGTTGAAATCGCGTGGAATCTCCGTTGTACCCAATTGCGACGGGGGCTATCTCTTTTTCAAAGCGTCCTTCCGCGACTGCCCGTAATGCGCGTTGGTGACTGGCGATTGAAAATTCATCAAGATCCGAGCGAGTCAGATTCCATTTTTTGGCCATCATTTCTGCAGACGTGCCCTGCCAGACCAGGTCGAAGCGCGCGTGCAGCTTTGGACTGAAATCCTTGCCATCAGAACCCATTTTCACGCGACTCATGCTCTCGACACCACCGGCGATGGCAGTGTCGATATCGCCGGACAGAATCGCCTGACAGGCGAAGTGAATAGCTTGTTGTCCCGAGCCGCACATTCTGTTAACAGTCACGGCCGGAACTTCAACAGGCATACCAGCTATGAGAGTAGCAAGTCGAGCTATATTCCATCCCTGCTCGCCAACTTGTGTGACACATCCCAAGACGACATCTTCGACCAGAGCCGGATCGATCGTTGAGCGATTCATCAGCTCCTCCAATGCTGCAGCAGCGACCTCGTCCGGGCGCGTCTGGCTGAGCGCACCTTCTCGTCTGCCGATTGCCGTGCGGAGAGCTTCCACAATAACAACTTCTCTCACGATGTACCTCTCAACCTGTTTAATTTTTGCGAGATTCCAAGGACTCGTCAGGAGGCGCCATCAGTTTTTTCACCGACTGCTGCCACCGAAGGCAGTGCGTCCTTCTTACCTGTATTCGAACCCTCCGGCTTACCTGTGGACTCGGAAGTACCGCCTTTATCGCCGCCTTTATCGCCACCTTTATCGCCGCCTTTAGGAGCGTAGCGCTTTCTTCGAAACACATCGGTCTTGAGCGACGAGACCCGATCTAGGAATAGAATTCCGTCGAGATGGTCCATCTCGTGAAGAATGACTCGTGCTTCAAAGTCGGACGCTTCGATGAAGCGTTGAACGCCATGCTCATCCCATGCCGTCGCCCGAATCGTCTGAGCACGCCGGACGTTGGCGGTCAGGTCAGGAAGGCTCAAGCAGCCTTCTCTAGCTAAAATTTCACCATCCTGCAGTTCAATCACCGGATTGATAAGCACCATAAGACCGTAGCGCGACTCCACCTTGGGATTTCTCGAAGCGTCTACGATGATAACTCTTTTTCTGATTCCGCATTGCGGAGCGGCGAGCCCGACGCAGCCCGGCGCATCGTACAGTGTCTCGAGAAGATCTTTGATAATCTCCGTCAGGTCTTCTTTTTCGAAGTCGACAGGTTCGGAAATCTCTTTTAACTGCGGATCTGGATATTCTAAAACTGGAAGGATCGCCATATGTTACAACTCAACGACCTCAAGAGCTTGAATGCTCATATCGACGCCCAACTGCTTCGAGGCAGACTCTAATTGTGCTCTCAACTTCGACTCGGAGAGCTCCTTCGGGGTACAAACCTCGAGCACCATCATAAAGATTGATTTTGCCGAGCTTGTGCGCTTCGTCTCCACGTCTGTAATATTCGCGCCTAATCGAGCCAACTCTTTTGTGATACCGGCTACGATACCAGGACGATCGGCACCATAGACCGAAACTATGTACGGAGTGCCTTCGTCAGTATCATCCCCGAGACTATCATCGGACAGCTCTCGGACGAAGAAATTCATGCCGAGCAGCGCATCGGTCTTCTGCAGCCGTTGTCTGAGCTCATCAATGGAGTGCGACTCTGGCAATTGCGCCATCAAGATAACAGCGAACTCGCCGCGCAAGAGGGTCATACTCGAATCCAGCAAGTTGCACCCGAACTCGTATAGGACCTGCGAAATCTCCGCCACGATGCCTACACGGTCTCGCCCAACTCCAGTCAGCACAATATTAGTCGTCATAAATCTACCTGCCGCTCCACAGCCTGGATTCAGGCTTTTTCCACAGAAGGTAAATGATACTAGTTTTGTACGCATTTCGCTTCTTGACTGCCATTCAGCGGAGTTATCTTGTTTTCTTCTTAGGCGCGCTCGGCTTTACCTTCTTCGCGGCCCTAATCTCGTCCGCTCTTGTCGTCAGATACAGATCGACAAGACCTGCCGCTTTGTTCTCGAAATCCGCAGGTGAATAAATGTCCCCAGTCTCTCCGATTTTGCGAAAGCCGACCAAGTCCACCCTACCGCTTGGCTTCCGAACGTACCGACAGATACTTACTTCGACTTTGAAGCCTTTAGCAAGCATATTGTTGCCGTAAGCCAGTGGTTTGATGTAAATGGACAACACAGGACTACCATTCTTAGCGGCCGTATCAAAGTCAATGTTTGGATCCATCCCGCAAGCAGTCAGCTTTGCCCTGACGCGAGCAGCTAGCGACTTAATCCGATCGATCGCTGCGTACTGTCGCATGCGTATATAACGCTGCAAATGACCGTAAGGTGGCAGCTGTAGCGCAATCTGCTGCTTGCCCGACGGGTTCGGTTTTGCTGCTGCAACTGGAGCAGGAGTCTTCACGGTCGCCGGTTGGAACATCGTTGGCTGCTCGATGGTAACCGGAGCCAGAGGCAGTGGACCGCCTGTCGAAGGGGGCGTCGTGCTTGGGTCGGTATCCTCCGCTGTCATGCAGGTCGCCGATGAACCGGATGATGCCGCCGCATTAGTACCGACCGGCTTCGAGCTCGGTGTTGATTGTGGGGGTGCGCCTGCCGAAGAAGGACTCGTAGTGGTGGTCGGGATACTATCATCTGCCGGACTGGGCCCAACGAGCACCAGGTTAAGGGGTATAAGTATCAGCATAGGCGCGATGGTCCGACCAGTTGCAAAACTTTTCGGCAGAACAGGACTTCTCGCACCGTTTTTCCACAGTCTGAGAATAGTTGACATCTCCAAGCTCCTCAATCCCCACAAGCACCAGTGTAGCCTAATTCAGCGCCACCGCAAGCGATGTACTGACAACACTTAAAGTTGAGATATTACCAATACGGTACAATCACCCGGCGAACCGAATGGCGTGGCGTACGGTTGATGCAGGTGGTAATAAGTTGACTCAAAAGACCCATCCGGCAGTTCCCGGTGTATCAGCAGTGTCGGAGACATTCATAATTTCGTGCAACAAGAACGCGGAAGATGTTCTGCGCGCGCTGGGCGGGCTCAGTCTGGACGAAGCATTCGGTAAAAGTCTAAGCCCATTTGTAGTGCGTGTATCCGGCAAGCAATTCATAATCGCCAGAAGCGCTCGCATCCCGAATCCATTTGCTAGAGCGCTTTTTGGTGTGGTTAACGATGCATCGCACGGTTCTGTGGTCGACTATTCATTTTCGATAAAACCGGCTGTGAGAATCTTGTTCAGCTTGTGGTTCGCCCTAATGACAGTTGTTTTTCTCACCGGTGTCTCTGCCATTATGACTAGTGGCATTACCGGATATCGGCTCGAGCTGGTGATAGTCGCCATGTCCTTTCTCGCCAGTGCTCTTGCAATAGTTAGTGTATGCCTGATCCTCAGTCGAAAAGACGAGAGAGAGATGGAACGTGCACTGGTAGGCATCATCGGTGATACCAAATAAGTTCCAATAGCTACGCGTTCTACTGCGGTCCGAATGCGTGTCCACCGCCGGCCGCCACCACGGCGTCAGCAGCGAGATCCGCCCTGGTCACCAGCTCCATCCATTCGCGCCCATGAAGTGGGAGACTTGCAATTCCGATGCTTGGTCTCAACAAGATGCGAGTATTCTGAAACTCGAATGGTGTCTTGCGAAAACATTCTTTGATTCCCTCGGCAACGAAAACAGCCTTGGCCGCATGTGTTTCCGGCAGCGCGAGGAGGATCCGATCGGTCCCGTACAACCCGACAATATCAAGATCCGCATCGAGGCATTTTTGAACTAATACACTTATGAAAGACAGCGACGATTGATACGCATCTCCGCCATGAATCACTGGTAAAGACAGCAGCTCCTCGAACGCCACCACGAACACGGTCATCGGTCTGATGAACCTGTTGGCACGACGAGTTTCTTTCGCGAGGTAGGCCAAAACATATTCGAAATCATCAAAAGGCTGTTGCTGACCATGATTTCGTCGCAACGGTGCAACCTTGTTGACGCCATCCTGTCCCGATAACGCCGTCAAATCGTACTTGCCGCTCAACGCCAGCAATTCTTCGCGCTTCCGCTCGAGGGCCTGCACATCGACATCAAGCTGACTATCCAGAACTTGCATGTGGCTGGGGGCGCTCAGCCGGCGATGAAGATCGACTCGCGTATCTCGAAACACATTGTCTTCTTTTGGCGCTCTGAAGGTAGATGTCATAAAAACCCTGGCTGGTGATGAGTGTTCTCGCTTACTATCTTTATTCAAATATCGTGAATCTAAAGTGAATTCAACGTGAAATCAAAGTGAAGTCGACAGTTTTTTCGAACTATTTATCTATTGCACTCGTACAATTAAGGTCTTGAGGTTCGTGGATTTAATCGATGTTTCCGCTTCGCGACAGCAATAAGTCAGACACGTTCCCGTTCGTCAACTTGACGATTATCGTGCTCAACGTCGTCGTCTTTCTCTTCGAGCTTACACTGGGAGAACCCGGCGTCGAAGAGCTATTTCGCAACTACGCGCTGGTCCCGAGAAACCTTTTGGATGACATTGGTGTCTTTCAGGTATCGACGCTATTCTTCTCGATGTTCATGCATGCGGGCTGGATGCATCTCATATCGAATATGTGGGCGCTTCACATATTTGGCGACAACATCGAAGACAAGGTAGGGCATTTTAAATACCTGCTTTTCTATCTCATTTGTGGAATCGCTGCAGGTGTTTCACAAGTAGCAATATCCCCCAATAGCTCCGTTCCGACAGTGGGTGCAAGCGGCGCAATTGCCGGCGTACTCGGCGCCTACATCATTCTCTTCCCTGGAGCGCGAGTCCTCGCCGCACTGCCAATCTTTTACATTATTAAACTGGTTGAGGTACCCGCAATCGTCTACCTCGGCTTCTGGTTCGTCTCGCAATTCTTCACAGGTGTAGCCTCTCTTGGCGCCAAAACTGAAGACGGCGGTGGAGTTGCCTGGTGGGCACACATTGGTGGATTCGCCGCAGGGCTAGTACTAATCAAGATTTTCGAAAAGCGCAATCGCGGCGGGAAGACGTACGAGGGTAATCCATACGACCGTTATTATTGATGACCGACCCCGGAAGAATGCGTCGAATTTGATCGCGTCCTCGCCAACATGTCGGCGCACCATTGGGATCGACTGCCTGCTCAAAGTCACAGCCACAGTCACGTCAAATCGACAACCCGCGGTTGGAATAGATAGAGGTGTGTGCCGCCGATGGACTAAAAAACAGGTCCACTTAAAGGAATTCGTCACATTCCGCCAATGGACCAAAAAACGGTGTCGAAATATTCCGTCGAATGAATGGCCTACGGCATGAAGTACATTCCGCCGCGACCCGGCATCATCATCATTGAGCTACCGCCATTGTTGCCACCAAGTGCGGCGCGGAGGAGAAAGAACGACCCGACATAACCAGCTGCCGGAGCTGCGTAGCGGATGCCAGTCTTCATCGCCTTGCCGACCCCGGTAGCCATGCCTTTGCCAATTTTCTTCGTTGTTCCGAATCCGCCAGAACCGTCATCGGGCTGCCGATCGTCGAACTTGCTGCTCATCTTGAAGCTATCTTCGCTCTCTTTCTTCTGCTTCATCTCTTCGAGCTGCTGAGCGATCTGCGCTTCTTGTAGGGCTTGTTCTTGCTGTTGATAGGGAGAGGCTTTGGACTTCTTGCTTTTCTTCGCCTTCTTGTCCGGATCCTGGTTGTCTAAGTCAAGTTGAAACAGCGATTGCTCATTAGGCTGCTGCTGCATTTCAGTCGGAACCTGAGTTTGCGATGTCATTTGGTAGTACTGCGGCATGCCTTGTTGCATAGCCTGCTGTTGCATGGCCTGCTCCATCGCTTGCTGAGCCATACCACCCTGCGGCGGCATAGGCTGATACATTGAGCCCTGTTGCAATCCAGGTACAACTCCGCCTTGTTGAAACTGATTATATTGTGGTGGCATCTGTCCGTACTGCTGACCCGAATAGCCTGACTGCTCAGGCTCTACGAGACCAGGGACCTGATTCGAATTGTTAGGATATTGACTATATCCCTGACTGTAAGCAGGAGTTGCTAAGAGTGCCATGAAAACTAGTAAAGTGAAAATCGAGCGAAGTCTTTTCATAGGAGCGTCTCGGACAAGTGAGGCAGATATAGTCAGTCTAAGAATGGCTTTAGAACAAGTCAATCGTAATTACCGCAAGAAGAAAAAGCTCATGGTGCGCTAATTTGAGCCAGTTATGCTAATATCCAAACCTTGACATCCACCGAGTGAATGCCTTTCCTGGATTTGTTTTTGAAACTATTCTGAGCTTGATCGGAACAGGTTGCAATTCGAAGTAGCTGGATCAAACGGCAGCCACGGGACCTCCGGCGTCTCGTCATTGCGCACGTTCTCGTCCCAGATCCGACACGCATGCAAGGAACTCCGAAATACCGACCTAATGGTGCCGAAATTCTCCGTTGTCTGATTCCCGCTCAGCACGTTGTATGTTCCGCCAAGCCTCTCGACCCTCCGCAGACGCCACGACCTCTCCACGTCAATGGAGAGGTCGCAAATCGCCTTTATTGGCTTGTCTAATGCAGACTCGGCACTTCAATCAGTTGCTTACTCGAAGCGCTCCACACTTCGATCTCATGATTTGGGCGGGGTGGAAGTTGACCAATCGCACCTCGAGATTGAGGCTCCAACGGTTGCTCACCAAACTCAGTTGTGGGCAAAACGTCGCCGATGAGAGGCGGTGGTGGAACTTTGGTTGCAATTTGAGTAGTTGATTCGTCGGGAGAAACTCGGCTTGGATAGAGCGATGTCACATCAACGGTAGCAATTGGAATGTGATCGCCTTCGCTTCGTAGTGCGAGATATAACTTGCTGGCAGCAACTCCTTTGACAAGTTTTTGAACATCATCAGGAGTGATCGCAACAGTCACTGAATTAACAGGCACCGCTTGCGAGCCACCAGGCTCTCTGTGATACATCTGACCAACAGCGATGATTTCGATGTCAGATAGAATGGGCGCGACTTTCGTGTCGGCACCACCGCCGACCATACTGATGACATCCACGCGGCTTTCTGGATTAATAAATCCAGCAACACCAGAATTGGTGTCAACGGCAAAAGTAATTGCACGCTTACCAGGCTTAAGGCGAGATTCGAAGCCCTGCATTAATCCAACGGGAGCAAGATCGTGCTGTGAAACGATCTGCCCGACGGTAATACCATATTTAGTGACTCTGCCACCTGCCATAGAGGATGAGGTGAGAGCGTCCGCTGGTATAGTGCCAACCGGAATCTTTTTCTCCTCGAGCATGTCAGCCGTGATAGATTTCCCTTCCGGTAAATCCTTGATTGCGACGACGACTGTGCCCATGGCTTTTCGAGCGTTTTCGATTCGATTTTTCTCGTCGTCGAGAGCAAGTTTGCTTCTCTCTAGTTCTGAAGTCACCAGGAAAGCCGACAAACTTGCAAATCCTACAATCAGGAGAAGCAGCATGCCAGGCGGGATACGAGATATAAAAATTGATAGAGATCTTAAAGTGTTCATCCAGCAACAATCCTCCAGCGTTCGGACCGGAAAGACTAACCTTTCCCATTCTTGTCGTGGATACCCGATTTTCAGAATAGGAAAAACCCTGGGGCGCGCAGGTGAATAATCACTGTCGAGACTCAGCATCGACACTGTGTAGTCTTGCTCCAGTACAGATCCAAGACCCATCGCGAGAAGACTCTATGTGGAAAACCTCGGCTTTTCAATTTAGCTTGAACAAGTCTTGTCCAGCCATTGGGATTTGAGACGATCACCCCGACGGAAATAGGCTCGCAAAGCCAGCCCTCCATGCCGGGGCAAAACAGATTTTGATTAGCGAAGGGAAAATCTACCTATTTAGGGATCGCTCTGCAGTTTTATCAATAATCAATATAAGGAGCGACTATCCCAATCGACGACGACAAGCCGATTCCCCTGAGCTCAATCCAGTCGCATTCGTGAAACCTTCAACCTGACCTGCGGTCCTGACCAAATCGAGCAAAATTCGATGCTATCAGACGGTGAAGCTATCCTTGAAAGACGGCGGAAAGACTGGACTCCGCAAGACCCGCTCTAATTCTTCGATAGCAAGATCTTTATAGGTTTGCCCCAACAAGAATATAGGAAAAGCATACCTTCGATCTCCTGAGTAACTCGTATTATGGAGTTGTAAGACACGAACGGCGCTACGCCGAAGAGTGAAGGTCCAAAGGCCGGGCACATGACGAGGTACAAGTAAGCGCATTGCGGATTATCGGCAAACTGATGCATGTATTCTTGAAAAAATGAAACTGCGTTTGCTGTAACCTTCGTGCCCGACCTTCTTACAAAGTTTTCTTACAGCGATTCTGCCATACTCACGAATGGAATTCGGCTAACACCGAGTTCTATTCGTATTTGGACTTTTTTTGGACGGCGATGATCGTCACTTCCGCTGCACCGCACAAGCAGCTGACAGCGCCCATCTGAAAGTCCGGCAAAAACTTCACGCTTGACGGTTATAAGAAAGCGCTTCTGAACTCCGACCTGCACTTATGACGCGATTTGAAAGTCAGATCACAGATTTATCGCATTTTGTATAGGAAACCTATACGGATTTATACCTAAACCTAAACCAAGTTGACAAGAGGGGCTGGAATAATAGATTTAGGGACATCTCTCAGACGTTTCTGTCTGATTTGGGGGCAATACAATCTATTTTCCGTCGAACTCTTATGACAATGGGCACGAGAAAGTTCGCAAACAGTGCTTCGCTAAAGAGCGAAACAGAGCACTCATCCGGACTCGAGCAATACGATGTTTCGTTTGCTTACGCGTTCCACTGGGAGAAGGAAGAACACATCAGGGAGGCACTGAAGGTGTTGTTGTGCAATAAGGATACTGGTACTGGTGAGATTGAAACAGAGACCAAAGAACCACTCAAGGTTTTAAAAAAGAACAGGCAAGCGGAACGGGACAATGCAGCGTTGGAAGCGGCGAGAATTCGCTGGTTGCTCGCTATCAATCCCAACACACCACCGCCGGTTCTCGACCACCTGGCTCACAATGCTCCGTCACAACTTCTGGAGCGAGTTGCAGAGCATCCCAGAGCGCATTCGGTAACGCTCACTCGACTTGCAAGCAACGAAGATGCGCAAGTTCGGGCCGCGGTCGCCGAAAATATGAATACGTCGATGAAGACTATTTGGAAGCTCGTACGAGATCCGAGTCCAGACGTGAGACTGCGGCTGGCAGAGAGTTACACGGTGCCAATCGCGGTACTCAAAGTACTTGTCGAAGACGATAATCCATACGTCGCTGCACGTGCACAAAAGACACTACTTCGCCTTATGCGTGAAGTGTCTGACCTACGCACAGCCTAACTCATTGGCTTTACGGTATCAGCAGGCTCTTTCGCTACGGTGAGGGGGCCTGCAGATCTTTAAACATAATGATCGGAAACTCGCTCTTTTGAGCAATGTTCTTCGCGACCTTCGCTGCGGAAAGCAGCAATCCCACTTCTCGACAGTCTTCCGGGATTCCAGCGATTCCAAATGCCATCGCCAGTTTTCGCGTCGCAAGATTGGAGGTCAGACTGGTATCAGTCAAGACTTCAAGAACTCTATGGGCAAGAATCGCTGCTGATGCGGTTTCTGTATTCGGGAGTAACAGTGCGTAATGTAGCGTTTCAAAATGTGCAAGGACATCAATTGAGCGTTTCACAACACCGATTCGTCTAGCCATCTCACCGAGAGCTTGACTGGGCAACGCCTCCAGCTTCTCAGGACCCCAGACCCAAACTTCGAAGATAATCACCGAGAACGGTGCACCATCGAATTGAGATCTGAAAAACTCCTGCTCGATGAAGAATTGAAATGCCGGATAAGACAAGACGCCTGTGTCTGCGCGTTTCATCTGTTTTACCACGCCATCGATAGCGATTCGATCGAGCGCTGTCGACTGTAACAGGCTGGTTTTATCCACCACATGGGGAGTGTCCGCCAGCCGTATCAAATCAGAGCGAATCATATTGAAGAGCACAGGGACCCAATCTTTCTTCACCATGGGCTGCTCGCGCAAGATATCGAACATGGTGCTATTGCCGTTCAACCGCAGATAGAATTGCTTCTGCAAGTTGATATCACACGGGGCGCCCTGTTTTACGCGCTGCTCGAACTCGGATTCCGTCAGATTCGGATCCTTTTTGTCCAGGTAGCTGTCCATTTTCAGACCGCTTCGCATCAGAAATTTGCTTTGATCGAGTAGCGTAACGCCCTCCATCAAGATCCCGTCTACTCGCCGAGTAATCGTATGTTGGTCCGTTCTCTCGTCTCGATAGAAGAAAAATCGCCCCTCGTCCCAGGTGACAAGTTCCGTAACGGCAAGCTCGCCCTTTAGATTGAGCACCTGCGCATGGACAAGCTCGCCCTCAACGTAAAAAAGCTCGGCTGCAGTCTGGTCATCGGTAATTGCCAGCTTTCCGGTATTGGTCCCAACAGCGAATGACTGAAGAAGATTTGGAATAGGCATGTCTTCAAGTGTGCCTTCCATCGTTGGAGCCTTCAGCGCTTTCGCTTGCTGAAAGATGGGAAGCCTCGGAGACGTAGAGTGCAAGCCCATAAGCGATGTGCTGTAGCCACCGGACAATCCTGTATTGCGTTCAGAACTGCTACTCAACAGGTTGCTCTGGTCGATTCCATTTCTGTCAGGTTCCGGCAAGACCAGGTTTAAAACAAGAGCCACATCCCCTGTAGTGTAAGTCCAACTTTGAATCTCGTTGCGTCCTTCCCCAGAAAGCAGCTCCCACGTGGGCTCCCCAGAATCCCTGCAGGTCACGACCAGGCGCTGAAGATTGATTCGATCTGGCATCATCCAGGCGAGCTCAACGGCCAAACCAACTCGCTTTCGAGCCTCCTCCATGGCATGTGCCACGTCACCGAGTCCAGGCAAGGATTCCAGCCTAGGCAAGCGAAATGGGGACGACTGCTTGGGACGATACATGACAACCCGATGTTCGTTATCTCTACAAGCCTACCAGACTACTCGAATAAGTGACTTGATATGCTCTTCAGGTCTCTTTGGCTGGACCGTAGTCCGAAGAGCGAAGACGAAAAGTCCACGATACAGCCTCCTTTGCCGTGTGCATCTCGGGCGGCACTCGAAGAAAATAATTCTTGAATTGGCCGCACGGCTCTGGTGTCGCGTTACGCACCATCAAAAAAACTGAGGCTGTTCCCGAGTTTCCGTACATACGATACAGGGCACCACATTCATCCTCTTGGAATTTTTCAATTCCCGAGTCACTGATATACCGCTCAGTTCCATAGCGTTGTATCAGGACGCTTACGACCTCAGCGTCCGGCTCGGACATAATTGTCTCGAGATCCGGCGTAGCAAGAATCGCACGGGCTGCTACTCGTTGCCCATGGTATGCGAAAACATCGAATCCGAGCGCATATGAGATGGCTGGTCCCGAGGACGAATGAAGGCGATTCTGTTCATCAAACAGCATCAGGGGTGGCTCGCACACAAGACAAAGTCCTTCGAAAAACGCGAGCGCATTCAGCGGGCTCAGCAACTGCAATAAGAGATCAAGCTCTTGCTCTTCGGCAAACGAGATTCCGCAGTATCGCCGTGCGTATTCATACAAAAGAATTTGAAGCCGCAGATCCGATCCCCACTCGATGCCTCTTGGTCGAGGTCCAAAAGTTCTGCCAGGAGGCAGCGGCATTGCCACATCGTCTCCAGTAAACCGCCGGTTGAAAATGTTTTCCCAGATCAACTCATTTGGAAAATATTGCTGAATCTGATACCAGTTAAGCTGGTCCACCCTGGAATCGAAATCCACACGCAATTCGGAATAGCCATTTGTCAGTTCACAAAAACGATTAGTCAGGTTATCTACCTCCCCGTTGTTTCGAGGGTCCGCATGGTTATGCACATCGACCAGAACCTGCTCGACAACAAGAGAGATGTTATCCAGTCGCTGCACGGGAAACCGGCTCCAGAACTCACCTATATCTGAATCATCAATCCCTTGTTTCGAAAGTACTTGTTGAAACCGGCATTCGAACCGTTCGAGCGTCTCGGCAACATACAGCCTCTTCCATGCCCTGGAACCGTTTACTGGAGAAATAAAAACCGGCGCGAACCATAATAGCCACGGATTGGGGAGCCAGAGAATCCGCGGCTTCTTGACGTTGATCAGCCTGTAGTAAGCGTAAATCGCCGACTCAATCTCAGTCTTGTCTACGGCCGCCGGATGTCGGAGATCCGCCATGACGGAGGCAACAAACTGTTCGAGCTTATAGCAGAACTTCATTTGACCATCTTATCAGTGCAACGAAGAGCTCAGACTCCTTCTGAAGCCTGTAACTATCAACAGGTGACTAAACTTTGAAGCGGTAACGCAGAGCACGATTGAGCTCAGCCTGGATCTCGCCTTCAAGCTGCTGTGTCAGAGACTTGGCCGTGTTTTCGAGATGATCGCGGTCTTTGCCTTTCTCGTATTTGACCTCTTTCATCAGATGCATTTTCCACGCAATCGGCCGAGACGCCAGATTAAGTGGAAACGGATACCAAGGGAAAAACGGAGACACGGGGAAATACGGCATTTTCAGGAAGGTCGCCAGAGGCTCGAAATTAAACAGGAGCGGTACGGCCTCATCACAGCCGAGCGAAGACAAAGGAAAGATCTTCACCCCTTCCTCGACGGCAGGAAGCAGCCTGGTCCAGTCGAAATCTTGTAAACGATAGCGCTGGCTGTAAGGCTTCGATAGACCAGCAACACCTTCAGGAAAGATCGCGACGATTTCGCCGCGTTCAAACAGCCGCTTCATGCTGGCTGAGGACCAGGGCACGAAGCCGATCTCAATGAGAAACGCATTGAGACGCTCATCATCAATCCAATCCAGATCGCACATAATGTGGACCCGGCGAGGGTTCTGGTTAAACGACATCAAACCGTAAATCAGCATCAAGGCTTGCCACGGCAGAACGCTGCCCTGGTTACCGACAATAACTGCCGGTCCCTTCTCCGGCAATCTGTCCAGTCCATCGAAGTTGACTTTCCACCATTCGAAATAAAGAAAGGACAGGAAAGGTTCCAGCCTTGCCAGAGCTCGGACATCGAAGCCCCAGTAACGATCGGATTTAACGGACTGCCTCACGAAATCGCGGTATGTAGCTACGAAATGGCTCATATCACCGTCTCCTGCTTTTGCTGAACCGGAGCATCCTCTTCGTCCCACCCGGTAAACATCGACTTTCTGCGCCGAAGCATGCCGTTAAGATCATCTTGAATCATGTGCTGAATTTCGCGAGCGATGCTCAGCACGAGCTTTCTATCCTTTGCCTTCTCCTTCGGGTAGTTGAGCACAATAGGTTTGTGCACGTTAACCAGCCAACGAACAGGCAGAGGAAAAAACATCAGTGGAAACGGAAGCCACGGAAAACTCAAGGTTAGCGGGAAAAACGGCATGCCGACTAGCCTGGCGACATCTCTGAGATTGACCATGTTGGGAAAAATCTCATCGCCGCCAACGGTCGCAATCGGGATAAGCGGAGTTTGAGTCTCGATAGCTAGCTGAACAAAGCCGGGATGGAAGTCCAGAACCCGATAACGATCGCGAAAAGGTTTGCCGACACCCCGAATACCTTCTGGATATATTCCGACTAATTCGTCGTTGCTAAGAAGCTTCTGTGCGTTTTCCAGGGTTGCGCGAACCTGTCCGGTCTCTTTTATCCATGGACCCAGGCCCGGCACGCTGAAAAACCAGTCGGTCACGAGATATCGGACGCGCCGCTGCGAATTGCGGTAATTGCACATGGCGATGCTCAGCATCGCCCCGTCCAGAGGCAAAAGGCCCGAGTGATTGCCGACTAAAATTCCACGCCCTTCTGCAGGGATGTTTTCGATGCCGCGAATATCGACTTTGAAATAATCTTCGAACAAAAACCGGAAGAGCGGCTCCCATCGAGCGTATGTCTTTATGTCATAGCCGAATTCGTCTTCCTCACAACCGTACCGTTCGACGTAACGGGGATTGCGCTTAGACAGATAGGCTAGCGGGTCGGTCAAAGCTAGCGTCTTAAGATACGTCCAATTAGCCACAGAAATCCTAAAACCCCCGGTCCGAAGGAAACGAACAGTACTAAGCGCCTCGCCATCGCGCGCAGCCAGGCATTGGCGCGGTGAGGCAGGCGATCGCGCTCGTCCTCACTCGACACATCCGAGCCTTCGGCAGTTGTTTCAAACTCAGCCATTTTCCTCACCCTATCTAGAGTCGAGAGTGATACCGTATTCCTGGGAGTTTAGTATAGGTTCTTGCGAACCTCACTCCTAGCCGCAGCCCATCCCCATTAATAAAGATTTACGGCCAATTCGAAATTTCTTTCGAGATAATCAATCACGCAAGGCCAGGAGAACGTAATGCACCAACCAGATATCAACAAGCTGTTTCAACAACTTCAGCATATGCAGCAAGAAGTCCTGAGACTTCAAGAGGAACTCAAGAAAATTCCTGTCGAAGGAACAGCGGGCGGTGGCGCCGTGACGGTCAAATGCAACGGCGCAATGGAGTTCTACGCCGTGAAGATTCGCCCGGACGCGGTCGATGCAGAGGATCTCTCGATGCTCGAAGATCTGGTTGTGCTCGCCGTCAACAATGCTATCGTGCAGTGTCAGGATCTAGCGCAAAACAACTTGAAACTACCACCGGGTATGGGCGGCGGCTTCTAGGTAGGAATTCAGATGTTCTTCACACCACCACTGGCGAAACTGATCGAACAGTTTCAAAAATTTCCGGGAGTCGGTCCGAAATCGGCTCAGCGCATGGCATTTTTCGTCCTGGGAATGCCGGAGGAAGAGGTCGGGCAGTTCGCTCACGCGCTGATTGACGCGAAAGAGAAGGTGAAGCACTGCAGTCAGTGCTCCCACCTTTCCGCTCAAGATCCATGTGAAATTTGCACTAGCGATCGACGAGAACCACATACACTATGTGTTGTCGCTGATTCCAAGGATGTCATCGCACTAGAGCGCACCCGCGAATTCAAAGGTCGCTATCACGTTCTTACCGGATTGATATCGCCCCTGGAAGGGAAAGGTCCGGACCAGCTCAGTATCCGCGAGCTAATCGGGCGAATTCATTCCGAGACCATTCATGAGGTAATCCTCGCTATCAATCCGACGATCGAGGGTGACGCGACGGTTCTGTATCTGAGTAATTTGTTGAAACCGCTGGGCACCAAGGTAACAAGAATCGCATTTGGACTTCCTGTCGGGGCGGATCTCGAATACGCGGACGATGTAACGTTAGCGCGATCCCTGGAAGGGCGACGCGAAGTCTAGCACCGCTGGTGGTGAATTAACCGCGGACGCGGACGAAGTCGATGACGAATGAGGCAATCTTGGCTGGACTCAGGCCCACTTCATCCATCAGGATTGAACGATTACCGTGCTCGATAAATCGGTCCGGAACGCCAAGCCCAACAACTTCGGCAAGCCTGACTTGCGGCTTGGAATAGACAGCCCGCGAGCGGAATTCCAGGACGGCTGCGCCGAATCCACCGGAGCTGCATCCTTCTTCCAAAGTAATGATCTTGGTGTTCGGCTGGTTGAGGTACCGAGTCAAGGTCGCTTCGTCGAGAGGTTTCACGCTGCGAGCATTAATAATGGTGGCATTCACGCCACCAGCCTTCATCGCATCCAACGCATCCAGAGAGGATTTGACCATTGCACCGTAAGCTAAAATCACGACTTCGTCGTCGCCTTTGTGTTCAACTTCCCAGGAGCTGAAATCGACTTTGGCAAATCCGACTTGTTCGGTCGCCGCATTCACAGCCTCTTCCCTGGGGAATCGAATCGCCACCGGACCATGCAGCTCTTTCACGACCGTATAAAGCATGTTACGGAGCTCGACTGCATCTTTCGGAGCCAACACGGTGAAGTTCGGTACGCTGCGCAAGTAAGCGATGTCGAAAACACCTTGATGCGTCTCGCCGTCTTCAACGAGCCCACCACGATCGATTCCGAATACGACCGGCAGATTCATGATTGCCACGTCATGTATAACTTGGTCCATGGCGCGCTGCAGGAAGGTCGAGTAGATCGAGACAACCGGCTTCAATCCGGCCTTCGCCATGCCGGCTGCCATCGTCACGCCGTGCTGTTCGCAAATAGCGACGTCGAAGAAGCGCTCAGGATAGACCTTTCCGAACTTAACCAAGCCACTGCCTTCAGCCGTCGCCGGAGTAATTGCCACCAGATTCGGTTCGAGTTCTGCAAGCTCGATGAGTGTGTCGGTGAAGATATCGGAATATGTCTTTGCTTTGGGCTTCTTGTCTGCGGCCGGCTCTACACGCGGCTCTAGACTGAATGCTTTCTTGACGCCATGGTACTTGATCGAATCACGTTCGGCTGGATCGAAGCCCTTGCCTTTTTGAGTGATCAAATGTGCTATCAGAGGGACGCGCTCGGCTTTGACCTTCTGAAATACTTCAATGACTGCACCAACATCATGACCATCGATCGGTCCGGAGTAGTTAATCCCGAGCTTTTCGAAAACAATGCCTGGTGTGTCGATTCTTTCTGTCGCTTCTTGTTTCACTGACTCAATCAGCTTCCAAACGGCAGGTGTCAAAGACATTCCGTCCAACTGCCCTTCGAGCATGGTGATTTTTTCTTTGATGTCTTTGTAGAAGTACGTCTCTTTGATGCGCTTCATATATTGAGAGATGCCACCGACATTCTCGCTAATCGACATCTCATTGTCGTTAAGCAAAATCAGGACATCGCGCTGGATGTCACCGAGGTGGTTTAGCGCCTCGAGCGCCATCCCACCCGTCAAACCGCCATCCCCAATCAAGGCGATGACTTTATGATCTTGCTCCAGATGGTCGCGCGCCAGAGCCATTCCAACCGCCAAAGAGACGGACGTGGAGCTGTGTCCAGCGATAAAGGCGTCGTGCTCGCTTTCCTGCGGGTGAATAAATCCGGAAATCCCTTTGAACTGGCGAAGCGTGTGAAACCGATCTCGCCGTCCGGTCAGCATCTTGTGCACATAGGCCTGGTGCCCGACATCCCACAAAATCTGATCCTTGGGAGAATCGAACACGTAATGCAGAGCGAGCGTTATCTCGACTATACCGAGATTAGATGCAAGATGACCGCCAGTCTTATTAAGATTGCGTACGATCTCAGAGCGGATCTCCTCAGCTAGAGATCTGAGCTCATTGATAGAGAGCTTCTTCAATTCGGCTGGGGCTACAATTGCATCCAGAAAAGATGTTGGATGCTGTACTAGCGTTTGCATGGTCCCCGAAAGTTCACAGTAGTTAGAACTTGACAGAGACCATCATAGCAACGACCCTGAGTCGAGATCCTAATAAGTTTATCCAGTTAACCACTTTAGACCCATTTTCTTACGCAAACACCCATCTTTTGAGCGACAATACTTACGCAAACTTATATAAAGAGCGCATCGATATCTTAATGCTGACAAATCTTTTCGCCATTTTGCTAATCGCCGCCGCCACTTTCGCCCCCTGCCAGGCAAGAGCAACGGACAGGCAATTTGGTGCTGCTAACTCAGGAGTAATACTGCAGCCATCAAGCATCAGTGCAGAGCTCTACAGAGCGGAGGGCGGTTCTAAGTCACGTAACGCCGGATCAAAAGCGGCGCTGCATCACGCCTCGGCTATTCACTGTGACGCTCACGCGGCTCCAACCCTTGGTCTACTGCAGCAACAGTTAAGCCTGATTGCCCAGAGTCCAGCTAAATCAGACTCCTTCGCAGCCGAGCAGACGCGCGATCCAGGGAAAAGCACTGTCGAGCCGATCGATAACGTGAATAAGACAGAATCGCAGCAGTCAGGGGAGCTTAAACCTGAGACCAGCGGCAATGCGAGTCAAGAATCGAACAAAGAAATTCAGAAGAAGCGATCTGGCAAGTCGAGCAGGGAGCCCGAGTCAACCAGAGTCTTCAAGGCTCGTCTTCGGGGTTCTATGTGTGCGGCATGCCTCATACAGCTCGAGGAAAAACTCCAGAAAATGCATGGTGTCCTGAAAGCGCGAATCGTTCGCCCTGAGTCAACTAGCGAGGAGCGCTTCGCAGAAATTGAGATATTGTATGTTCAGCCAACCCTGACTCAGCAAAAAATCAGAAGGCTCATCGAGCGCAACGACTTCGGCTTGAGTAAAGAAAAGGATTCGGCGGCAGGATAATCGCAGATAACGCCTCACTAAGCGGAGGCGCGGCGCTCTTCTAATTTTGCGAGTTCTTGCTCCAGCTTCGCGATAGTATCGGTGAAGCGCGTCTGGCAACTAGCATGGGCAGGCTGCTGGGCAAACTTCGCATCATGAGCCTTGGAATACTCCCTGATGCGATCGATCAACTTCACTATGTAATCTCTATCCACGATTCATGTTCTCCCGGAGCTACTTTGTGGTCACGCTCTCTTTTTCTTCTGCCTTCTTCAATTCCAGAGAATCTTGATCTACTAAACGATCGATGTCGACCTCGGCGCCCAGTCCTTGATCGACAATCAAGCGAGCCCCTCTCTGAAACGTAATATAAGACCATAGCCAATCAAACATTACAACCATACGATTGCGAAAACCGATGAGATTGAGAATATGAATAATAACCCAGGCCCACCAGGCTAACAAACCACCAATCGAAATCTTGCCAAAACTGCCCACCGCTGCGGCTCTTCCTATTGTCGCCAGACTACCTCGATCAATGTATCGAAATGGTTGCACAGCATCTCCGCTAAGTTTTTTCCTTATGCAACGAAGTAATAGCAGCGGACGATTTCGTCATGTTGCACGTTTGATATACGCTCGCTTTCAGTTAAGCGTGATTCGCTTCACAGGCGGTTTTGAACAAAAGCGGCATTTTTACAAAAAGAGAAAAACACCGAGCGCGGTGGGCTCGATGTTTTTCACAGTGGCACGGAGGACAAGTTAAAAGAAAGAATTTCTTTCCCCTTCGGACTTGGGTCGGCCTCCGGCTATCCTAGCCCGTAGCATTTCGGGACTGGACAATTTTGTAGGTTTTTCCTTTGTATGTGACGATCAACTCTTTTCCGATCGACAAGTACTTGCTGATACCAGGCTCGGCCTTCAAGAGGTCGAAGTAACCTTGCGAGCCAAATAGAAGAACACTCGGCTTCGACGTATGTTCGTTATAGCTGGTATCGACCCAGGTGCTGCCAATCATTTTGAAGGTTTTGTCACCGATCGATTGAAGAACCCCTTTATGGTTCGACGCAACGAGAACTTCGCCTTCCTTAAGCTTGTTAAGCACCTTCGCTTCATGTACGGCCTTCTTCCCTGAAGTGGCAGGCGCACCCCAGACCGAGCCACCGACCGCATCCGCCGCAAACTGAACTTTATCAGCTTTCAGCCTTCCTTCCACAAATCCGTTGGACCAACCGGAGCTCCTCTTCACGCCGGCAGGCACGCTAGCCTGGGCGGATTCTTCAGCTCTGAAGTCTCGGCGTGGGCGCGGAAGGTTGGTTGCTAGACGATGATTTTCGCTGGGATCAGTGACGAGATAGGAGGCGTATTCCGAAATGATTCCATGCTTTTGTGACAAGGCGATGATCTCGTCGATTACTTCTTTGTTCTCTTGATTAGAGTGTGCAATCTCGGTCAAATAGCCAATGCGGCGCATCGCCCAGAGTTTTATCAGGTGTGAATTACCAGCCTGTGAAGAGGCAAAATTGACTGGGAACGAGTAATTTTTCGCGACGCCATTAACCTTTCCTGTGAGATTCAACTTGGTTGCGCCACCTTTCTTGTATCTACCAAGGAGCAAAATCTGGCTTCCAGCAAAGATGTCTTTGACTTCTTTCGGATAGATGTTTTTAACTTCCATAGTATCGTAGGCCAATTTCACATCGCTGAGGACGGGAGATTTTATCTTCTCGTAGAACGAGGAAAGCGCGTTTTCCAGGTTCTCATCGGGTTCTACATATTGCGATGTACCATGATGTGATTCAGCCAGTTTGTTCAGCAACTTTGTATTGATATCATATCCGATACCAAAGTCGAAAACTCGGATATCTCTTTTCGAATTAGCTACTGCTACGAGCTTCTCTGAATCGCGCTCACCAACTGTCGGTTCACCGTCGGTCATGAAGATCATGTAAGCCGGTCTAACGCTCTCGCCGGAAAGCAGTGTTTTACCGATGGAAATTGCTTCACCGATATTGGTACCACCTCTGGCACTCAACTCGTCAATGAATTCACAAGCTGCCTTTTTGTTTTCTCCAGTGGCCTCGACCAGTGCTGGTTTGAACGTCTCAGCATCAGTGTTGAACTCGACTACACCGAATCGATCGGAGGGATGCAGCGCATTGACAACATACTTGAGAGCGCGCTTGTTTTCTTCCATCTTCTCGCCTTGCATCGAGCCGGACGTGTCGGCAACAAGCACGACATCTTTGCCAATAACGCTCTTGGCTTGAAAGGGCGGCGACAACGTCAACAAGAAATAGCCGTCTTCGCCTTCGGCCTTGTGAGTTATGAGATTTGCCGCCATCTCCGTGTTGGAGACACTGTAATAGAGGAGGAAGTCCTTATCCGGTAGAGTATCATTCTCCTGCATGCCGATCTTGGCATTATTATTGTCTGAGCGATTGGAAGAGATTACGTGCGTCGGAGACCATATAGTGCGCAACCCTTGATTGCTCGTAAGCTTCACGTCCACCTTGATCTGCTCAGGCGGCGTGTCTTGAACCTTGGTCTTCAGGGGAAAGCGATACTTTAGCAGTCCGTTTTCCGCCTTCAATAACTGGGTGTACTCGAGTTCGACTTTCTTCGTACCATGCGCAGGAATCGGAAAAATTCTGGCTCGAACAGTTTTGCTATCCGCATATTCGAGCAGTCCGGGATCAACCATGCGCCTGACGATCGCCTCGTATTCTTGTCGAGCTGCGTTTGCTTCAAGGATTTTGCCTTCTACTGGTTTTCCATCAATGTGCAGAGAGAAAGAACTGAAAGTGGTGTCATCCGGCAGAGGAAACAGGTAAGTGCCGGCCAAATTTCTATCAGTATCGTTTTCAAAAGTCTGAGTTATATACGTTCTCGCTACCTGATCTCTGATCTCTACTTTGACGGCTTCCGACTGTAGGTGAAGCCCGAAGCTGACGTTACCCTGAAGCACGATAGGTCGTGGTCTTGGCGTATGGTGTGGTCTGGTTAATGGAGTCAGGGTAGGCGAAGTAGTTGGTGGTGACACCATTGGCGGTGCAACACCGCCAACGATCGGATCAATCATTATCCAACCAGATGCTTGAGCGGCCGGCGCTATCAGAGTGGTTGCACTTACGGACAAGAGTGTACTCAATGCAAGACGTTTCATTATTCGATCCTCAAGAGCTAATTCGGCGAAGCGCTGCGGACGAAAGCACTTTATTGCGATGCGAGGGCGGTGCGGGAGTAACGACAAAGCAGCGATAGCTTCACACTGCCAGCGTACGAAATTGAAGCCTATAAATCGCCAGGAACAACAGGCAGAACGTGTCAGGGTTTCCCCGGTCAATCCTCAAGGTTTGCCCCGGCGAACATCTATATATACAGACTTGCGTAGCGAACGATTTCGGCGTATAAGTTGTCTGATTTCGTCTGAGGAGCCATATTGTGAAAGCAATTCTCTGCAACGACTGCGGTACGATAATGTCAAGATATAACAATGTGTGCAAATCGTGCTCGCGCACGAATCTCTCATACTTCCCGGATACAAAGTCACCTGAACTGCACGCGCGACTTCGCGAGATTCGAGCAGAAACAACGGATAACTGGAGACGATTGCTTGGCGCAGGACTGATCGCCGGAGTTTTCTTTGTCTTCGCGATGGGCTATGTATCGAGCCTCAAGAAGAGCCACATGGCAGATGCACCGGTTCAACAACAGACGGCAGCTGGTGAGTCGGCAGTAGTGCGCTGACAAAGTTTGAATCGGTAGGTTCAATAACCTGGCTTCATCCGGTTACGGCATGATCGGTGAGACGCTGGCGGTCCCAGTTGCTGCGCGTTTTGAGTAGTGACAATTGCCGCGCGCTCCGAGTCGTTTTGTTTATCACCGAGAACCGTATTCGCTGCACGGTTGCGTCTTACTCTTGCAATTTTTCACACGGCAAGGTGAACCAGAAGCTACTACCGGAGTCGACTGTGCTATCTACGCCGATTGAGCCGCCGTGAGCTTCTACAATCGCTTTGCATATCGCCAGTCCAAGTCCACTTCCTTTGTGTCCTTTCGAATCTTCCAGACTAACCTGTTTGAATCGCTCGAATATTTGATCTAGCTTTTCCGCTGGAATTCCCCTGCCCTGGTCGTCTACTCGAAATTGGCAACCACCCTGCACCATATGACAATGTAATTTGATCGTACTGCAACTCGGCGAGAACTTGATTGCATTCGACAGGAGATTGGTTAGAACCTGCACGAGCCGATCCTCGTCAGCCATTATGTGGAGTGAGCTTCCTTCGACCACGACGTTGACGTCGTTTTGTTCCGCCATGCCCCTCAGCGTCTCTGCTGACAGCTCGAGTATAGAGTCGACGTTGACAGGTCGCACTTCAATTTCGATGCCGCCCGACTCGAGTTTATCGAGATCCAGAAGATCATTGATAAGACTTACCAGCCTGCGAATACTAATCTTCGCCATGTCGATTCGAGCTGTGCCCTTCGAATTGAGAGTGCCGAAAATGCCAGTAGAAAGCAAATCGAAAGTGGCGAGCATTGACGTCAGCGGAGAGCGTAAATCGTGGCTAGCCATCGCGACGAATTCTTGCTTCATCTTATCGAGAGCTTTTCGCTGCGTGATGTCACTGGCGACACAGAAATAGGTTTTGTAGCTGTCGTTGTAGTTAACCGACCATAGAAAGTCGCGCTTGAAGCCTTCTCTGTCCATAAGTCCAACTTCAAAGCGATGACTCTCGTGCGAATTCTCGCTCGCGATTCGCAAATTGTCAATCAACATTCGCTTCTCCGAATCCGCGACACAATCGAAAAGATGTTTTCCCAAGATGTCGTCCTCGTCTCCACCAAGCGCATGGAGCAAGGCTGGATTCGCCTGGGTAACACGACCGGCATCGTCCATGGTGCACACGATATCTACCGCATTTTTCAGAATCGCTTGCTCCTTCTGTCGTGATTCATCGACCGTTCTTGCCATCGCGTGGAAAGCCCGGTCCATCTCAGCAATCTCGTCCCGCCCGTCAATTGGAGGAAAGAGCGCCTGACCAGCAGCGAAGCGAATGTTATTTTCGACTACCGCACGAACGCGCCGCTGAATGCTGAGGGTGAAGTAAGCGACCAATCCGGCAGCGATAACTGCATTGATGACGAGGCCGGTAATGAGCATGTAACTTACTGTACGACGCATTTCCTCGTTCTGAAGCTTTATCGCCTCGGCTGCACTCTTCTGGCGTTCGAAAAAACCCAGGGAGTGTTTTGTAAACTCATTAACTCTTTCGTCCGCCTGCAGATACGACATGACCTTGTCTTTATCGGACATCTCTCGCCTGCCGATGACGCCTGTTTTCATATGATTGATCATCTCGGTGAAGTTTTCGTAATCGGCCTCGAACTCAATCAAATCCTTCACATCCACAGGATTTCCGCGGACCAGTTTTCTAAGTTGAAGGAACTCCTCGTTAATCGTCGTATCCGAATGCTTTTCGTCGACCAGCCCTTTGAGAGAATCATCGCTGCCCGATTGCACCACAAAAGCAGCCAAGCCCATACAATCGCTCTTGAACAGCTGTTCTATACGGGCGATATGCTCGGTGATCTTGTGCAGGCGAAGGATATCTTCTACTTGCTGATTGGCAATCTGCAAGCAATACCATAGACCAGCGATGAACAGGATCTCAAAGAGAAAGGGGACCGCAACAAGCAGAATTCCCTTATGGATTGTTCGCATACGAAAATGACCTTATAGTCACCAGTTTTATTTTTATACCACCGCGGTGATTCACATCACTACGGTTTCTAGAATCGAAGTATCGTCAATCGATTCGATCGCAACACTGCTCGACTCTGTTAAACAACTCGTGTCGCCGGAGTACTGGTCACATCCTTCAATGCACGAATAAGCGTGTCCTCCCGCCTTCTGTTTGTTGCATGCTCGGTGCCAGCGAGACGCTGGCGCTCCGCATTATGGATCTCGAAATCTCCTGCATGAACGTACTGGCGCATGAGCTGGGAGCTAGTGAGCTCGTTCCGCTGCAATGGGAATCAATGCGAAGCGTCCTAAACACGGAAAGCTTCTAAAAGCGAAGCTTTCAAAAGGCGAAACCGTCCCAAACAGGACGGTTTCTCTTGCTCCTTCTGACCGGGATGGTGGTCTTTAGCCGGTATTGGAGGCTGGAGCCACAATCTTGTAGCAACGACCTTTGTACACTACGATCATTTGCTGACCGGCTCCCAGGTATTGAGTGATACCAGATTCGGTTTTCACAAGATCGAAATATTTCTTGCTGCCGAACTCAATGTCGTCAGTCTTCGGATCTTTGATTTTTTCGAAACTGCTGTCGACCCAAAAGCCATCAAGCAGATAGAAGGTCTTATCACCGATGACCTTGACACTACCATCGGAGCGCGCCATGGCAAGGGCATCGACAGACTTGAGATCGTTGAGCGACTTTTGCATCTGCACGGCTCGTTCTCCATCAGGTTTTGCAGCTGCGAGCGCCCTAGCGAACTCATTCTTTGATTCCTTCGCTCGCCTGGCAGCTCCCTCTTCGTCGGCGGAGAACAGGTTCGAGTCGAAGGATGCAGCGATGCGGCGTGGTTCTGCTACCACCGGCGATCCGGAAGGAGGCGGCGCAGCTGCAGACCAGGAGCCCGATGGTACTATTGATCCGCGAACGCGTCCCTGATGAACCGACTTGCCATGACTGATGCCCGGAAGAGCGGAACTTCCAGCACCGCTACCGCCTCCACCTCCGATGACCATGCGGTGCGAGTTACTCAGATCATCCAGGAAAGGCGCTCGCAAACCAGAGCCGGTCGTGAAGTCAGACGACATGAGCTGCATTCTTCGCGGCGTCCGCTGCTGTTGTATCATCATTCTCGGGCTCCGGCTCACCGGCACTCGTGCAACAGCATCCCCTGCCAGGAGTCTCTCGTTGGGATCCGTCACCAGAAATGAAGTGTAAGCAGAGATTATTCCGTATCGTTTCGAGAGCTCGACAATCTCGTCGACTACCTCTTGATTCTCATTATTGGCCTGCGCGACCTCTGTCAGATAGCCAATCCTGCGCATCGCCCACATTCTAGGAAGATACTGAGATCCGGTCTCCTGCGCGGCAAAAGTCATCGGAAAATCAAACGTTTTTTCCACGCCATTGACTTTTCCGGAGAGTTTCACCGTGGCTGGTGCACCTTGTTTATATCGTCCGAGGAGCATGACAGGCGAACCTGCGAAGATATCCTTGACGGACTTAGGATAAATATCCTTCACCTCCACGCCGTTGTAAGCCAATTTGACATCGCTCAACACTGGGCTCTTAACCTTGTTGTAAAACTGCGACAGAGCAACTTCCAGGCTCTCATCAGGCTCTACATACTGCGCAGTACCATGATGACCTTCGGCAAGTTTATTTAAAAACATTGTGTTGACATCATATCCGACACCAAAGTCAAACAGTCGAACATCTCTCTTGGGCTTGACGGAATCGATCAGTGCAGCAGATTCGGTTATACCTACAGTCGGCTGCCCATCAGTCATCAGCACGAGATATGCTGGTCGCCCGACGTCAGTTTTGCTGTTCAAGATTGTCAGACCGGTCGATAATGCTTCACCGATATTGGTACCACCTCTGGCATCAAGATCGTCGATGAAGGTTCGTGCTCTCGCCTTATTGTCTGCCGTTGCTTCCAACAACTCACCATTGAATGATTCGGCGTCAGTATTGAATTGCACGAGGGAAAATCTGTCATTAGGATTCAATGCATCGATGACGAATTTCAACGCTTTGCGGCACTGATCCATCTTTTCTCCGGCCATCGAGCCCGAGGTGTCCGCAACAAGAACGATGTCTTTGGCGATCACCTGCTTTGCAGAACTGAACGGCGGATTGAGCGTCATCAGGAAATATCCATCCTCATCGCTCTTCTTATGTGCGAGCAAACTAGCGGACAGTTCTTTGTCTGAGACCGTGTAATAAACCGAGAAATCTTTTTCCGATTGCGCAGAGGCTTTGTCGGAGAACGAGACTATGGCCAGGTGACCGCCATCTTTCCTGTCGGTGCTGATGATATGCGACGGCGACCAAATCGTGCGAAGTTCCTCTTTACTCTTCAATTTCAGATCGATCTTTGTTTCATCCACAGCCTCACACTGAGCTGATTTGAGAGGAAACTTGTATTTGAACATTCCACCATCGGCTTTGACGAGCTGCGTGTACTCGAGCTCCACAGTCTTGGTTCCATGAGCTGGTATCGGAAAGATGCGCGCTCTGACGGTTTTGTAGTCGGCATACTCGAGCAATCCGGGATCAATCATCGATCTGACGATCTGCTCATACTGCGCACGCGCTTCAGCCGCCGCCAGAATCTGCCCTTCAACGGCCTTACCATCTATGTGCAGGGAAAAAGAGCTGAACGTCGCGTCCTGTGGAAGCGGAAACAGGTACGTACCAGCAAGATTGCGATCGGTATCGTTCCTGAATGTCTGTTTGATATAGGTCTTCGCGACGTGATTGTCGATTTCAACACTGATCTCCTGCTTGTCAAGCGAAAGCCCGGTTGAAATTGACCCATGCAGCACAGGTGACACCGGGCGAGCGATGCCGGGGCGACCTGGACGGATAGGCGTCACCGTCGGCGGACTGATAGTGGGCGTCAAGGGCGCCACCGGCGGCACATGAAATGCCGGATCGACCACGATGAAACCTGACGCGTCCGCCCTGGGCGCCAGCATCAAGGATGAAGCCAGCATTGTGATTGCGACCAGAGTAGTTTTTTTGACTTGCATGTCCGTGCCTCTTTTGACTAGGTTCGAGATTCCCGTTGAGGTCATGGCCTCTTGGTGTTCTGTCGCGAGTTGCTGCTTGAGAACGACTTGTAATGCCCTGCTCCTGGTCAGCCACGATTGAGAGGACCGATAAATATGTGGGAGCACTCCTCATTCACCTGTTGAGGAACGATGCTTTATCTACTGCTACCAGGATAAGATTTTCCCGGCGCCGCTGTCTAAGCAAAAAGGACCGGTTCGATCTAGGGTTTTTCCTGAGTTATTATCTAAATAGGCGCGTCTGGGGAAAACCCCAGCCATTTGAGGGAAATGCTCGGCTACACTTACTTTGGATGGAGCAGGATGCTCCGATGACTAAAATGAGTTCACTCCTGGCGCCGCTCAAGCGCCGTTTACCAACATCGCTGCCCAGACAAGGTCGCGACGGTCTCTTGTTTCAACGATTGTTCTGGGGGACTCTGGCGGGCTGCCTGGCAACAATTCTATTAGCGGAGTCACCAGTGTTAGACACGATGGAGCTTAACCTTCTCGAATGGCGATTCAAGGTAGCTCACGAAATCAACTCGAAGATATGGGGCGCTGCCAAATCGCAGGATATCGTGCTGGTCACTTACGATGATGAGGATCAGTTCGACCTAGAGGCAGAGCCAGTTGAAGGCGGTCCTAGTCCGATTCAAGGGGTGCTCGCCGGTCTGATTTCCACGGTGGAAGCCGGCGAGCCGATGCTGGTAGTCATCGATATCGATCTTTCCGGAAAAGCGAATCCAAAGCTGGTTGAGGCTTTTCATAAGTATCGAGGCAACATTGTTCTGGCGCTGCTTGGCAATCTCGAGGATGCATCGGATTTCCCACCTGCGGAGCTGCGTAAAGCTTGCGCGGCATGCGCCTACGATCATCTGCTCAGCGAGCCAAACGGTCTGGTCTGTCAGATGCCGATGGTTGTCGCGAGTCAGGAAGGTACGGTCAACAGTCCGATTTTCACCTACGGACAGGAAGTTTTTGACTCGTTGCCGAAGGCTGTCGCCGCTTTGATGGCGAGTAAAGGCGGCGTCGGTCCTACGCTTGGACAGATGCCTAAGTTCACTCAGGACGACCTGCCACTTTATATCAATTTTTCCGGCACCAAATACGATACCTATAGCACCGCCAATGTGATAAAGGGCACAGTGCCGGCGAAGAATTTCGAAGGCAAGGTCGTAGTAATCGGAACAAAGTTTACCCAAAAGCAGGACAACACTCCGACGGTACGTACACCGCTCGCACAGAATGTCACACATGCGCAGATTCAAGCCGATGCAATAAATACGATTCATAAGAACCAGATCATTCACACATTTCCGCGCACAATCTTGCATCACTTGTTGCTTTTAGCAGGCGGTGCACTGGGAGCTCTCTCTTCAATACTGCGAATGGGTACGAGAACAACCAGTTTTTTATGCACATCCATGGTCATAGTCGGAGTGACCGAGATGTTCTTCATGACCATGCACATCTACGTGCCGATCGTGCCTTTGCTGGCAGTTTTGATGTTGGCATTCATATTCGGCACATTAATTTATCTCGATACCGATTTAAGACTGAGCAACAAGGAGCTGGCCGAAGCCCGCGAGGCCATGCAGGTACGTGCAGAAGAAGAGCGACAACGCATAGCCGAAGATCTGCATGATGAAACTTTGCCCGCGCTGTCCTCCGTCGCCCGAATGGCTGACAAGCTTGCAATGGAGCTTGAAGACAATCCCGTGCCGCAGGAGATGCGAGCAAAGCTCGATCAAGCGGTGATTGAGATGCGCCGGGTTATCAACGATCTTCACCCGTCGGTTCTAGAAACAATGGGATTCAAGCCGGCCCTCGAGAATCTGCTGGTTGCTCTAGAGCGAGACCTGAATATAGAAACTAGTTTTAAGGATGGAGACGCCCAGGATGACTATGGCTTATCTCAAATGACCCGATTGCAGCTCTATCGCATAGTTCAAGAAGGTTTAAACAACGTACAAAAGCACTCCCATGCCAACGAAGTTGAATTGTCCGTGGGCTTGCAAGATACTGACTTAGTCATTAAAGTCACGGATAATGGAAAAGGGATCGATCCGAGCAAAATCAGGGTCGACTCCCATGGTCTCCTCAACATTCGCCAGCGAGCACAATTGATCGGAGCTCGAGTGGAATGGACTAAACCGGAATCTTTTCAGACAGGTTGTGAGCTCACGCTCAAAATAGCAGTTGGCACATCGGAAGAAGACGCAAGAGGTAATGTATGACGATACTGTTTGCAGATGATGAAGACAGAGACCGAGGCTGGCTGAGAAGCTTGTTAGAGGCAAATGTCAAAGATCATGGGCCGTTCCATGAAGCGCATGACGGACAGCAAGCTGTGGAGATGGCAATAAAGGTCAAACCCGATCTCGTCTTCCTCGACATCAAAATGCCGGGGCTCTCTGGTATCAAAGCGGCAGAACAGATTCTGGAGAAGCTGCCTACTTGCGGCGTGATAATGCTCTCCAATTTCTCCGATGAAGTCTATGTCAGACAATTATGGAAAATCGTCCCGCCGGATGGGGCTTTCGGCTATGTCTTGAAGAACGCATCCAACGATCAAGTCGTGGAGGCTTGCAAGGCAGTCCTATCAGGCGACTGCTGGATCCACCCTGGTATCGCGCGTGTCATACAGCGAACGCAGAACAGAGCCACCAATTTGACCAGCGCCGAGTATGAGGCATTGGTATGCATATCGCTGGGCATGACCGATCACACCATTGCAAAACGACTTTTCTTGACAGAGAAAGCCGTCCAATCTCGTCTCAAATCGCTTTATGCCAAGCTCGGGATCCCTGGCAGAGGGGAATCCAACGAAACAGAGTTCAACCAACGCTGCCGCGCTGTATATCTGGCCAACAAGCGCGGACTGATCAATCAATCCGAGCTTGATGAATGGGAAGCAAAACTTGGAGCCAGAGCCGGAACATAACCGGAGGAAATAACGATGACCCGAATTACGCCAAAGCACCTTCACTTTACGAGCTTGATAATCGTAGCTGTCTCGCTCGCCGTAGGCGCTCCCCATCCTGTCACCGCGCAGGCGCCGGTCGGGTCTGACTCAAAAGCTGAGGGCAAATTACGTAGCACCGTGCTCCACAAGAAAGCGTACATAGCATCATCGGCGGTGTCACCACCGGAAGCAGGGGTGCAACTGCTGATGGGTATCTTGCAACGCATTGGCACAGAGCCCCAGATTGCGATGAAAAAGCCGCACCAGATGGAGGAAGCGTCCGCGAGCAATCAGTTGTTCATGCAGAATGCCACCGACCCGGCTCTGGCGATTCGCCCGCAAGCACTTCAACGCAAGCTGCAGGTCGAGAAGGCCGCGGCACCCGCATCAGAACCGAACATAATTGCCGTTCTCCCGAAAACTAAGACTTTCAAGACGGAGAACTGGCAAGGCGCACAAATGGACAGAGACGAGACTGCGGGCAAAAGCGAATCAGGTGCATCTGGCGGATTCATCAACCAGGCGGCGGCCGGCATGAAGAATTCGTCCGCCAACAAAGAATACGAAAAGCGCAACGTACACGATCTTAGGACAAACATCAACCGACTGTATGAAGGCCTCAAATTTGTGGACAACATAACCGCCAAGAAATCCGCCGACGGAGATGACGCGGACTCGCTCCAGGAGGCTGAAACCAAGACGATCAAAACAGGTGGAGCAACTCGCGGAACCGTGATCTCATATGCACCGAAAATCACAGATTACAGCAGCCAGAGCGGAGTAGTAGCACCTGGAGCCAGCCGCAATGCCGGTTTCGGCGCAAGCAACGGTGGTTCATACAAACCGCCCGAAATTCTTCAAATCGCAAGGGAGCGCGCAGAACGAGCAGACGCCAAGGACAAAGAGACATTCATGAAAGCCGATCAGCCGGCAGCCTACAGAACGATGCGCCAGTATCAAAATACAGCAGCGGATTCTCTCGATGGTGCCGCGCCAGCAGACCTCAACATGTTCAACAGCAGCAGCAGTAGATCAAAAGGACGGAGTGCTCCGGCGATGGGGACGCCATCCGGCATGCACATAGCGTACATGCCACCATCTTTAGTGGCTGGTATTCCGGGTCTGCGCCTGGGCTCGGCGGAAGATCAGGTTGACATGTATCTGAGAGACAAAGGAGCGGTCGACAGAAAAGAGGTCAACGGATGGAAGGTCTGGTCGCTGTCATCCAAGGGTAAGACAGCGTTGCAAATCTACCTGCGCAACGGGATTGTAGAAGCCTTCCGAGTGTTCGATCACGCTTATGTACCAGACAGACTGGGAGTCAGCCTGTCCAACAAGCTCGGTCTGATGAAGCAGAAGTTCGGCGAGCCGGCGTTCATCCTCAAAGAGCCATCGGCACGCGGCAGCGATGGGCACGGCGCGAAAAATTACGTATATCCTGTAAGTCAGGTCAGTTTCCAACTTTCACGCGCTACGCCAGATGCGGCACCGACAATTCAAAGCTTGCTTCTTTTCCAATTCCTATAGCCGCGTTGATTGCAACCCGCGCTACAATTTGAATAGGCAAGGCTCTCCCTAATTGCCGAGGGAGGAGGTTCACAAATGGCTGATAGAAAGAAGATCGTTAATGAAAATGTGGATGGTGATTTCTTCGTAGACACGAGCTGCATTGATTGCGACACCTGCCGCCAGCTTGCACCAGAATCGTTCAAAGATGCAGGAGAGTACTCCTACGTCTTTCAACAACCGCGCGATGAAGAACAGCGAAGAGTAGCAACACAAGCGCTTCTTGCCTGCCCCACCGGATCCATAGGCTGCAGTACCGACAACATCGCGGCTCAGGTGATCGACGATTTTCCAATGCTTCTCGATGACAATGTTTTCTATTGTGGTTTCAACTCACCAAAGTCGTATGGCGGCAACAGCTACTTCATCCAAGACGAAGGTGGCAATTGGCTGATTGATTCACCGAAGTATAGTAGCCACCTTGTCAGACAATTCGAACAATATGGTGGCATCAAATACATTTTTCTAACTCACGAAGATGACGTTGCCGATGCCGATCGGTATGCCGCGCTTTTCGAGGCACAGCGCATCATTCACCGTGCCGCGCTCAAGGCTTGCAGAGACGCGGAGATTATCGTCGACGATCGCAATAGCTTTGAAGCTGGCACCGCTTTCAGTATCATACATACTCCCGGTCACACCAGAGGTCATATGGTGCTGTTGTATAAAGACAAGTTTTTGTTCACAGGAGACCACCTGTATTACAACAGAGGAAAAAAACATCTCGATGCGTTCAAAGACTACTGTTGGTACTCATGGGAAGAACAAACTGCTTCAATGGAAAAACTGCTAACAGCAAATTTCGAATGGGTACTTCCGGGTCACGGAGAACGCAAAAAGTTGACTGCCGAAAATGCGAAATTGGAGCTAACTAATCTGATCAAAAGAATGAAGTCAGACAACGAAGTTTGAACTTTGCTATTGGCATCCTTCCCGATGCTCGCCAACGCTGAGGCGATTTTTATGGCTTTGTCAATGGCGCCAGTTCAGCATCTTTTTAGGCGTAGTCGAGCCGTTAATCGACTCGATGTTGCAACCCAATCGGTTACGATTTAACTTGTACAACTCATAGATACAACGATTCGAAGCGAGCTCCGCATATTACGCGCAACAAGCAAGAATCAGGCGGATTTCTGGCAGGCTGCGGATTTTCATGGATCAGACAAAGTATCAACCGCTATATCTCAAACACCGCCCCCAAACACTGGGTGACCTGGTCGGTCAAAAATCGGTGGTTAAGACCCTGACCAACGCAATTGAGAACAAGCGCATAGCTCATGCATATCTTTTTACAGGACCGAGGGGAACAGGGAAGACGTCATCGGCCAGAATTCTTGCCAAGTCAATTAACTGCGAACAGGGACCGACGGTAACGCCATGCCTGAAATGTGCATCTTGCGTTTCCATCAAAGAAAGTAGTTGCCCATCAGTCTTCGAGATTGACGCAGCATCCAACAACAGCGTAGATGACGCTCGTGTCTTGATTGAGCGTGCACCACTCGTGGCGCAAGGCGGTCGCAACAAGCTTTATATTGTGGACGAGTGCCACATGCTCACGAAAGAGGCATTCAATGCCTTGCTGAAGACGATTGAAGAGCCGCCGCCCAACGTCATCTTCATCCTGGCAACAACAGAGGAGCACAAGGTTCCACCCACGATTTTAAGCCGCTGCCAGAGACTGATGTTTCGTCTCGTCAACCACGATGAGTTGGCTGAGCACCTCCAGCAAGTGGCACAAAAAGAGGCTATCGAAATCGAAAAATCGGCGATTGAGCTTATTACTCGCCGATCGGGAGGCGGACTTCGCGATGCGCTTGGACTGCTCGATCAGGCGAGCTTGCTTGCACGACCAGGAGAGCCGGTTTCACAAAAGGACCTGCTGGTTCTTCTCGGCGCGCTGGACGAAGACGTGCTACTCACGCTCAGTCGGGGAATTCTTCAGCGTGACGGCAAAGCCGTGTTGGATGCGATCACCGGTTTGATCATGCAAGGGCGGGAGCCTGCCTTGATCGCTCAAGAAATGGCGAAGCATTTTCTAAACTTGACGAAGGCTTCGTATGTCACACAACAGAGTAGCGGACAGGAGACCAACCGCTTCGTGCTTGGTTCTCACTCCTATATAGACGGGTTGCTTGACCAGGCACGATACTTCGAGCGCAGCGAATTGAGCCAGATGGTAGAGCACCTCGATAATTTAGAACAATCGTTGAAGCGTGCCAGTCAACCGTCTATGACTCTGGAAATCGCCCTGCTTGCTCTGTGTCACCGTCACGATATCGCGAGCATCAAACAGCTTGAATCTCGCATTCATCAATTGGAAGAACAAATAAGTCAGGGCGGTGAGATTTCGAATCGCAGACAGGCAGAGCCATCTCATCGACCGCCAGCTCCGGCTCCATTGAGACAGGAGAGCAATCCTCCGCCAAGACCGGCGCCTGCTCCGGCTGGCCCGGCTGCTCCACCCGCTCCGCCTTCAGCTTCGGCTTCGGCTTCAGCTCCAGCTCCGGCTTCGAATCCACCGGCTCCTCCCGTTCTTCCCGCACAGACGGCAGAGGGCAGTGGATTGACGCTAGAGGCAAGCCAAACTGAAAGTCGACCGCTTCAAGAGTCAAGTCCGGACGAGATCACCCCAACGGTCCCTGCACCTCCGGCAGCGCAACCGGCAATGCCAACGACTTATTCGGACGATGAAGACTACGACGAAGAGGGGAATTCGTATGATGGAGCCTCTCACACTCCTCCTCCGCAGCCGGTCCAGACAGCGCAACAACCTGCAGCTGACCCCCCGCCCGAACGCCTCCCACCGCCTGCGGCCGCCAGTCACATCCCAACCACAGGCACCGGCGAGCTGACGCACGCGCAACTCGAGGAGCTGTGGTCCGACCTGCTCGACGCACTACATAAGCGAAGTATTCCGGCATATAGCCTGGTGTCGATGCACGCATTTCCCCTGCGCTTCGAATCGAAGACGCTAACTATAGGGGTTCACCGTGAATTCTTTCAAAAGTCTATTGAAAACAAAACCAACAACATCATGGTGGCATACAAGGACCTGAAAAATGACGAAATTCGAGTCCTGGTCAAGGTCGTAGATACAGGCAAGACAGAGGCGGCAAAGCCAGCCTACAACCCGACTGCACCAAAAGCAGCAAATGATGCGATGGCACAGAGAGCGCCTACTTCAGAGCCAATCAGCTCCCACGTCGCGGTTCAGCCAGAACGTGCGGTTCAGCCAGAACGCGCAGAGGCGCCATCGATGGCTCATACGCCTCAACCGCAGGGCATGCCTTCAGCTCTGACCGATAACCGAATCACCATCTACGAATCCGAAGACGCAGGCGCAGGCGCGTCTCCACCTGCGCCCGAACCGACGCCTAAGACTATTGAAAGGACCAACAGCCCCGATCTTTCTAGAGAACCAACTCGCAGTCTCAACATCGAGGAGACTCTAGACCCTTCAAAGATCGCAGAGGCTTATAAAATTTTTGAGGGACCCGGTTCGCGGCTGATCGGCTAGGGGCGAACACTGGTAGATTTTTCGGCGACTAAAAACGGGAGTTTAGTCTGTCGAATCATGCCCCCTAGTTAGAGAAGTGCCGTTACTCATTGACATCACAAAGAAGCGTGGCTAATACCTTCTGGCGTTTTACGTCGAAGTTTGAAAAGTGACGCTACTTTCGTCTAACCGATTGGACCCGATTTGGACCGAACGACCGGCTGAAAGCTCAGCGCGCGAAGCCTGGCTGTTCGGCTGTTCACCAGGTTACTGCGAAGCCAGGTTTGATCTCATCTTCTGAATTCGGCTCAAGCCACTCGACATCCACGGAGTCAACCCTAGCTCCCGATGGACCTTGCTTGCACCAGGTGATGAAAACCTCGATCTGCTCCTGGGTTCCATACGCCAGCGATTCAACACTACCGTCGGGCATATTTCTCACCCAACCCGACAGACCAATACTGTTAGCCATGTCCTCAGCGGTTTTTCGGTAAAAAACCCCCTGAACTCGACCTCGAACTCGCAATTTTGCTTGATGTGACATGTCATGCCATCACAACGAAAGTTCAGAATAAGTTACCAGAAAAATTGGCAGGTTTTTGGTTTGATGGGGAAGAAATAAAATAAGAGAACGGCTATACTGACTGTTCAGGCTCGGCCCTCTCGAGCAGACTTTCTGATGCAGTCAATGACGGCGCGCGGTGATCAATCAAGTCGATGTCACAGGACACACAACAACAAGAGACTATAACCGAATCCCAAATTGAAGCTGCCATCCAGGCTGTGATAGGCAGGGGATGGGACGTCAATCCGTACACGGTGGCAGAGGAAGCGCGGATTTCGCCAGCAGAAATCTCGCATAACGCTCATTTCATGCAACTCATAGTTCATGCACGTGGCGGCGAGGTAACTTTCGCAGTCAAATCAGCTCCGCCGGAAGAGCTCAAGCGCATCGCCGAGTTGGAGAAGGAAAACGCTGACCTGCGCGCCAAACTGGACGCACCAGAAGCAAAGATCGTACCCGACGACGATATCCTCAACGAGCAAGTAAAGGCTCTCTTGAGCTCCGAATCTGACGAGCAAGTAAAGCAGCTAGAACGTGAGCTCGAGCAGGCGTACGAACAGGTAGTCTCCCTGGAAGAGGAAAAGACAGACCTCACCCGCAGCGTCGCCGGTTTGGAGAGAGTCAATGATGCTCTCAACGCCCGCATGCGCCAGTTGGAAGATGAAGCGGTCGTCCTCAAGAAGCAGGCCTCTGAATTCAAGGTTTCACCGAACACACCACTCCCGATCGATCCGCAGGTCCTTCAGGAGCTGGAGAGTCTCAAGACGCAAAATGCCGCGATGGACGAGCAAATTCAGCAGTTCATCGCAATTTCGCGCGAAAAGTCGGAATACATCGTTCATCTGGAGTCAGCTAACTACCAACACGAGTCATTAATTCTCGAGCTGGAGGCAAAGCTGGCCGAACTGCAACAAGAAGCAGATATGCTGGCGTTGCAATTGCAAAACGCTTTCAATGTCGGCTACCAGAAGGGCCACTCCGACAGCAAACCATCGGTCGAAGACAAATCCGAAGACACGGGCAGTGAAGAGGTGCAGAGCGAATCGGCTTTGGAAGCTCCTCTTTTCCCTGGAAGCAATCCAGCTCATGTGGCAACCGGCGAGCAACCTGTCATGACTCCCGGCCAATATTACGAATTGCATCAACAAATGCCAAATGTTGAGATAAAAACTCAGCCAGAATCGGAAGCGACGCCTCAAGTCGCGGCAAGTGCTCCAAACACTGCGCCAGCACAGGCACCCCCGGAGCCAGGCAGCTGGGATACTGATCGAGTACTCAACTTCGCACGCACCGGACCCTATGTCGCATCCAACTTCAATCCGCTAGAGTCGCTTAGCTGGCGAGATCTCGAGACCGTCTACAGCATGGGCGTCCTGTCCATCAAGGACTTCTCGCGCAATCTCACTGAGTATCGTCCGACAGATCCAGGTCCACAGATTTCCGAGCCCCCGCAAAAGCAGCTCGACACCAGCGAGAGTTACTCACAAGTTAAAGAGAGTATAGATGTCCTCGGCCAGGCGATGGACGACACCGGCGCTACCGACCTTGTCGCTGATCTGCTCGGAGAAGCGCCTAATCCCGAAGGTATGGATTTCATCGACGAGCTCATTGATATCGACAAGCTCGATATCTTCGAAAGCCTCGAAGAGCTAGAAGAACTCGGCACTATCGATGTTCTTGGGGACCCCATCAATCTACCAGACTTCGAAAGCGATGCCAATGGCCGTGACGAATCGGCAGAACCAGCATCAGACGACCAGTTGCGCGATCTTATCAAGTCCAGAATCAGTCAAGCTCAAGAACACAAAGAAGATCAGGACGTGAGGACGCCTCCCGCGCCGGAAGGCGCAGAAGACGATCCGACGAAATCGTCGAAGCCATTCCCCAGTCTCAAGAAATTCGTCGGACAGAAAGGGCAAGATGCACCACCTCCGCCAGTGACAGCGAGCAGCACATCCACCCCGTCAGTAGCCGCCAAGCATACGCCGCCCGAAATCCGCAAAGCTTGCATGATTCTGGGTATTCGACCCGAAGACCTGACAAAGGAATCGGTCCATAAGGAATGGAAAAAACAGATTACAAGCGTTCACCCCGATTTGGGCGGTGACACAGATTCCGCTGTATTCCTTAATACTGCAAAAGATACCCTGTTACGTTGGCTAGACCAAAACACACCAAAATTGGGTGAAAAGTTCGGCAGCGGTCAGGGCGGTTCAACTCGATTTACTGGAAAGAATAAGCCGAACGACAAATCTTGATATAGTAAAACGACTTCGGAGGTTGTTTTTGCTATGGCCAAGAATGTGGTCGCGATCGTTGGTCGACCAAATGTAGGCAAATCTACTTTCTTTAATAGATGTATTGGCAGACGTCACGCCATTGTGGACGATCGGCCCGGAGTAACACGCGACCGCCTCTATATCGAAACTGATTGGTCCGGCCACGACTTCGTGCTAATTGACACTGGCGGCATTATCACAGACACGGAAGAGCCGATGGCTGCCCATGTTCGAGATCAAGTCAGGCTCGCGATCGATGAAGCGGATGTGATCGTCTTCATGGTAGACGGCAAAGAAGGTCCGACAGGCCAGGACGAAGATGTAGCCAATATGCTGCGGCGCAGCGCCAAGCCTGTGATTCTTGCGGTCAACAAAATCGATAGACCCGCCGAAGAGACGCACGTGCCCGAATTCTTCGCACTGGGTCTCGGTCAGCCTTACTCGCTCTCGGCAATGCGCGGGACTGGGGGCGTCGGAGACCTACTTGACCTGGTGGTCGAGAAATTCAAAGGCAAAGGAAAAAAGAAGAAGGACGAAGATGCCTTTGACGACGAAGAGACCACAGAAGAGGATAGGTCGAAGGAGCCGTTCTCTATTGCTATTGTGGGGAAACCCAATGTAGGCAAATCGTCGATATTAAATGTCCTTTGCGGGAAGGATCGAACGATTGTTTCCCCCGAACCAGGCACCACCCGTGATGCCATAGATACGCCAATAAAATTCCACGGACGAGACTTGACGCTAATAGACACGGCAGGAATCCGCCGAAAGTCGAAAGTCGATTACGGTATTGAAGCATTCTCCGTCGTCAGATCCATACGTGCAATCGATCACGCCGATGTTGTTGTTCATGTGATCGATGCGGCAGAGCCTATAACTGACCAAGATCAAAAGATTGCCGGAAAGATCGAAGAAGCTGGTCGGGCAGTGGTTATTGTGTTCAACAAGTGGGATCTGATTGAAAACAAATCTTCTCGCACAATGAACGCAATGATTAGTGAAGTAAAAACAGAGATGCGACATGTCGGCTACGCTGAAGTCGTATTCACTAGCGCACTGACAAAAACCAGAGTAAGCAAGATTCTGGAAGCGTGCGAACGTGCTTACGAGCAAACGCACAAACGAATCTCCACCAACCTGGTCAATCAAGTAATAACGGAAGCGGTAGCGTTAGTCCCGCCGCCAGCGAGCAAACGAGGGAAACGATTGAAGGTGTATTACGGCACTCAAGTCTCTGCCGCCCCACCGACCTTCATCCTATTCGTCAACGACGAGAAGCTTTTGCCGTCTAACTATAAGGTCTATCTCGAGCGAAAAATCAGAGAATCATTCGGGTTCGCCGGTACTCCCATTCGAATCGCAGCCCGTCCCAAGAAGGAATCGCGATAGTGACTGTAGGATACGCAATCGGAATTCTGCTCGTAGCGTATATCTTGGGCTCAATCCCAACAGGTTTTTGGCTCGTTAAGGCTTTGAAGGGCGTCGATATTAGAACCATTGGAAGCGGCTCAACAGGCGCCACCAATGTGCTTAGAGCGGCTGGGAAGGAAGCAGGAGTCTTCGTCCTGGTTGCGGATGTATTTAAAGGTTACGTGGCGGTGGCGCTGGCCGGTTGCTTAGAATCGACCTGGAGCAGCTTGCCGTTCGCGCAACCATATATGATACCAGCCTTTGCCGGACTGTTCGCGATCATTGGGCATAGCCGCTCGATCTTCTTGAAATTCACGGGCGGAAAGAGCGCGGCGACGACACTTGGTGCGCTGCTTGGGATGCAAGCAGTGGGCGGTTTGCTGACTTTTGGCACCTGGATATTGCTCGTCGCGACAACCAAACTTGTCTCGCTCGCGTCGATAATCGCAGCAATCTCTTGTCCGATCTGGATGTATCTCGTACAGTCACCACCGGCGGTGGTAGCCTTCTCGATGGCAGCCTGCGTCTTCGTAATCGTGAGACACAGAGCTAATATCACTAGACTACTCAACGGCACCGAACCAAAAATCGGTTCAAAGTCGAAAACAGCTGCTGGAGCGCCTGACGACGCACAACCTGAGGCAACGGAACATAAACAGGAATCTACATAACGGATAGTTCGACAACAAATAAATCTAAATTCAGATGTACAAATATGGGAAACAAGTGATAAGTTCAACCGTCGAAGTTCCGAAGTTCGGCTAAAGAAGGAGTTCCGGTCGACAGCAGCAAGCGCTGCAAGAAAGTCCATGTTCGCACGAGGCAAAATCAATGAGTAAGTTAAATCGCAAAATAGCGTTGTCCGGGGCCGCAATGTTGATACTCCTTACAACAGGCGCCCTCGGTCCGACACAGCTGTTAACGACCACGGCAGCCCAAGCCGCCGCCGCGCAATCGTCAACAAAGGCAACGGACAAAGCAAAGTCGCCTGTTGTTAAAAACAGCAAACCTGCGGCAAATCTTACACCTGACGAAAAGGTCAACATCAGCGTATACGAGAAGTGCCATAAGGCGGTCGTCAACATCGCTCCGCTGACTACTGCAGAAGAGATGGCAGTCTTCGGCCATGAGCGAGAAGGCGTCGGCTCCGGCGTTTGCATAAGCCCGGAAGGACACATCGTCACCAATAATCACGTAACCGGCGGGGCCGAAGCGGTGAAGGTTACCTTCTACGACAACACGAGCTTACCGGCCCGTGTGATTGGAACAGATCCCTCCAACGATTTAGCCGTGATCAAAATCGCCTCTGATGCAGGAAGAAAGTTCGACTTCGTAGAGTGGGGAGACTCCTCCGCGCTGCAGGTGGGTCGAAGAGTTTTCGCCATCGGCAACCCATTCGGTCTGGACCACACAATGACGTCCGGTATTGTCAGCAGCTTGAATCGCTCATTCACGACCCCTAACAACAGGGTAATCAAAGGAATCATCCAAACCGACGCAGCGATCAACCCGGGCAACTCCGGCGGACCACTTCTCGATACATCAGGCAAACTGGTTGGAATTACAACCGCGATTCTGAGCCGATCCGGACAATCTGCCGGTATCGGGCTCGCCATCCCAGCCAATATCACAAAGACGATCGTTCCGGAGCTTATTGCTCACGGGTTAGTCAAAAGACCGGATCTTGGCATCTTATATATGAATCCGCAAATCATCAGAACCAAGAATGGTTATCTCTCTGGACTGCGGGTCATCAAAGTTGATCCAAAAGGACCGGCGGCAGAGGCAGGGCTTCGTGGTCCCAGAATTGTGTCTTATAACCTTGGCAACAGGATAATTCGACAACTCGACCAAAGCCTTGCCGATATCGTGACTCACGTCGACAACATTTCAATAAGACAGCTCGATGACCTGCTTTCATACATTGAAAAGAAGGAACCAGGTCAAGTGGTAAATCTCACAGTTATACGTAATGACGGAGACAAAGGACCGCTAATCCTAAAAATTCCAGTAAAATTAGCGGTTACTCGGACAGACTAATTTTTTGGATGCGGAGAGGACATTGGCTAGAATTCTGGTAATTGATGACGATCACGCCATTGCTGAGCTGGTCAAGATAAATCTGGAATTGCTCGGACATCAGTGTGAAACAGCAAGCGACGGTATTAAAGGACTGGCACTCGCCCAACAGAACCATCCCGACCTGATAGTCCTCGACGTTATGATGCCTGACCTTGATGGCTTCACCGTTTGTCAGCGTTTACGACAAAATCCAAGCACCCATCCAATTCCTATTCTCATGCTCACAGCATTGAGCATGACGAAGGACAAGGTATCCGGCTTCGATTCCGGCGCTGATGACTATCTTGTAAAACCATTCGAGATTCCAGAGTTGCAAGTCCGCGTCAGAGCATTGCTCAGGCGCGCAGGCTCTGTCCCGCATTCATCAACGCTTCCAGAAATACTTACTGCAGGCGAAATTACACTCATTCCTGAGAATCTGCAAGCCAAGGTGGGAGAGCGTATTGTCAAGCTCACCCCGACTGAATTTGAAATTCTCCATTGCTTGATGCAACATCACGGGCAAACGGTCAGCACCGGAAAGCTTCTGGAAGAGGTCTGGGGTTATTCTCCTGACGACGATGTCGACACTATTCGAGTGCACATCAGACACCTTAGAACGCGTCTCGAATCCGCGGACAGAAAATACATCAAAACCGTATATGGTGGCGGGTATCAGCTCATTCCCGAAGGATTCAACAAATCAAGCAAGGCTTCGTTCTAACAGCAAGAGCGACGAATCGAGCTTTCACCCTTAGGCCCCTGCCCTTTGGAATCAGGTTTGTATGCTTGTTTATAGCCCCATGTTGGGATTTCGAGATCCGCCTTCCGGAGCGCCTGAGTCTCAGAGTCTACCAACATCTTTGTCCTTTTCAGGACCATTCAAAAGACAAGCCTTGTCATAGACATCAGAGATGCCCTACAACCGGTTGCCAGCAGGAATGCGAATGGTGAGAATTTGCTAACCATTTGTTCCGGTGAAAGCACTTATGTTGCGCAAGCTCGATTCAATTTACATTTGAAAAACATTTTAAGTGCGCCAAAAGTCTGCCCAACGAGGCCGAGGATTTTCGAAAACGCGGCCCTTATTGTCAAGCACGGCAAGAGTATTTCTGGACCGGCTTTTAGCGGGTCAAATCTATGGTTACTATAAACGTTTTAGGTAAAGGTGAACTTTGTCGGCTGGCATTCTTGAAAACAAGCCGATATCATGTGATGCGCGATCCATTGATAACTTACTCGGCTGGCGTACAGCTTAGGTTTTGGAGCCCAAGGAGAACTTAGTTTGCTATTCAATAGTCTGCAGTATCTCGTCTTTCTCCCGGTTGTGTTTCTCACTTACTGGGTGCTTCCACAGAAGCTGCGCGTGCCACTGCTACTGGTGGCGAGCTATGTCTTCTACATGTCGTGGAAGCCGATTTACGGGCTGCTCATCTTCGGTTTGACGCTCGGCAATTTCTTACTCGTCCCATTCATCGCCAAGTCTGTCGACCGAAAGAAGCTATGGCTCGGCATTGTCGTTGCAGCTAACTTAATCACACTGGCAATATTCAAGTACGCCTACTTCGCCGTAGGCACGATTAAATCCGGTCTCTCCGTGGCTGGCATCGATTGGCGGGAGCCCCACCTCCACATTATTTTGCCTTTAGGAATCTCTTTCTTCGTATTCGAATTCATTCACTATGCGGTCGATGTCTACCGAGGCAAGCCGCTGGTAAAGAGCTTTATCAATTTCTCTTTGTTCGCTTCCTTCTTCCCGACTCAAATTGCTGGGCCAATCAAGCGTTATCAGGACTTCATTCCCCAGCTCGACATCAAGTCAAAATTCAAGTGGGAGTATGTAGACGAAGGAATGCAGCTCATCTTGATGGGTCTGGCGAAGAAAGTTTTGCTCGCGGACAACCTGGCGCTGGTCGCTCAAGCAGGCTTCACGCATCCAGAACAGTTCTCCGCCGTGGACCTGTGGCTGATCACTTATGCTTTCGCATTTCAAATCTTTTTCGATTTCGCCGGATATACCGACGTAGCACGAGGCTCGGCCCTCCTTTTCGGCTACAAAGTTCCCATCAATTTCAACTTGCCTTACATCGCATCCAACGTAGCCGACTTCTGGCATCGCTGGCATATCAGCCTTTCCACTTGGTTGAGAGATTATCTGTTTATCCCATTAGGCGGTAGCAGAGGCAGTCGCTGGCTCACCAACCGCAACCTCTTCATCACTATGGCGCTGGGTGGGCTGTGGCACGGAGCAGCAATGCACTTCCTTGTTTGGGGTGTGTATCAAGGCGTGATGCTCATCGTCCACCGGGAGTACCAAAATGTTCTCGAGAGGATTGGTGTTTCGAAAAGCGTCATCCAGAGCAAGGTCTATCACGCTATCTCCGTCATAGTGACATTCCATGTTGTGTGCGTCGGTTGGGTTTTCTTCAGAGCCGATACCGCAACAATTGCCTGGAAGATGCTGGCTAAAATGGCCCAGGTTCCCGTCGAGCTGCTCAATTTCAGCTTCAATCAACTCGAAGTGTTGAAGATTCGCGATCCGCTCATCTTCCCATCATTGCTCGTGCTGCTACCCACTCTCATGTTGGCGCACATTGCGGTTAACTGGTTGAATGACAAAAAGTTTTATCAGAGACCACCATGGGCGGTGCAGGTCGGTGTCATGGTCGCACTCATGTGTCTGTTGACGATATTCAGCCCCGACAGCTCGCCGCGCTTCATCTACTTCCAGTTCTAATCGCTGAGTCTCACACACGATGTCACAAAGCACCACAGAAAAAGCATGCGCACCCTGTGCCTCGATGCCGGCGATGGAGTCACCTCGCCGACGAGCAGACGTTAGCTCAAACGGGCAACCTTCCGGTGAATTGCCGAACAAAGCTTCGCTATTGACCAGTCGTGCTCTGTGGGCATTTGTTGTTTTCGTCGTGACATGCCAATTCATGGCTTCATCGCAGGTGGGTAAGCTAAAGCCGGAAGACTTTCCGTATCCCACCTGGACTTCCTGGGCAATCGGTGAATTTCTCAGCAAAGAAAAGCCGGCTCAACTCGTTTTTCTCGGCTCATCACTCATGTTGGTGCCACTCGACGGTGTCGATGCAGACTTCACCAAGACGCCGATTGATGGAGCAAAACACCACAAAAGTATTTTTTTCGAATCGAAATTCAAAGAATACAGTGGTGCCGACGTCAAGACATTCAACTTCGCTCTGCCTGGTGAGATGCCTTCTGACGCATATTTGCTGACGAAGTTCTTACTCAAGGATGAAAAACGACCCGATGTCATCGTATATGGTGTCGGTCCGCGCGACTTCATGGATAACCTCTTGCCTAGCCCGCGTGCGACGGATCCATTCCGATATCTATCGCGACTGGGAGACTACAGCGAACGTATTTCGCTGGTCGCACCGAAGTGGGAAGAGCGACTGGGCTACGAATTGACCAGAATGTTCTATCCAATGGCCGAGAGCGAAAATATCATGACTTCGCTCTCTCGTAGTGGCAATCAGCTTCTAGCCAGTACATTCCCCGATGTAAAACCATCCGATGTGCACAAGCGTCGGCTGCTCTTGCCTGACTACCATCCCTTCGAGATCAGGACATCCGAATGCTTCTTCCGCCCAACGACGGACGAGAATCGACCGCCATTCACCGACAACATAGATGAATACAGGAAGCGATACAAAACGCTCAAATGGGATACCTTCCTATCGCAGATGCAATTCCTCACCGATATCCTTGATACCGCCAACCAACGCGGTACTCACGTGGTTGTGATGGCGATGCCAATCACGGAGATCAACCGTCAGTTGATTTCGGATGAAGCCTGGGGCGAATACAAGACTCGCCTGAAAGCCCTGGCTGCAGCTAAGGGTGCCTCATTCTTCGACATGCATGAAACAAAAGCGTTTCCCCTCAAAGATTTCGGCGACACAGTCCACCTTCATTCGGGTGGAGGAGCCAGGCTCCTCGATATGCTGGCACGAGAGTTAGCGAAAGATCACGCCGTTCTATCTGCGTTAGACGTCAAGCCCGAAGGCAATTCCGAAAGCAAACAATCGATTGCCGGGGCCAAGGATACCGGACTATGAAGGTCGAAGAGCGAACGATCACAATCGAGCCCGATCGCAGGACCGACTTTACCGTCTCAGATGCTCTGCCTGCCCGGGCGGGCAGGCAGAGCATCTTCATGTGTGCGATTGCCTTTTTCGTTGCACTGAATATGGTGTTGAGCTTCACCGCACCAATCACGTTCGATAAATTCAAGTTCCCATATCAGGGTTGGGCCTGGTGGACTTTCAACAATCTGCGCAGCAGCTCCGAAGTCCACAATGTCGCGCTTTTGGGTTCGTCACTTATGGTAAGTGCCGTCAATAACAGCGATGCCATGTATCTGCAGAAGCAGCTCAATCTAGCCAACTATCACAAAGCGGTTTATCTCGACAAACTTTTGCACGATCGCTTCGGCGGCGCATTCAACACATACAATCTCGCCGCTCCCGGACAGATGCCATCAGACGCTTACATGACACTCAACGCCATGTTACGCACCCATCAGCGACCAGATGTCCTCGTGTACGGCGTAGCACCCCGCGACTTTTACGACAGCTCGATGGCGAGCCCTGTTGATACGGAGCCGTTCAAATTCCTGCATCGCCTGGTTAATCTGGACGACAGTGTCAATAAACTGTTCAAGTCACCTTGGGATAAATTGAATTGGATTCTCGAACGAGACGTCTATCTCTACGGCAACGCGCTGGACATCGGCATGGTAGTGAACGAGACGTATCAATCATGGCTCAATAGGCTCTTCCCGCCACCAACAGGCAAAGACATGTTCACCTATTGGGATCGAGTAGCCCTCCTGCCCAACTACAAGCCTGGAGAAATCCATCCGCTGGCCGTGGTGGTGCCACCGCAGGATCCGAAGGCGCCGCCGAAGTTCGTCGACAATACTCCAGAGTACAAAGAGCGCTATAAGAAGCCAGACAAGAGTATCTACAAGATTCAATGGTATTTTCTTTTGAAGCTTGTTGAACTCTGCAAGAGAGAGAGAATCGAACTGGTGATCGTCAACATGCCGATCACACTGGAAAACATCAAAGTGCTGGGTTCTGATAAGTACATGCCGTACGTCAATTCGCTCAAAGTGCTGGCTGAGAAACAAGAAGTCCCAGCATTCGATCTCAACGATTTTTCACTGTACTCACAACGCGATTACCACGATGGTGTTCACCTCAATGCCTTCGGCGGCAATAAGTTTTTCAAACAGCTGATTAGTATCATGGGTGGTACCTTCAGCACGAGCCTCGCCCTGGAAGCTTCCGGGCACCACATGCACAGGCGCAAAGCGATAGCGGAGCAAGGGCAACCAAAATACAACTTCAATACCGACCTGCCACTTTGATGGAATCAATGGACAAAACAAAAACACGCACAAGCACAATTCTCACCAGCAGCGCAATCGTTGCGGTGGTGCTGTTCGTGTTGCTCAATGTTTTTCTTCTAGGACATTTGCCTGAAGACAAAACTGTTTTGACAAAGGAAGCAATACAGAATTCCGCGAATGAGAGAAAGCAGGAAGGAGACTGGGTCTGGTGGATCACCAGAAATTACCTGGTCGAGGAGAAGAACCCGGATCTGGTCTTCATGGGAAGTAGCCAGATGGGCTCGGCTCTTTTTGCTTGCGAAGCCTCATATCTCAACGAGGCGATTGATACGGTTGTCCATCGAGAGTCGCGATTTGCGGCTCACGAGTTGAAGGACAGACTGGGCACCGAACCTACCACCTTCAATCTGTCAATCGGTGGTGCTATGGCATCGGATCAATTCATGCTCGCCAAGTCGCTGTTCAACAAAGCGCACAAGCCTCAGCTGGTTGTAATAGGAGTCAATCCACGCGATTTCATCGACAACTCCATGCCTTCGGCAAGCGCCAGCGATCCATTCCACTATCTCAGCCCCTATGTGGAATTGGGCGATCTCAATCAGTGCGCATTTCCAGACGCCATAGGTTGGATGGACTGGCAACTCAATCATTACGTAGCAACCAAGGCGTTGGGAGAAAAGATTCGCACCGCTCTTCCCAAAGCCGTGCTTTCGTGGCTTGGCGAGTCCGAGGCTAAGACGGCATCTCTTCATACCGTCTCAGACAAAGGAGAAGTGCTGGCTCAAGAAGGGAAGACAACAAACGACAACGAACAGCCTCTCACCAAAGACAACTTGCTCAAGGCGATTTACGGAAGCACTGGCAACATTCGGCCGGGTCTCTGGAAAGTGATCGCATGCACATGGGGCGCATTTCAGGATAACACAGAAGAGTACAGAAGTCGTTATCGCGATTCTTCTCCTCCTATATATTCCGGACAAAAGAGATTCTTCGAACAGTTGCTTGCCTATCTAAAAGCGGAAGATGTCAGCGTGCTAGTCGTCGGCATGCCGAGCCTCTGGCCGAATCGGGCTCTATTGCCGGACAAGTTCTGGGCAGGTTTTCGAGAATACCTGGCCACATCGACCACCAAATATGGTGCAGCATTTATCGACCTTTCTGATGATGCTAGATTCGACAGCAAAGACTATCTTGATACCGTGCACCTCAATTCAACCGGCGGTACCCGTCTGGTCAAGATAGTCGCAGAGAAGATCAGCTCGGAGAAAAAGTTAGCGTCCGCGCTCACGGATCAAACCTTGGCAAGAAAGTCTAATCGGCCAGATTGGCAGTAGGTTTGTGTGCGTTCGCGAACGCACACGTAGGTTTCTACCACCATCCGCACGTCTTCTGATTGTCTACCAACGCTCCGGCACACTGATCGATCTAGCCGCTAAGGATCGAACTGCTGCTCCAGACTATCTTTGTCGCTGTCAAAAATAATAGACTTGTCTTGATTGAGTCTGACAAGCTCCTCTTGTCTAACAACCCGAGCCTCCTTAATCTCCTGGAGAACATCACCTGTTGGATAGTTGACCAAGTCGTAGGCTTTGGCACGTAGCTCGTTGCGAGCGTCGATTCTGGCATTGAGAACAGAGATGATGACCAATCTGACGGCTGGGATAACAAGGAAGACGACGGCATAGGTCAGTAAAAAATCGACCAGGAGGGTCAGGTGGCCAAGCTGATTGACCAGTGCAAGATGTTTGAACAGCCACCAACTTCCTGCGAAATTGAATAAGGCTAGTAAAAGTACTTTGATTTGAGTAGTCAGATCAAATGCTGAAAACTGCCAGTGTGCCTCCTTCAAGTAAGGCATCGCCGGCGGTATCGTCGGCTTGCCGATCTCCCCGTCCATTAGTTGAGGAAAAACATAGACAATAAAGCCGCTTGGGGTAACGACTGGATAACCATTGTATTGAGCCAGAACAGTCAGAATCATTCCGGAGTCGGAGCGATCTCCATCTAGATATGGTGCCAACTGCTCCGTTGATACCACTCCACCATTCTGGCGTATGCTCCTGGCTATCTCCCTCCAGCGCACCTCTAACAGATTGGAGTTGGGTTCACCGTCCCCAAACAAGAAGGAAAAACACTCCAGAAAGAAGTTGCCCTTCGGATGCTCCTTTACGAAGTTCGTATACTGTCTGCGTCGAACACTCGGCACGCTGTTTGAATAATAGGTATGCGAAGGGCTGTAGTCCCAACGAAAAGCATCGCACAAAAAATTGAGATTGAAAAATCCATCTCCGCAGTCGCAATCGCATAGGTTAAGATCCCCACCGCCACCGTTGTCGTTGCACATAGCAGCGAGCGACAGCATGATCAACGCGATAAAAATGACAATGATTACGAGGACAGATAAAACGAGAACGATTCCGAAGGAAACGCGCACTATCCAGTAAAGGATATTGAATGCAACGTCGGAAATGGTAAGCAGCGTTTTTTTGATACCGCGTTGCATGTACACATTGGTAAAACTGGGATGAAATGAATAGAAGATACTGCCGTCTGCCGCGACCTCAAGCCTACCGCGCGTCTCACCTGCGACTTTGTTGAGCAAGAACTGAGCCTTGTCGATAGACATGCCTGATTCGGCAGCCAATGTAGGCGGAGTGACGCGCAATTTGAGCTTCTTGATAGCGTCGATCGTTCTCTTTTTGTCAGCGTCGATTAGCGCAAAGTCAAGCTCAGTCGCGCTCCCCTCTCTTCTGACAATTTCGTCATAACTCATTCAAGACCCTATTTGCTGCGCTTCTTGGCCTTAGCAGAAGTGCCCTTCTTTGCTTCTTGCGCCGGTGCCTTCGCGTCGGCAGGTGGAGGCGCCGCCTTCAAAGGCGGCTCAGGAGGATCGGCCTCGCCCTTATAATCCGGATCCTTGTTCTGATCGGAGGGACACAAATCTATCATCAAGGGTTTATGCCGGAGCTCTTCCACGGATCCACAGACATAGCGACCCAGAGTCACTACTCTAGAGTCGACAAATATGTGGTCCACCGGCATGCGAAAGAAGAAGCTATCAAAATTGAATAGATGCCAGTTCGGTTGCACACCATTACCCATGCGAGTATCAACCAATTCCGAATTCTTCTGAAAATCAGAGTATGCCACTGAGTATGGTGTCGTGTTAAAAGTACCGAGAACAATCTCCCGTCCGAGTGTCTTCTTAGCAAGCTCAGCAACAGCCTTCAAATACTCGTTGCGGCTTTCCAGAGAGTCATTGTCCTTGGGTTGCGGCGCATTTACCAGAATCGCGCGGAACCACCCGTAGTCGAATTGGATTCCAGCCACCATCACAGGGAGCTTCTCAGGACCGACCTTCTTGACCTTCACATCCTTCAGCGGCACGCGGCTGTAAATGGCGAAGCAATATCCATCCCAGGGCAACTGCGTGCGATGGATAAACTGTGGCGGCATTTTGGCGGTGAGGTCCCACATTTGTTGGAGCGGTGCTCCAGTGAGACAGACAACATCAGGGTTCGTTCGAGAAATTTCTTTGATTAGCGAATCGAGCTTGGTATCGCGATCGGGAATCGTGAATTGCATAACGCGAAATCTGAGATAGCGGAGGTCTTTGACTTCCTTTGTGAGCTCCTTCGGTGGAAGCAAACATGGTCCAACCATGCATAGATTGATCAATGCAAACAGCGCACACCCGATTGCAGTCGGCATTCGCACTGACGGTGCAAACATTGCAGGCACGATACAGAGTACGAGGACCAGGATATACTGCGCACGCATGCCGGCACAAAAATCGGCAACATATCCGATTGACTCTATTTGAATAAACGACACGATCGTCAGAATCGAGACTAGGATTGCCAGAACGACAAACGGAAATGCGATAAACAGGGCCAGGTCAGAACCCTGATTTTTCTTTTTCGATTTCTTCTTCGTGTTCGTCGCCGCTGTAGACGTTATGGCGTCCGACGAAGAGCTCTGCGCGCTATCAGTATCTGTATCTAGCGATTCCATGGTGGCTAAGGAGCCCCTTCTCCTTACGAGTGTATAGATCCCAAAGAGTGTTTTAGCTTACTTGGTTGAACTATGCCACGGCATATGGGGCATGTAACTACTAATTATCCGTCACTTCTTTTTCAGAATCCTGTCAAAAACAAAATGCAAGTCTTCTCGATACCAATTGTCGCCCAGAGATCTATTGCCGCCTGGCGGCCACCACGGCTCTTCGCCAAAAACATCGAGGTCCATTTTTTCTGAATACATTTCGTAGAAATGTTCGACATTCGCATCATCTCCGTCTTCACGAAAGAGAGCAATCATGTACAAACGAGGCAAGAACGCATCATCACGTGTCGCAATAAGGGCAGACAGCACGGCTCTAGCCTCCCGCTCTTTACCGCTAGAGACTAGATAGCGAGCAAGCTCCGTATGAAGGCGTTGACTCTTCGGCAAATATTTCAGCGCAGTCTCGATCGATTTAATCGCCTCGGCTTTCTGGTCCAGGTAAAAGAGCGCCTCGGCTCTGGCAGTAAAGATATCGGCGGTAGCGATACCTTTATCGAGAATCGTTCGTTTAACCAGCGAAATACCTGGGTTGCTTTCGCGCATCGACTCCGCTTTAGCCAGATGTTGTTCGGCTTGTTGACGAGCCGTTTTTTGCTGCTCCTCTGAAGGTAAAACCTGCCGTGCTTCCACTTGCGCGAGATGATAATGCTTCAACATCTCGATGTAAGAAAACATCGAGTGCCCCAGATCAAGCAATACGAAAACCAGGAAAAGTGCACCTATTGACTGAATCAGGTCTTCCCCTTTGACTGTCTTGGCGGAGAGCTTCTTCGTGAGCCGCTCTCCGACGATCAGATTGGGACGAAGGCTTTTTAACAACTCGACGAAGTCTCGCTGTTGATCGGACTTGATGACGCCAAACGGCACCTTGAGAATATCATCGGCGTCATTGACGACCGTGCCGCCTTTCTGTAGAGATCCGCAAATACTGCGCGATTTGAAGACAAGATTGCCCCATAGAGTCAAATGTAATTCGTCCACACATTCCAGATCAATCTGTTTTAAACCCAGATAAACTGCCGATCGTGTTGGTGCATTATTGCCTCCATCGACGGCTGTTGTCGTTGTCACTTCTTCTGATTGCCGCGCTGGAGATGGATCCGGCTCGGCTGTCACCACAGTCAACCAGGTCTCATAGAGCGCAGGCGGTTTTCCTCTTAGAAGGAGACGCCACATTCGGGCGGCTCGATCAGATTCCAAAAACAACAGAAAAATATGAGACGTTAACAGCACCACAACTATCGAAGGTATCCCGAACCATGTGATATCGGTTTCGAACCATCTGTTAGAAAACCAGAGATTGAGAAACAACAAGCCCCACAGGGGATAAGCGATTTTGACAAGCGCATAGCCACGATGAGCCATCGATGTTTTTATGAGTCGCGTTGCCATCTGGGTGTCCTGATTAATCTGTCTTCGAGCTGCGGATTAGATTTACCATGAAAGATGATCTAAGATTCAGGCCATTGTAATACGAGTGTATTAAGCAAGAGGAAACGGGCATAGATCACTTGAGGCATCAGCTCTGTTGAAGCGATTCGCTCATTTCGGTCATAGAGTGAGACTTCATCAGGCAATGCAGGGTAATCAAGGTAACCATGTATGGCACTAATCAAGAAAGAGATTGGGGAACTGCTGGTCGATCATGGGTTGATTACCCATGATGAGCTCAAACTAGTACAGCAGGAACGGTTGAAGACGGGAGAGCCTATCTCTCTTATCCTCTCGCGACTCGGTCTCGCCAATGAAAAGCATTTGAAAAATGCACTCGAGCTTCAGTTCGGCGTCAACTATGTCTCTCTCACCAAAGTCACTCCCAACAGCAATTGTCTCGAGCTTTTGCCTGAGAAGGTGATGCGTCAGCACCAGGTCGTGCCCATCTCCAAAGAAGAGAGCAAGCTCACGATCGCGATGGTCAACCCCAATAATTTGCTTGCTCTGGATGACATCAAGTACAGACTGAAGGGCATCACGGTACAGCCGGTTGTTTGTACGGAAGATGATTTCCAGCATTTCATGGAGACGGTCTACTCCAAACGGCAAGACGAGCTGACCGAAGAGATGGTCGAGTATCAAGACGAGACCTTCATCGAGTCGGAGGTCGATCTCTCCGACATCGCCATCATGGAAGAAGTGCACGACGAGGTCAACGACCTTGACCTGGCAAGACAGGCGCAGGATGCTCCGATCGTTCAATTAGCCAATCAAGTGCTGGCAAAAGCGATCAAGCGCCAATGTTCAGACGTGCATATAGAGCCGCAAGACAAGTCGGTTACCGTGCGCTATCGACTCGACGGTGTGCTGTTCGTCGATCGCAGTTTGCCAAAAGCTATTCAAGCGGCGCTCGTTTCCCGATACAAAATTATGAGCGACCTCGATATCGCCGAGCGCAGGTTACCTCAAGACGGACGTATCAGGGTGCGCTTTTCCGGCAAAGACGTCGATTTCCGGGTCTCTACCATCCCTACGAAACACGGCGAAAAGGTGGTAATGCGACAACTGGATAAATCGCATACCAATTTCGGTTTGGACAATCTGGTTTCAGAACCTGATGCAATGTCATTGATCAGAGACATGATTCAAAAACCTTACGGAATCATTTTCGTTACCGGTCCGACAGGATCCGGAAAAACAACGACTCTCTACGCTGCATTGTCAGAACGCAACACATCGGAAGTGAACATCTGCACGGCAGAGGACCCAATCGAATACGAGATGGCAGGCATCACGCAGGTGCAGGTGCTGCGCGAAAAAGGTTTGGACTTCGCGAGAATCCTGAGACATTTCTTGAGACAGGATCCCGACATAGTACTGGTTGGAGAGACTCGTGACAGAGAGACCGCAAAAATCGCAGTGGAAGCCGCTCTCACTGGACACCTCGTGTTCACCACCCTCCACACCAACGACGCTCCAGGAGCAATCACACGATTGGCGGAGATGGAGGTGGACCCATATCTGGTGGCATCTGCGACCGTAGGTGTGGTCGCACAGCGTCTCGTGAGAAGGATCTGCGAAGACTGCGCCGTGGAATACACACCCGATCTGAGCTCATTGCGCTATCTCGGTTTGCTCGACAAGACTCAAGAGCGCCTGGCCGACTCGACAATTCAGTATTATCGTCTGCGCATCGGTCACGACGGAATGCCTATCTTCCGACGCGGAACAGGATGCGATTCATGCAACATGACCGGTTACAAGAATCGTATCGGTGTCTTTGAAGTGATGCGAATGAACGACGAGATACGCGACCTCGTCTGCAAAGGTGCCACGACAGCAATGGTCAGACTCGCGGCAAAACAATCCGGTATGATACCACTCAAGGATTACAGCATCCGTCTCGTCGGTCAGGGTCTGACGACCAGCGACGAAGTCGTTAGAGTGACTTTGGCTGACACATCCGGCGAGGACAAACTCTGCTCTAAATGCAGAAATCCAATCAGCGACGATTTCATAAAATGTCCATTCTGCCAGCATGAGCTCAAGACTTCCTGCCGACGCTGCGGAACGCTCCAACAGGAAGACTGGTCTAGCTGTCCGAAATGCGGCATGACGAGAGCAGAAGAGGCACACGAGACTTGTTGCCAGGCCTGCGATGCAGAGATCTTCGGCGAGTGGCACGAGTGCCCTTACTGCCTGAGCGAAAAGGGACAAAACGGCAAGCGCGAACAGCCCGTGCGAAGCAATAACAAGCGAAAGAACTGATCCACAACCGCAAGGAGCCAACCAGGGATGAACATTGAGTTGCAAGAGCTCATGCAGCTTGTTCTCGACAGAGCAGCCTCCGATCTTCATATCAAGGCCGGGCAACCTCCGATTATACGCGTCTCCGGGCGACTGGAGCGCACTTGCCTGCCGACCTTGTCCACCAAGGACGTGGAGGAATTGATTTTCTCCATAATCAATAGCGAGCAAAAGGAAAAGCTTGCCAATATCTACGAAGTCGATTTCAGCTTCGGTGTAGCTGGGCTGGGAAGATTCCGCGCCAACATCTATCGCGATCGCGGCTCGTTAGCCGCCGCGTTCCGGATTGTGTCGACGACGATCCCCGGTTTGGCCGAGCTCGGTCTACCTGAGTTATGCCAGGCGCTCACCGATAAGCCGCGAGGACTGATCCTAGTCACCGGTCCTACCGGATCGGGTAAATCAACTACCCTTGCCTCGATGATTGATTACATTAATGAAACACGTTCTCACCACATTCTCACTGTCGAGGATCCGATTGAGTACCTGCATTACGACAAGATGTCGGTGATTTCTCAACGCGAACTCGGCAGTGATACCAGAAGTTTCGCCAACGCCCTGAGAGCCGCATTGCGTGAAGATCCAGACGTCATTCTGGTGGGAGAAATGCGAGACCTCGATACAATTCATCTAGCACTCACGGCCGCAGAGACTGGACACCTGGTATTAAGTACGGTGCATACCAGCTCAGCCGCGCAAACAGTGGATCGAATAATAGACGCATTCCCTCACGATCAACAGCAGCAGATCAGGATAATGCTGTCCAACAGTCTCGTCGCCGTCATCAGCCAGACGCTCATTCCCAGACAAGAAGAGCTCGCGGGTGGCAGCCCGATCACTAAAGGTCGTATTCTCGCTGCTGAGGTACTGGTCAATACTGCCGCAGTTGCCAACTTGATCAGGGAAGCGAAAAACTCTCAGCTCTATGCCACCATGCAAATGGGTTCCAAGCAAGGCATGCAAACTCTCGAGCAGGCGCTTACCAATCTCGCCAAGGCGGGCGTTATCACCGTGGATGATGCCTATTCGAAGACGACAAGACCGGATGATTTGAAGGTGTTGTTGAACCCGGAGCGCGGTCAGCCGGCTCAAACACTCTCGCAAGATCCACCGCCTGAAAGGCGTTCGATGTTCGGTCGTTTACAGACATAAACAAAACAGATCGAAAATAGAAAGGACGATTACGCTAAATGGAGTATGTTTACACAGTAAGAGACGGCCAGGGCAAACTGCGAGAAGCGGTTGCCCAAGCCGAATCTGCAGCCATTCTCCGCACCAGATTATCTGCTCGTGGTCTGGACGTTATCGACATTCGCGAACGCGGCGGTTTTTCCACGCAAGAGATCAAACGCCAACTGATCCAGATGATCGACTCGCTCGAACAGGTCACGTTGAAAGACATGGTCGTGTTCTCACGACAGTTTTCCGCGATGGTCTCTTCCGGCGTCGCCATGCTGAGAACTCTGACAATTATCGTAGAGCAGTGTCCCAACAAGCGACTGAAGTACGCCCTGGACGACATCAGAAAATCCGTGGAGTCTGGGCTTTCGCTTTCGGATGCAATGGCGAAACAATCTTCCATATTCGACAGGCTCTATATAGCGATCGTGAGAGCCGGTGAGACCGGCGGTATTCTCTCGGATGTATTGAAGCGGCTGGCCGATTACCTAGAGTACAAGGAAAAGCTTAATCAGAAAGTCAGATCGGCGATGGTTTATCCAACCGTGGTATTGCTCATCGCCGTAGGCGTATTCTGGGCCATGCTCACATTTGTCCTTCCGGTATTCGAAGGTTTGTTCAAAAACATCGGCGGCGAACTGCCATTGTATACGCAGTTCTTGATAGCGCTGTCTGAAGCAGTCCGATCGATCTGGATGGTTATGTTCATCATCGCGTGTTCGATATGCGGATATCTCGTACGACGCTACTACAAAACCGACGTGGGACGGCTCCACATAGACGGGATAGTCCTCGCACTTCCACTATTCGGAGACTTGATCAAAAAGGTTGCTATCGCCAGATTCAGTCGAACTTTCGGCACCTTGATCAGAGCCGGGGTACCAATGCTGAATGCTCTTGACGTGGTTAAAGACACCGCCGGTAATGCAGTGGTGGCAAAGGCGGTTGATACCATTTACGATGAAGTCAGGCAGGGCGGCACCATCTCCAAACCGATGGGACGCAGCAACATTTTTCCGCCGATGGTCACCCAGATGATTGCCGTCGGCGAAGAGACAGGGCGCCTGGACGACATGCTATCGAAGGTCGCCGATTTCTATGACATGGAGGTCGAAAATTCAGTCGAGCAATTGACTTCCATGCTCGAGCCTATCATGGTGGTCGGCATTGGTGGCGTTGTCGGATCTGTAGTCATCGGAATGTATCTGCCGATCTTCACCGTGATCAACCAGCTCCGATGAGTTACTTCGCTTCTTCTTTTTCGGCAAGCGAAGTCAATGCATCAATCTTTTGATTCAACTGCCGTACCGAATGCCAGAGAAATGCCAGGGCGAACCACATTACCAGGATGGCGGCGGATGCAGCACATACTGCGGCGGCCAGCTTTTGCAAGTAGGCAGCAACAACAATCGTGAGCGCCAGTGCAATCGTCAGGGAACCGAGAATTATTAGATACGCTGCTGACAGCGGTCGGACCGGCTTTGCCTTCGCTACGCGAAACAGGCCTGTGTATGTTGTTGTCGCAGGTTCTGGTCGACTTTCCATGGCATCACTTAATGGAAAACAGCCTTCTATCGTGTATCTTCCCATAGAATCGCAATACCCGGGATGTCTCAAGCCCAAGCGACAACATTAAACGGTAATGTTGCTGGTAAATAAATATCAGAATCTGGTAGAAAGTCTTAGAGAAGGCAGAGTTGTGAGCGGTTAGTGCTCGCTCAATATTAGGAGCGCGTATGCGAATACTTGTTTTGGGTGGAACTGGTTTTATCGGTTCGTACTTAGTAAAGGACCTGGTCGAGACTGGACAGGATGTAACCGTAGTTCACCGAGGCAAATCGGGCGGTCATCTACCTGACAATGTCAAATCGATGATTTTCGACAGAAGGGAGTTGTCAGCACATGGAGCCCAACTTCGAAAACTGTCGCCTGACGTCGTCATCGATATGATCCCCAGGACGGCGCAGGAGACCTGGATGTTGAACAGGGCTCTGGCAGGCTCGACCGGACGGATCGTCACGATAAGCAGTATAGATGTGTATCGTGCTTACAACCGGCTGCGTAAAAAAGAGCCGGGAACGCCGGATCCGACTCCGCTGAAAGAGAATGCACCGCTCAGAGAACAGCTCTATCCCTATCGAGGCAGCGCTGTCGACGCACTCCACACGGCATACGAGTACGAGAAAATTTTGGTGGAGCGTCTGGCGCAAAGCGAGCCCGGTCTGCCATCAACGATACTGCGGCTGCCTGTAGTTTATGGTCCGAGGGATCCACAAATCCGAGTATTCGAGTACTTGCAAAAGATGGACCACGGACGCAAGGCGATTCTTTTAGGGACTCAGCAATCGAAATGGCGCCTCACTCGTGGTTATGTCGCCGACGTCGCCCACGCCATCAACCTTGCAAGTAAGGACAGTAGCAAAGAGAATCGCATCTTCAACATCGGCGAAGGTGAAGCGCTGACGGAAGCAGAATGGGTGACACTGATTGGCAAAGCGGCCGGATGGAAAGGCGAAATCGTAGCGGTCGAGGACGAATCACTTCCTGAACACTTGAGCCAGGACTACGACTGGCGACAACACCTCGTTATCGATAGTGACACTTTCCGCAAAGAATTCGATTGGATTGAAAAGACCGATCGTCAGCAGGCCCTCGTCGAAACCATCACCTGGCAAAGGAACAACCCGCCGGAGTCCATCGACCAAGACAAGTTCGATTATGATGCCGAAGACGAGGTAATCGCCACAAAATCGAGGCTCGCGGTCAAGTGACTTGATGAAGCAACTGTCGGACTTGGGGTAAACGACAGCAAATCTCGTTTGACACCCCCTCTGACACACCTGGGTTTGGGATTTCGACATTCGCAATTTAGCAAGCGCGGACAAACTTCTCCGTTAGATCAGGGCGTAGCCCAGACACTTAACCGGCGGTCCGCCGATAATTTAATCTTGATTCGAAAGGTTAAATCAGCATCGATTTGACCTTTCCTGTTTGACAAGAGCTCGATGAACCGACTCGCCCCCTGAAATCCAGTCAGGGGTTGCAATACAGACCGATAATCTAAACAGCTCCCTGTGCAGGTAAAGCAATTTCGACCCGATTGCATTGGCTACCTGTAACTCGAACACACTAACGCGCAGGTTTAACCAAGCCGAAAGATAAAGGATAGCAAAACCGCTAACGCCTGCTGAGAGCTGGTTTTCGGCAGATTTTCCCACCTTGGCAAAAGCACCTGGATGCTCATCGACTGCTTTTTCGACTAGTTTTTACAAGATTTGTTTGATAATCTGCCTTAAGGCCATACAATATTGATTGTCGGGTTAGTCGAAGAGAAAAGTGGTGAGTAAGGGATTGCAGGCAAAAAGAGCAACTCCGGGACCAGGACCGTCTTCCAGTCCTAGAGCAGACGCCTCAAAGGCGCAAGATCAAATTCATGAATGGTTGGCGGATTACTCCAATACGCGAGACCCTGCCCTGAGAGATTCGATTATTCAGGCGGCCCTGCCGCTGGTCAAGAGAATCGCGTACGGATTAGCCAGGCGCTCTACAGACCCTGTTGAAGATTTGATCCAGGTCGGCTCCATCGGACTGATCAAGGCGGTTGATCAATTCAAACCAGATGCAGGAGCCAAATTTCAGACTTACGCGACTCACCTGATCACAGGTGAGATCAGGCACTATCTGCGAGATAAGACGGCGATGATTCGCGCTCCTCGTGAGTTGCAAGAGCTGTCTTTCCGCATCAATCGTCTGGTGCAGAATCTCACTGCCAGACTTGGTCGTGAGCCCACCGACATGGAGATTGCCGTCGAACTGCAGATCCCGGTATCTCGCGTCAACGAAGCGTATGAGGTCGATCGCAGACGCACTTTGATCTCTCTGGATCAAGCGCTCTCCAACGACGCCGGCTCGGAGCAATCGCTTATCGATACACTTGTCGATGGCAGATACCACAACAATCAACTCGCCAAAGAAGACAGATTTATGCTTTCCGAGGCGATCAAGCAACTGCGTGACGGACTGAGAGAGGTCGTTCAACTGACCTTCTACGAAGATCTGAGCCAGACCGAAGTTGCAAGGCGATTGGGTATTTCGCAAATGCAAGTATCTCGTCGACTGCGCGCTGCTACAGCAGAGCTTCACAAAATCATCACGCAAAGTCGCAAAGGTGTGGATAAGAAAGGCAGCTAATGACTGGCCTAAATGTGATAGAGGCGCGAGGGCTTTGCAAAGACAGGGTCTCGAGCTTCCTTCTCAAGCGTTCGATGGTGTTGGACAATCTGTCGCTCACCGTCAAACAGGGCGAGACATATGGGCTACTCGGTCCCAATGGGGCTGGTAAAACCACAACGGTCAAAATTCTCCTCGGTCTGATGAAGCCAGACCGGGGAGAAGTCTCTGTTTTGGGAAAAACGGCCGGAGATCACAGTTCGCTCAAACGAATAGGCTTTCTGCCGGAAAACCCTTATTTCTATTCACACCTTACCGGGCTTGAATTCCTAGAATTTATTGCACGCCTTTTCGGCTTGAAGCGTTTCGAGATAAAGGATCGCATCAAAGATCTTCTCAGACTCGTGAGTATGGAAGCCGATGCCAACAAACCGATGAACAAGTATTCAAAAGGAATGCTTCAGCGACTTGGCATTGCTCAATCTCTAATCAATGATCCGGACATCTTATTTTGGGACGAGCCGATGTCTGGTCTAGACCCGATAGGCAGGCGTGATGTCAGAGAGATAATCAATCAGCTGAAGCGCAATGGCAAAACGATTTTTTTCAACTCACACCTCTTGCCCGATGTTAACGAGGTCTGCGATCGCGTGGGCGTCCTCGTGAAAGGTCGCCTGGTCACAGAGGAAAAGATAAGCAACATCGACCAAGGCGGAGGATATCGAGATCTGGAAGATTTCTTTCTAGCTCAAGCTGAAAGGTGATCGCGGCTATGTTCTCGACTGTAATTGATCCGATTTTCGCAATCGCACTCAACACCTTCCGAGAGACGGTAAGAGATCGAGTACTCTATGCCTTCTTTGTTTTTGCTTGTTTGATTACAGTGCTGGGCATTCTTCTCGGATCGCTGTCAGTTGGTCAAGATATTCGCATCGTAGAAGATCTCGGGCTCACTGTTATCGCTATCATCGGCGGTATTATCGCAGTCTTTGCCGGTACGAACTTGGTCTACAAAGAGCTCGAACGTCGAACCATCTACGTTATCTTTACGAAGCCGGTTTCAAGCTGGCAATTCATACTAGGAAAGTATGTCGGGTTATCTCTGTGTCTATTTGTCGTGCTCGTCGGGATGGGACTCTTTCTGCTGGGTCTTGTTTCGCTAGTCGATCCTGAGCACCATATGCAGTTGCATATTCATGGCATTACTTGCTCGTTAGCGTTGGTTCTGCTCGAACTTCTTTTTGTTCTGGCGATGGCGACATTCTTCTCGACATTCTCGACGCCTATCATGAGTGTGATTTTTACTCTCTCGCTCTGGTTTATCGGTCATCTGGGAAGCTCTCTAATAGATCTGAGTCGAATGTCGAACAACCCAACTGCGCAGAATCTTTTGTCGACTCTCTACTGGTGCCTGCCCGATCTTGCACAATTAACCAGAGTTCGATCCATGCTAATGTACGGAAAAGAGCCATCGCAGGAGATAATAGTTTTCATGCTCTCGTATGTGATGGCTTTTATTTTGCTGCTCCTCGGTCTGGCGTCGATAGTTAACGAGAGAAGGGAGTTTCCATAAGTGGATCCCTGGTATGGCCCACTACTAACTCAAGACCTCCTGACACCATACGTTGGCACCAACGTTTGGCTGCGCGGTACGATAGCTTTCGTCTTGGGTGCGTGCATTGGAAGTTTTCTCAACGTGATGGCACTGCGCTCCCTCTTGCATCGCTCCTGGTTGCGCCCGGCCTCCGCATGCATGCATTGCGAGAAGCGGTTATTACCATGGGACATGATTCCGATAATCTCGTATTTTCTGCTCGGAGGTCATTGCCGTTACTGCAAGAAATCGATCCACTGGCAGTACCCGCTTGTCGAGGCCGTAACCGGAGCCTTATTCGTCGCAATCTTGTTCAAGTTCGGCTTCTCCTTTGACGGCATCGCTATGTGCATATTCGCAGCGACGCTAATCACCGTCACGATTACCGATTTTAGAGAGCACCTCATACCGCACGAGATTACTTATCCGTCGATCATTCTGGGATTGATTTACTTTTCGATCAGGCACGGAAATCCAGGAAGTGCGCTTGTCGGAGCCGGTGCTAGCTATATCCTTTTCGATTTCATCGATTTCTATGGTCTTGTTGCTATCAGCCATCTAAAGGAGGAGGAGCAAGAAACAGCGCCCGGCGCGACACCATGGGTCCAGGACGAGTCCATGAATTTGAAGGAGAAGGAATACAATCCGGATGACGACATCGTCATGGGCGGAGGCGACGCGGTACTATCGGCGGTTATAGCTTGTTGGCTCGGCTGGCAATCGATGAGTATGGCCGTGATCATCGCTTTCCTCGCCGGCTCGATCATGGGCGCGGTTTATCTGTTAAGAGATATGCAACAGCGAGACGTACTGAGCGAAGCCACCAGACCGGCAATAATCGGATTCATCATCGGTTTCTCCATACTTGCGGTGCCGCTGGTCAGCATCGGCATCTTCACCCAAAATCAGGAACAGTTCCTCACTCCACAACTGGCTTTACTAGCCACATTCGGCGGGTTAGCCGGAGCGCTTCTCGGTGCTGTCATGTCCGGCTCGAGAAGATTTGCCAATCGATTTCCATTTGGACCTTCGTTGGCATTTGGAGGTCTAGTTGCTTTGCTGGTGGCACATGAAGCCTGGTATTTCAGCGAACCCTTGGGCATAATTAAGCAGGGGGGCGGGCTTTAGCGATCGGGTTCGAACCTTCGTAGCAACTGGAAATGGCGGAAAGAGATGTTCGGCACAAGCAAAATGTTTGGCTTCGGCATCAGCAAGAAGAAGGGTCCCACAATTGGGATCGACATTAACAGCGACAGCATTACTCTGGTTCAACTCGAGAAGACGCGGGTGGGAATCGAGATTGTTCGATTCGCTTGCTTGCCGACGCCTGCAAATACGGTAAGAGAAGGGCTGATAGCTGACCCCGCCGCAGTCGGCTCGGTTATGAGCGAGCTGATGCTCCAGGCTGGTGTCACACCGACTGGACCGGCGCCGGTGCTCAATATGACGATTCCGGCTCAGTCCGTCGTCGTTCGACTGATGCCGGTTCCTACAGGTATGCCCGCCGACGAACTTGCCGAGGTCGTGACGCAAGAAGCAACCAACCACGTTCCATTCCCCATATCAGATGCAAATCTGGACTGGTCCTTGATGCCGGCAACAGAGCGCACAGATGCCGACGGAGTTCGGCGAGTAGATGTGATACTGGCTGCGGTGCAAAGATCCATCGTGGAGACATGCTGGCGCGCATCCGATTCTTGCGGCGTCCAGCTTGGAAAAATCGAAGTGAGCTCGCTTGCCGCGATTCGCGGTCTTGCGTTAGCTGGCTACATGGGCTCGACCGGGCACATGTCAATGGTAGTCAACCTGAGACAAGACGCGACAGACATCAACGTCGTCAGAAGCGCAATGCCGCTGTTCGGTCGCTCCGTTATCATCGGAATGGAGACTCTGACAGAAGCAATCTCGCGAAGTCTGGAAGTCGATTTCGACACAGCTCTTACTCTTCTTCCGGAGCTACCGCTCTTCGGGATGCCACCGAAAGACCCGAGAATGGGACAGGCCGCCCAGGTGGCAAGAACAATCTTCAGCGACATAACAGATGAGCTCGAGAGATCACTGGAGTTCTACCAATCACAGGCCGGAGACATCAAGCTCGACCAGATTATTCTTACCGGTCCAGGATGTATGGTCCCCAATCTCGACCAATACATCGGCAGTCGTATGGGGTTTAGAACCATATTTGGTGACGCCATGCGCGACATGACGCTCGATCAAAATATGGTCGTTGAACGCATGCGCCCTATTCTGGCATCGGTTATCGGCAGCGCCATCGAGCCGGCCTGGACCCCCACGTTTTCAGTAGACTTGGATTTGAACAAAGAAGGCAGGCTGCCCCTTTTGTTCGACGATCGAGCCACGCAAAAGATAGACGAGCGAGAGCCATTGTTCTACTGGTTCCGCCCGACACTGATTGGCGGGTTGGTTTTGCTCACGTTATCGCTGATTGTGGTGGCATATTTCAGCACCTTCGATCTACCCACGAAATCGCGCGAGCTCGCGTCCACCGAAGCGAAGATATTACAAGCTCGCAAGGACTTGCAGCAGCTCAACCAACTCAAGGAGACCAACACATCCCTTCAGATGCGGCAGAAAGTCCTGACATACTTGGTGGAAAAATCCAGCAAGTGGTCCTCGTATATGGATGCGATTCAACTAAACACGCCGAGAGGCGTTCAAATAGACCACATCATTTTTGGAGCACAAGACTTTCAGGTGGGGGGCTTCGCAAAAAATTTCGCCTCAGTGTCGGACATGTCGCTCAACCTGGAGAGCTCTCCATTGGTGCGCGAAGCCAGCATCGAGTTCGCAAGCCGCAAAGATAAGAATCCGCAGCTCGTTACGTTCGGTTTGATCGCAAGAACCAAACCTGTAACCGCATCTCGACCACCAGAGACAAAACAGTCAAAACGACCTGCACCGCATTTGATACCATCCAACAGCGACCTGATTGGTTTCAAATCACCAGCAATCGAAATCAAGGAATAGCAGGGAGGTGAAGGTGAGATGAGTAAAACCATGCAAATCATTTTGTGCGGCGCGCCCTACATATTCACACTAGTCGCCCTTATCGTCTGGGTACAGCCGGCGATCGAATCGGCCAATCACGTAAAATACGAACTGACGATGCTTACGGATGAGTACGATCGCCTGGCGAGAAAACTCAAAGAAAAAGAGGTTTTAATCGAGCAAAAGAGAAAGCTCGATCGTGACATTCAACGCATGCGAGCATCGGTTCCGCCGGCACCGGAAATAGACATTCTTCTCATAGACATGGAGCGACTGAGCAATGAATCCGGCACGGAACTTCTCTCGGTAGAACCTCCTTCGGAAACCAAGACAGACAAGTCCGAAAATATCATGGACTCGATTATCGCCGAGGTCGGTGGCAGGTTAGCAATTCCGAAGCCACCCGAAAAAGAGAAACCGAAGGTGGCGAAACCCAATCCGACACCTTCTATCAACAAAGTGATCGAGGAAGCATTGCCTGATCCACTCGGTATTAAACATATCGATCGACGAGTGTATGTCTCGGGTAACTATCGGCAACTCTCCGATTTTTTAAAACGACTGGAAGCCTACCAACGTATCGTGGCAATCAGAGGATTGATAGTGGCGGCACCTGACAATGCTGAAAAAGACATGGTCAAAACTCCGGCGAGCGAAAAAGCAAGAAGCCTAGGACTCGACACACCGGTAATGACGTTCGTCATGAGCGTCTATTATCTCCCATGAACACACTGGCGAGAAGGAATTCGATGACAACTTACAGTCAATTGAGGTTATCGTGAACGGGCGAATGAGGTTTATCCTGATGGTCGGCGGCATTGCGATAGTGCTGACGGCTATTGGCACCTATGGTCCAATGCTTTTTCGAAAAGGCGGTGATGACGAAGAAACGGCTCAAGCCAATCGTCTTGCGGCACTTCGCGCCAAACAAGCTCAGGTGAAAAGCACTCCTATTGATTTACCGAACGAACCCCAATCAGCGCAGTACAGCATCCAGGATCGTCTCCAATCACTTGGCCAGCCCCCCGTCAACAGCATCAACAGCGACAGTCAGCCTACCAACGATCAGTCTCGTCTTCAGTATCTGTCGTCATTGCCTGTCGGAGTGATCGAGGCAACGAGGAAACAAGAGGCAGTCGATCGTGCAAGACTCGACGCCGGACGCGCTAACCCTTTTGACGCCGTGGAAGGTGCGCTACCATTTCCAAAATCGGAAGGAGCTCCAAATAGCGCCGAAGGATTACTCTCCGCTGGTGGCAAAATTCCCGCACCGCCTGGTATGGGTAGCGGACCGCACGGGCTCCCACCACCACCACCGGGAGTTGATTCACAAGTCATAGGGGATCTGCCACCACCACCGCCACCAACAGATGGAGGCACCGGCATAACCTTCGACGAGCTACCCCCGCCTCCGGAAAAACCTCTTCTCATGCGAAAGCTCAAGCTCAACGCTATCGTAGGGGATCGCGTGATACTTACTTTCAAGGATCGCAGCTATCCAGCCAAGCATGGGATGAAGCGTTTCATTACGCTCACCGAAGGTCAGGAATTCGACACGGTCACCCTGGTATCAATCAACAGAGACAAAGCAGTTCTTGAAGAAGACGGTAAGAAGCAGATCGTGCATTTGGATCCAATCAAATAAGCAAATCATGCCTCGTGTTTATCCGCGAACGCCGGAAGCAGCTTGTCGACAGTTTGTCGACAGCTTGCCGAAGCATATCTCGTATCCGATGAGTATGAGCTGCTCAATCTTGCAGCACCGGATGTCAAAGGAGATGACACTATATATAGTGTCATCTCCTTTGACATCCGGTATGGCAATTTGGCGATTTACCAGAACCGAGCACTCGCTATAGAAACATCCGGGTGATAAAATCTGAATGATGACCTCAAAAGCAAGCCGTCTTATGGCAGGAATGGCGATTATCAAATGATCCAACATGGCAGTTCGTCGGCTCAAAAGCGGCTTCGGCTGCCGGAATGTCTGCACGTCCCCCAGACATCGGATATCGAGCTTGTGTTCGCTGAGGCGGCCAAGCAGCCAGGACAACTGGTGGAATTGCCTTGGACGTACAAAGAGCAACAGTATGTCCTGTCGGCGAAGTTGGAGCGCCGTCACAACGAACAAAGCCATCAATGGTCGTTCTACAAGGGCGAAGGGCTGCATTCTAAGTTGGAATGGAGCTACGAAACATCGGACGTTGTCATGATCCACGACCTTGTAATGACAGCTTTTCCCGAGGAAAATCAAACCCGGTTGCAAACAGAGTCAGGACAACAAAGGCCGGTCCTGGAAGGCTCACAGCGCAACTCGTTGGGAGTAATGGAAGGCAATCTAGCTCAAATGCCTTTGCCATCACTGCTGGCATCTATAGCATCAAGCCAACTGACAGGCAGGTTGTCGGTGCAATCGCACAATCCGTCCGAGACCGCGGACCTATATTTCGAAGAAGGCGCGCTTGTCGATGCCAGACGGCATAATCTCGAAGGCGAAGATGCGTTTCTCGAACTGTCCGCCAACAGCACCGTTGGTGACTTCAGATTCTTCGACAAAGATCTGAGCAATAACCGCACTATTCACTCCCGCCTCGATTCATTATTATTGAAAGCAGCCACGGTTGCCGACCATAGCCGCTACCTCGACACTCACAGCCTCAGTATGGACTCGCGCCTTAGAAGGGGCGATCCTAACATCTCTGAAAAACAGTTCGAAGAGAAAGTTGCACATCTGGTGCCAGTAGAGATGCATCTTCAGAAGCGGATTTACCAGATGGTAGACAACAAATCCACGCTCAGCGATTTGCTCGAAAAATGCCAGCTTACTCGCGCCGCCTGGACACCTGTGCTATTCAATCTCCTGTCAGCCGGTCTTGTCGAGGTTGATAATGCCGGCACAGTCGCCGTGGAGAAAAGCGACGCTCCGGTCGAGCAGATTCCAGCAATTGATCTGTCGGCGCTCGATAAATTCACACAAAGCATGACGAGGAAAGAGACCGGAGTCTACACCGAGGTAGCCTTCCTCTATTTCCTCGAGCATGAGTATTATCGCTTTCATTCTTACGACACGCCTTTTACGCTTATCCTTTTCCGCATCGGCAGTCAACGAGGTATGCTCACCGCCAACAGCTTGAAGCGGACACTGGATCTCGTCAAAGGCACAGTTAGAATAGCCGATATCCTCGGTCATTATGATGGAGAGGACTTCGGTCTCATTCTTCCCCATACCGATCCACCTGCGGCAGGTAGCATGGCCGCAAGACTTCGCGATCTGGTGAACAACGATCCGCAACTCATCTCTGAGATTAAGCTTGCAGTTGGTATCGCTGGAGTGCCCGCCGATTGCCAGGATCTAATTCTCTTGATGGCGACTGCCAGAGAGAGAAAGAACAGCGCTGTCACACAAGACTAGGACTTTCGTTTTTCCGGAAATCTATGGATCGCTGAAGAGCCTTTCGTGATCAGCTTGGAGTAGTCTTGAGGCGTATTGATGTTGAAGTAAGGCGGAAGCGCAGCGCACTCATACCGGTCTTGGTCGTATTTGAAAGTAGTCGCTTTCAACCCGCCGATCAAGTCTTGCACGCTGAGGTTGCCAGCAAACAGAGACTCTTCGAGCGGCTTAACGCAGGTCTTGGAATAAACAGCAAACAACGGTTCCAATCCGGTTGAGTGTGAAAGAACCACTGCGTCAAAACCATTTCGAGCTGCAGTCATATCGCGAACCAGTTTTTTGTTGACCAGCGGCATGTCGCAAGCGATAACAAATGAATAGTCGGTCTCCGCGACCAGCAAGCCTGAAAGAATTCCACCCATAGGGCCACGATAAGGAAGAATGTCCTTCACGACATCCAATCCGAAATCTTCATAGGACTCGGGTTCGTTGCTTACCAAAAGTGTTTTGACAAACATATCGCCAAGCATCTCGACGATGTGCGCAATCATAGTAGAGCCGGCATATGGAAGAAAAGCCTTGGCGCGACCCATCCTCTTAGAACGACCACCGCAAAGTATCATCGCCGTTAGTGGCAGCGGCAATGGCTCTCTTTCGCTCTGATTCACGCTCAAAGTCGGTCTCATCTCCATCCGGTTATCGGTAAGTCCTCTCATTCGCCTTTGTAATTCGGCTTTCTCTTTTCTTGGAAAGCAGCCAGACCCTCCAGCCTGTCACGAGTGTTCAACAGTTCGAGATATGCCTTAGTTTCGATAGCGAGACCAGCTTCGAGATCGCGATCGAAGCCTTGATCGATGGCTCGTTTCGCCTGCCTCAATGAAAGCGGGGCAGCGGTTGCAATTTCTTCGGCCCATTGGCGTACCGCATTAATCATGGTCTCGGAGAAGCCGTCCTGAACATCCTCTTTGGGATCCCTCTCGACCACTTTATGGATCAAACCGATAGCCTTTCCTTCTTGCGCCGTTATTGGAGACGCGGTCAGTATCATTTCTTTCGCTTTCGACTTGCCGATCAGGCGAGGCAAGCGCTGCGTTCCACCAGCACCAGGGATGATACCAAGCTTGACTTCGGTCAAGCGCAGCGTCGCATCGTCCATCATCACTCGAAGATCGCACGCTAGAGCTAACTCGGTGCCGCCACCGAAGGCTGAGCCGTTAATCGCGGCGATAACCGGCTGCGGCATCAGTTCAACCTGACGCATCGTGCGCTGAATCAGCGCTAAATAGTCGAGTGTCTCACCCTCGGTCATACCTTTGCGTTCTGCCAGGTCGGCACCTGCGCAAAACACCTTGCTTCCCGAGCCGATGATGGCAACGACTCTAACCTCTTTATCTTCAGCGAGCTTATTCACCGCCGAACAAATGTCGTTCAAAATCTGCCGGTTGAGACAGTTGTGCACTTTAGGTCGATTGAGTTTTAGCCAGGCGAGGCCTCCCTCTTTCTCGACCAACAGGACATTTTCCTTTTGAGCCACTGCTTCTACCATTCTCCTTCGCTCCTCGGTTGCTTACTAACTGATTGCACTGTCTGCTCTTACCGGTGAAGAGTCACAAAGATGGCTTCTGGCAGCCTCTTTCTCACGAGTCGCGAGCGCCGCCTTCAAGTAACGACCTGGAAGTGGTCTGCCCAAAATCTTCTGCGCGAGAGCACCTGCGTCCACCAGTTTATCGAGATCGATGCCGGTCGATATTCCCATTCCGTTGAGCATGTAGACAAGGTCTTCGGTGGCCAGATTGCCGGCCGCTCCGGGCGCGTACGGACAACCACCCAGTCCCCCTATTGAAGCATCGAATATGGTGACTCCCGCTTCCAGACCTGCCACCACATTGGCGAGCGCTGTACCGCGCGTATCGTGAAAGTGAAGAGCCAACTTGCTTCTATCTACTTTGGCTGCAAGCAGATCTACCATTTCGTAAACTTCTTTGGGAGTAGCTGCACCGATGGTATCACCAAGCGAGATCTCGTCCACGCCCATGGAAAGCAGCTGTTCCGTAATCTCCAGGACTTGAGACTTACCGACTCGCCCTTCGTAAGGACATTCAAAAACTACCGATACGTAACAACGGATTCGATAACCATCCGCCTTGCCTTTGTCAGCGACCTCTTTCAGCGCAACCAGAGCCTCGGCGATCGTTTTATTGATATTCTTCTTGCTGTGACTTTCACTCGCCGACATGAAGAGCGCAAGCTCATTGAGCTTGGTTTCTTGAAAGCGCTCATAGCCCCTTAGATTGGGGACGAGACACGAGGTGGTAACGGCGGGTAAGACACCGAGAGCTTCTGCAACTTCTGAAGCATCCTTCAACTGCGGAATCCACTTTGGGCTGACAAAAGATGTTACTTCAATGGCTTTGAGACCAGAAGCTGCCAGAGCTTTTATCAAACGTACCTTGTCTGTAGTGCTGACGAGCTCAGTCTCGTTCTGCAGACCGTCACGCGGTCCGACCTCTACGACTTTGACACTGGCAGGCAATCTCTGAAACATTTCTCGGTTTTACCAAACACACTTACTCGAGGGTCATCAGCACATCGCCTTCGTTGACAAAGTCGCCGCTGGCAATCTTGATCTCCTTGACCTTCCCCGACTGGTCGGCAGGAACAGGAAGTTGCATCTTCATCGATTCGAGGATCGCGACCTCTGTACCGTCAGTAACCTCGTCACCCGGCTTGACGAGGATGTCAATGACGACACCGGCCATCATGCTTGCAATCTGTTTCATCGAACTCCCTCTAAAGAGAACTTGAGCCAGTCCTAGACCAGCTCCAATACAGTATCCGACGGTATGGTATCAAAAGAGGGCTGGCGAAATATGACTGTGCTCTTATGGTCCGTCCGCACAGATTGCCAGTAAATCAAAGTCCGGGCCTAGGAGAACAGTCCTCTGAGCGCGTCTTTGATCTTTTTCTCATTGCTTCCATCGCCAGACGATGGGCTAGTGTCGTCGTCACCGCGCAGAGCATCGCTGATATCGAACTCCTCGTCATAATCCTTGGTCACAGGCACGCCTGGCTGCGGAGGTTGCCCAAGATCGAATGCAGGAGGCGGAACCGGATCTTGCATAGGCAACGGCGCCTGCGCCGGCAGTGGCTGTTGGGCGCCATACTGACTGGGATCGGCAAATCCCGGCGGCGGATAAGCCTGTGGCTGTTGTTGTTGATCGGGGCTCGGGAAAGTATGCCCGGCCACCGACTCCCATGTCATGGATGGGGGCGGAGCCCAGGGGATATCGGCCTGAGGTGCGCCTTCGACAACCTCTTGAGGCTGACCAGAGAAGGAGAACAACCCTTCGCCAGGTTGCGGCGGACTGATTATCGGTATCGGCTCCGGCATCGACGGCGTATAGTCCGGCTGTGGAGGAGGGTCCCAGCTCGGCTGGTCGCCCTGAAATTGCGGCATTGGCTGGTTGGACATCATCGCATCAACTTGCTGTGGCGATGGAGCGGCTGGTACAGTGTACTCAGGCATGATCTGCTGTGCGATCGATCCCGTATCAGCCACCGGTTGCTGTTGCGTGTATTCAAAACCAGGTTGCGGCGCCACTTCGACAGGCGGAATAGAGTCCATGATGGTGGTCATCCGGCTCGGTGCTGGAGTCTGCTCCATCGTCCTTCCGCCATTCTGTCCGAGTGTCTGGATAACTGCGGACCAGTCGCCGTCTGCATAACGCTTACGCATCTGCCCGACCTTCTCGCGGTCACGTGCGACAGATGTCAGCCTCTCCTTGGAGGAAGTGATCCTCTTTTCAAGCTCACCGATCTGTTCGGAGATCGCGATTATCTCTTCCCGGCAAACCGCTTGCTTCTCCTCGAACTCCTGAAGAAGCTGCTTCAGCATTTCCGGGTTAATTGAAGGCATGATCCCGAGTAACTCCTATCGAACCGGCGAATAGTCAAAAATGCGCGCGCCTGCGCCTATCATTTTATTACCACTCGGGCTGGAATTTAACCAGCACCAAGCCAACTACAAGTACAAATCCACACACACAACGCCTTTGAAACCTTTAATTACGTGCCAGGAGGTTTCAATTGCTTGTCAACGCAAACCTTAGTCTCCTCAACTAACTTGGTAAACAGCCACATACAGAGTTGATCGAGAGTATCCACTGCGGGCTCACCATCTCGCATTCGCCACATCATGCCGTGTTCGGAGATTTTCACCTGGATGGTGCAGAGAGCCGGATATTGATTTTCGGTTTGGCTCAGAGCCATGACTTTGTTGACAGGCAGAATGTAAGCCTCGACTGTATCATCGCTGCCTCTGACAGTGAGAGCAAAAAATTTGGTCGAAAAACGGCATCTGAAGTAGGTAGCGGTCTCTTGGACTTCGCGCATCCTGTTGTAGCGCGTCACTTCGGTCACATCACCAGATATGGTGCCAGACACGTGTAAGTCGGTGCCGCCTGCAACCTGGTTGAATTCAAATGTGTAGCGCTGAAGCAGTCCATAAATCTTGTCGATGAGAATGGCAATACCGGTCTTGTAGACAGACTCTTTGTAGACTTCCTGTAGCTGCACTCCGCGTTGATCCGCGAGAAACTGCATCGAATTCTGCTTGAGCTGGCTCATCCAGTCGGGGCCAGCCTGTTGCTGTCCATTCTCCTGCTCGTGATAGACGAGAACCTGCTCGGAATGCGCTATCTGCCACTCGGTCATACCACGTGCATCTACTGCTGCGTCACCCGTGCCGTAGCCGGACCGGTCAATGCCGGTTCGCGGCAAGCCACTGCTTTGCTGCTTGGCGGGGTGCCGGTCAATGAATTTGCGGTTGCCATCCTTTTTTGGGTTGTTGTCACCGGGATGACGCATAACAGAGCCTCCTTATCGACCTAGTGAAAATATGCCCTTTGACAAGAGCTTCCAATCACTTTGTCCATGCTGATTTCAGCTTAATCCGACAAATAATGTAAGGGGTGATGATTTTCGTTTACCGCCAAAAAACCAGAATAAGAGACACCGAGATTTAGATTAAATTTTACGCTCAAGAACGCAAGCCAACTATCCCTGACAACAATCCTTTCATAGAAAGGATTTGTTTGGCAAGATCGACTCCATGCATCGCCCTTTTGGCAATGTCACGCGTTCTTCAAACCTGTCATCGCATTCGTGACGCCTAGTTCGTTAGCGTTATCTGTCATCACGGTAGTAGCACCGCGATCTTGTCCGTGTATTTCAGCACTATTCTCTGTCCACAAGGGACGCGTCCCTGAGTCGTCCGCTCAAGCTTTATAGAAGTAGCGCACTAGTTCCGTCTATTCGTTCAGATTTCATGCCCTCAAGGGACGTGCCCGGCGTCGTCCGCTCAAGCTTTCTGCAAGTAGCGCACCAGCTCAGTGTATTCGTTCAAATCAGCCGATGTCTTCTGCAGATCGTCTCCGTCAGCATACACATGCACGAGCGGTTCGACTGCGTCCGGCAGGACGAGAATCCAGTGGTGTGGTCTGGTTTCGATTTTCACACCATCAAGAAGCTCAACCTGCTTGTCTTGATGTTTTTCAACGAGAAGGCGCATGACCTGCCCCTTTCTTTCCCATGGGCAGTGCACCGAGTCGACCTGATAGATGAGTGGGGGTAAACTCTTGACCGCATCGCTCAAGCTACGACCCTGGTAGGTGAGGTGCTCGATCACCTGACCGACCGAGAACAAGGCGTCGTAGCCGTTTTGAAACTCCGGAAAGATAAAGCAACCGCTCGAGGAGCCTCCGAGTGCGGCGCCCGGCGTTTTCGAAGTCGTGGTACCAATCTCGGTCTCCGAAGCTTTGCACCTGACGACCTGACAGTTGTGCTCTTCTGCAATGCGTTCGATGATCGAACTGGCATTAACCGGCACAACGACTGTCTTTCCTGGCTTGTCGCGCAGAATGATCTCAGCAACAAGTGCTAACAACAATTCGCCACGAATAATCTGTCCAGTATCGTCGACCAACGTGAGCTGCTCTCCATTGCGGCCAATCTGCACGCCCATTTCGGCCCCCAGAGCCTTGACCACATCGGCGAGCTGTTTGCGCATGGCAAGCCGTTCTTCAGGACGAGGCGCATTGACTCGAATTGATGAGTTGAGCACGACCGATTCAATACCGAGCTCGCCGAGCAGATCGGGCAGAATAACACCGGTTTCGGCCATGGCATAATCGACGACGACTTTGGGAGCCTGAGTGGCGATATCACCTGTTTTGGTCATTCGTGTGAATGCAGAGCCCGGCATAACGCAGAAAGGCACCGTATCTTCTTCGAATACCTGACCCTTGATGCACTCGAGAAAGGCTTCCTTATAATATGCCTTCACGCGACTGGGATATATGATGTTGCCCACTTCAGAAGGCTTGCAACGCGGGAAGTCTTCTTTGAAAAACGTATTTTCAATCTTTCTTTCCAACTTCTTGTTGATTGAGATGCCCTGAGAATCGAAGAATTCGAGTGTTATCTTATCGAGTTCTCGTTGCGAAAGGCGAACGTGAATCAGTCCGTTGGCGCGCTGTGTCTGAACATAATAGCGAGCGATCGGAAGCGGCGTCGCTTCCAAATTCTGAACCTCAATGCCGACAGAGACGAGCCCTGCTATAACCGCGCGAGTGATCATCTGACTAACAGGCCAGTAGTCGCGACTGACAAGAACAGGGCCGCCGTTAAGAGTCGCTCCGTATGCGGCCGCCAGGTTGACGGCAAACTCGGGAGTTATCTCGATGTTAGCAAGACCTCTTACTCCGTGAGCTCCGAAAAGGCTTCGAGGTGCGCGAGTCCCCCAGACCAACGATGTTAAAACGCGAGATCCCGATTCGATCACCTTGTCGGGCCAAACGCGAACATCGGGGCTGATAGAGGCTTCCTGACCGACCACGGTGTTGGCTCCGATGATGCCACCTTCAAGAATTTCAGCAGCATCGTGAATCGTGGCTCCGTTACAGACGACGCAGGCGCGAAGCTGAGCACCGTTGCCGACATAAACGTTGGACCAGATAACCGGCTGCTTCATAGAGACTTGTTCTTGAATCACAACATTATCACCGATAGTCGTGAACGGTCCTATTTCAGTCTCACGTCCAATTCGGCAATTAGCGCCGATAATGATCGGACCATGCAGTTTGGCGGTTGGATCGATTAGCGTGCCTTCTCCGATGAGAACATCCTCTTCAGCGGCTGGGAGATCAAAATCCAGAGTGAGCTTTCTGTCGAGAAGGTCTTTGTGAGCCTGCCTGTACATCTGCAAATTGCCGATGTCACACCAGTACGATTCAGAGACATAACCGAACATTGGCTCGTTGCGCAACAACAAGAGTGGAAATAGATCGTTGGAGAAATCCTGCTCCTGTCCCATCACTATATACTTGAGCACTTCCGGCTCCAGAATGTAGGTACCGGTGTTGGCGGTGTCTGAAAAGATTTCGCTTGCGCCGGGCTTTTCAAGAAATCTCTGAATTCGTCCGTTCTGATCGGTTATCACCAGACCGTATTCGAACGGGTTGGGAACACGCTTCAATACGAGAGTCGCTTTCGATTTCTTCTCCCGATGGAAGGCGAGCGCTGCGGTGAGATCGATGTCGGTAAGCGTATCTCCAGAGATAACCAGGAATGTTCCGTCCTTGAGCTTATCTTGAATCGCCTTCACACAACCGGCAGTACCAAGCGGTTTTCCCTCTTCAACTGAATAGCTGATTTTGGTACCAAATTCAGAACCATCTCCGAAATAGTCTTTGATAGCATCAGGAAGATAGTGAAGAGTGAATACGATATCGTCGAACTTATGAGTTTTGAGCAAATTGACGATATGCAGCGCCATCGGCTTGTTCGCCACCGGAACCATCGGCTTTGGAAGATTGCAGGTCAAAGGTCTTAAACGGGTTCCTGAACCTCCAGCCATGATTACAGCTTTCATCGTCTGCCTCCTTAACTCACTACCTTCGAATTCTCGGATTCCATTTTTTCGACCGCATTAGCGATGCGAAAGAGAGCCCTCTTTCTTCTTCGACGCGTCACCACGAGCCGTGTCCAGAACACTGCGATACACGTCATAAGTTGCTTGAGCAATGCTCTTCCAATTGTAGACGTTTTGAACTTTGTCGTACGCCTTCTTACGGATATGGGCAGCGAGCTCCGGATTTCTCATTACCTCGAGAATTCCCCAGGCAAGGCTCTGGGCATTGCCTGCGTATGTCGTGATTCCTGTCTCCATATGCTCGACGAAATCTCGCAATCCGCCGACATCGGAGACTACGACAGGCACGTTGGCAGCCATACCTTCCAACGCCACGATTCCAAAAGGTTCATACAAGCTTGGAATACAAACGACATCGGCAATCTTGTACAACCGGAGCAAATCGTCATCTGAAACATAGCCAAGGAACTTGACGTTGTGATCGACGCCCAGATTAGAAGCCTGCGCTTTGAGATCATCCATGAAGTAGCCGGTGCCCACCACGAGAAATTGAGTCCCCGGGTAGTGCGACAGGATCATCGGAGCAGCCTGGAGCATAACCTGCACACCCTTCTCGTTGACGAGTCGGCCGACATAGAGGACGATGCGCTGATGATCCGCGGCAAAACTGGCACGCATTGGTTTGGGATCAAACTCGAAATTGAAATGAGCAGGATCGGTACCATTGGGAACAATGTGGATCTTGTCTTCGGGAACGGTGAAGAGCTGCCCGAGCTCGGCTTTCATATGGACGCTGTTGACAATGATTTTCCAGGATTCGAAAGTCAGTCGCCATTCCATCTGATTGACGTAGCGCTGCATGTCGGAATGAATTCCGCCCATCCTGCCAGCTTCAGTTGCATGAATAGTGGAGACTAGAGGAAGACCAAAACTCTTCATAACCCAAGCAGCGTCTGTAACCATCCAATCGTGAGCATGGACGATATCAAACGGTTTTTCATTATGCAATTGAATAGCGTACTGAAGAAGACCGATATTGAGCCTGTTGACCCAGGCCAGGAAATCAGGAGTAGTATCGCTCTGCGTCTTCACCCGATGCACATGAACCAGACCATCGAGCTCGTGCTCTTTGGTACCCGGATGGTCGGCGGTCACTACGTGAACCTCTAAGCCTTGATTGGCCAGCTCTTTAGATAACGCCCATACGACTCTGGAGAGACCACCAATAATTCTGGGCGGATACTCCCAGGCCAACATCAACACTCGCTCTTTCTTCACTTGTTAACCCTTCTTAAGTTGCACAGGACTTACGAGACAGGCCCTTTCTCCCAGGTAATATTCGTCCTGCTCTTCGGTTGAGAGATGATCTTACAAAATCGGCGTGTCGAGCGGCCAATACTTAATGAGTAGGTACTAAGATCTTCACGCTTTTGATGCTCCAACCGATCAATTTACTGAGATACTGGATATATAGTCGGACAAGACACGTCTCAGTCTTTCTGTGCTATATGGGTTGGACGATATCGTCTTTACCCCCGGTAACCCATTTAAATCCGAGGACCATCACAGTTGTCAGACCCAGTCTTAAAGCGTGAACAATCAACAGGTACTGAAGCAACTCTAGAGGCAATCAAGACCGCATTTCGAGGCATACACAAGCCCGTTGCGATTATGGATAGTGAGTTTAAAGTTGCTTTTGTCAACAAAACCTGGGCGCGACTAACAGCAGTCACAGAAGATGAATGCGTTGGCAAAACCCTCGATTTGATTGTGCACCCCAAAGACATTCCTGGCATAACTCAGGCATTCGAAAGCCTGGAGGCGCAGGGCACAAGAGTGAAAGCCCGCGTCCGCAGCGGTCGAGACAACTATGAATGGTGCTCGATGGAAGTAGCTAACTTGGAGGTCAATGGGGACCTGTACCGAGTGCTGCTTTCGACCGAACGCGAGTTCCTCCACATAGAATTCACGAGCGCTGAAGCCGGTTTGAAAAAAATCGCCGCGCAGCTCTGGGCTAATGGCGACCTACCTGACGAATTGGGCGACCAGGACGAGTTGACCATACTGAAGTCGCGACTGGACACACTGTCCCAGAAGGTAGCGACGGAAAAAGAGTTGAGAATCAACAGTGAAAAATTGGCCCATGCGCTCCTTGGCCAGTTCGCGTGGCTCTTGGCTCACGAACTCAAGGAGCCTGTCAGAGTGATTGCCACTACGACTGGCCTTCTGTTGAACGATTGCAACGATGAAGACGATAGACGAGAGCTGACCTCCTATCTGAGGGAAGCAGCCTCTACAGCGACGCAAAAAATCGACGACATACTCTATTACTGCTCTATCGATCGCAACCAGTGGACGCTCAAGAAAGTAGATTTGCAAAAGGTCGTCGCAAAAATTATCGAGGACACGAAGAGCAAGCATAAGAAAAAGAATGCCACAGTCACCATAGACAGCGCGCCCCTACCGAAAATTGTTGGACATAAATCCTCACTTGAATTGATTTTCGAACAACTACTGACCAATGCCCTTCTGTACTGCGGCGACCGGGAGCCGGTCATAGACGTGAGCGCTTACGAAAACAATGGCGATGAATGGGTCTTCGCCGTCAAAGACAACGGCATCGGAATCGCCGAAGGATCGCACAAGCGTGTCTTCGACATGTTCTGCCGACTCGATCGCAACGTCCCCGGACGAGGCATCGGACTGCCGATCTCAAAGCGTATCGCCGAGCTTCACGATGGCAGGATGTGGCTGGAATCTCAGATCGGAGAAGGGTCGACTTTCTATTTCTCCATCTCGAAAAAGGTCACAGGTGTTCCAACGGAGAACGCCTGATTCTTGAATTATCGGGATGCGTGAGATGGTGCCCGGTGTCTCGCCGGCATAGAGCGCATTCGAATGCGTATCTTGACGAGATAGAGACGGTGTTACCGAAGCTCTTCCGGACTTGCTCGGTGCCGGCGAGACTAGCGGTCCCAGTAGCCTTGCCTCTCCAGCAACGACGAGTTTTTCCGGCAACGTCCAGAGCGAGTGTCGCGCTTGAAGAGGTACGTACAAACCCGCTTTGCTACTCAGTCGAAAGCGGTCTGGTCATGAGCGTCATGATTGCTTTTTCCGGGGTAGTGCCGCCCGTCAGCACGGCATAAACCTGCTCGGCAATCGGCATCTCTATTCCGATCTTTCGCGAAAGCTCGCATACTGCAAATGTCGTGTTGACGCCTTCTGCCTCTGTATCCACGAGCTTCAAAGAGACTTCAAGAGTCGTGCCTTTGGCAAGGTGATGACCGACTCTGTAGTTGCGTGACAGAGGACCCTGGCACGTAGCAAGCAGATCGCCCATGCCGGAGAGCCCAGACAACGTCGACTCTCGTGCACCAAAGTCTAGAGCGAGGCGCTTCATCTCGGACAATCCACGGGTGAGCAATGCTGCCTTGGCATTGTAGCCAAGATTCAAACCGTCAGATCCACCGGCTGCGATTGCAATTATGTTTTTCAGCGTGCCACCATATTCAACACCAACAATATCGTCGCTGGCATACAGCCTGAAGCTGCTGGTACTGAGAGTGCGCTGAACCAGCTTTGCATCTTCTAGCGGTTGACCCGCGACAACTGCGGCAGCAGGCAGACCGGCTCGTATTTCGAAGGCGAGGTTCGGTCCGGACAGACTGAGTATTCTTAATCCAGGAAGCTCTTCCTTCAAGACCTCCGACATCCGCAAATGAGTATCCAACTCCAGACCCTTTACCGCACTAACAACAATTGGGCTGGCCGCCCCAATAACTCCGCGAAGGCGTCTAGCTAGATCACGGAGATGTTGAGATGTGCAGGAGACGACGATGATACCGCAACCAACAACGGTGGCTTCCAGATTGTCCGAAAGCGATAGTCCCTCTGGTACCGCCACCGGTGACGGTTTTTCGAGGATACCGGTCTCCCTGATTCTGGCAATCTGTTCGGATCGGTTGGAAAATAATCTGACCTCGAGCGCCGGCTGCCTGGCCAACAACCAGGCCAGAGTCGACCCCCAGGCTCCCGAGCCCAGTACTGCAATCTTCACTCCGGCGGGCGATCCTGTCATCAAAAATGCTTAGCGCTGCCTTGCGGGTTGAATGCGACAGCACAGTTCCTCCCCTGAGACTTGGCTTCCTGCAAGGCCAGATAAGCATGCGTGAGCCAACCTTCCAGACTCATAACCTTCGCATCGAGCACGGCAACGCCCGCCGAGCAGGTGGCATAGAAGCCGGAATGCGACATAGTCACATGTTGGATTGCGGCAAAATCTGACAGGATCCGCGTGGCGAGTGCGACGGCTTCCTTTTCGTCGAGCGATTCGGCGATGATGCCGAATTCATCGCCGCTAATTCTTCCGATGATATCGGACTGGCGCAAGCGCTTGCGAAGAAGCAGAGAAAGCGCGACAAGCACCTTATCTCCACCTGGATAACCATGTCGCTCGTTGATCGATTTAAAATAATCGACGTCGAGAATAATCAAGGAAACCGCCCCCTGCCTTCGCTTCTGCTGTGCTACAGCAGCCTGCCCTTGCTCCATGAAAGAAGTATGATTGAGCAGATTTGTGAGGCCATCCTTGTGAAGCAGAGTCTTCAAAAAGCGCGAGCGCTCCAATCGTGAAGAGACGCTGTTGAGCAAAAGTGCTGGAGGAACAGGCTTGACCAGATGATCGTCGCCGCCCGCTCTGGCACTCTCAATTCGAGCATCCAGTTGTCCTTGAGTAGTGAGAAAAAGCACGGGCAAGGTCGCGTGGCGCTCATCCTGCCTGATATAACGAGCCAGTTCGTAGCCCGTCATGCCTGGTAGCATCACATCGAGCAACACCAGGTCAGGCTGAAATTGAGACATATACGAGTCGAAATGTTTTGGATCGGTACACGTGCGCACCTGATAGCCGGCTGATTCCAGGAAAGCTCGGATGAATGCGGCTTGATCCGGATCATCTTCAACCGAGAGAATGCGAGGTGGGTCCTGTCGTTTTTTATCGAGCAGATATCGAAGCCGACGAAGCATCGCTTTCAGGTCCACAGGTTTCTCGAAGTGGGCATCAGCACCACAATGTATAGACCTGACCTTGTCGAGAAATCCGGTCTGTTTACTCACGATAATGATGGCGGGCTCTTCGCCCTGTGGCATGGCACGTACTTTCTCGATGAGCTCGTACGCATCACCGTCGGGTAGGGGGATTTCAACGAATAAACCGTCCGGCATTCCTCTCATGAGTTCGGTTATCGCCTGAGCGATATTGCGCGAAGTTCTGGCGACCATGCCATTCTCCTCGACCAGCGAGGAGAGGGTGCTGAGATTACTCTGGTCTTCGTCGATTATCAAAATCGTCGGTTTTCCGGAGGTTTCGGGAATGAAGCTGGGCGCGGAGGAGTCCAGATTTGATGTCACCGGCGGTGCATCTCCATCGCCGTCTCCACGAGAAAAAATCGAGGAAAGTTCTGAGATGATTGTTTTAAGCTTGTTTACATCAACTGGATTTTCAGAGATGTTACCGCGAAGGATTGTTTCACAATACTGCTCGCCTTCGGCACCAAGTTGAGACACCTGCTGAAAGCCATACATAGAGCCCGATCCGGCTAACCAGTGAAAGTTCTTGCTCAGCCGACGCACCAGTTCCTCATCGCCGGGATTCGAAAAAAGACCGTCGAGGATCTCCAGTATCTCAGCCAAACGCTCCGTAGACCGCCTGAGATACTTCTCCTTCAACTCCCCAAAAGTCTCTTTCCAGGACTGCATTTGAGACTCAGGCCTCCAAGATCTGCTGTACCTGAAGGGCCAACGTAGTTGGATCGAAAGGCTTGGTCAGGACACCAGTAGCGCCCATGCGCTTGAGCTTTTCAATCTCCGAAGTCATCGCTTTGGCTGTCAGAAAGATTACCGGTATATCGTGTGTTGCCTCGTTTGTTCTAAGTGCTTCCAAGGTCGCAGGACCATCCATGATCGGCATCATCATGTCGAGCAGGATCACATCAGGCTTTTCTCGCGAAGCAACCTCAATACCGTGGGCACCATTTTCAGCTTCGATAACGTCAAGACCGCCAAGCAGACTCAGGCTCATCTTGGCTATCTCTCGTGTATCTTCTTCATCGTCGATGATGAGTACTCTCATTGTCCTTCCTCGCTATCCGCTCAAGCCCCCGGTCTACCTTATCTTCAATCTACTTGCCTCAACCGCTTGAAGCCTTCGAGTCAGCAAGAATCTTCCTGACCTGGTCTCCTAACTTCATCGGATCGAATGGCTTCGTGATCACGGCAAGAGCACCAAGCTTCCTCATTTCCTCAAATCCTTCGAACATACCTTTGGTCGTGACGAAAATCACCGGGATGTCGATGGTCGCTGGATTCTTACGCATATTGGTCAGCGTCTGAATACCGTCCATTTCCGGCATGACAAGATCGAGCAGAATCACATCCGGCTGCTCTTTCTCCGCCTTCTTAAGCCCCTCTTCGCCAGAACAGGCCTCCACGACATCGGCACCGCCCAGGAGACCAAGACAGCTTGAGGCGATGGTTCGAAAGTCCTCCTCATCATCAATTATGAGAACCTTCATTCCGGGCAACTACCCCTTTCCTACTCAACATCTCCACATGCCCGCCTTTTGGCTCAGCGTCCCCGACAATATTAACACTTTGAAGGAATCACTTGGGCTAGTTAGTTTTATTCCACATAGCAAGCGAACTTCCTCCATGCAGGAATCGTATTATTAGCCACCCGAAAGGCGATTTGCGGCCTAAATCAAAGCACCTTTTCCTTAGCGCCCGCGACGACCAAGGTGGAGTCTGTACGAGCAGGTGGAACACGAAACCAGAACGTGCTGCCTTTGCCTTCTTCCGACTCGACTCCGATTTGACCACCGTGCTGTTCGATGATGCCTTTGCAAATAGCCAGCCCCAGCCCAGTCCCACCCTTTTTCTTGGCGTCGGAGGCTTCGACCTGCTGGAAGCGCTGGAACAAGAGCTTCTTGAATTTATCCGGGATGCCACGTCCCCGGTCGATAACTTTGACCTGAACGAAGCCCGCCGCATTCTCCGTCACGACAGTGACGGTTTGTCCACGCGGTGAAAACTTGATGGCGTTGGACAGGAGGTTGACTATGACCTGTACGATTCGGTCGCCGTCGGCGTATACAATTGCCTCGGAGGGCATGATCTCGAGCTTGATACCATTGTTTGCAGCGAAGGTGGTGACCGATTGCTCGGATCGTTCCAGAATATCGGTCATGGGCGAGTTGTCGAAGACCATGTCGAGCTTGCCGGCCTCCAACTTTTCGATATCGAGAATGTCGTTGATTAAGCCGATAAGGCGAATCGTGTTGCGTTCTGCAATGCCGACCACTTTCTGAGCCTGTTCGGGCAACTTGCCCATGGCGCCCACAGAAAGAAGTGTGAGCGAGCCTCGAATCGATGTGAGTGGTGTTCGAAGCTCGTGGCTGACGGTCGATACGAATTCTTTTTTCAAGCGCTCGACTTCTCTGCGCTCGGACACATCAAGGACATTGGCCATGTAGCGCTCGCCCTCATGCGTCTTCAACTCGCTGAGCGACAGCTCTACAGGGAAATCTTCACCATTCTTCTTGAGACAATCGAACTCTCCGATGCGGTTGAGAGCTTGATTGAACAGGGTCTCCATAAATGACATCGTGTCATTTTCGTTGTGTTCGGAGAAGAACTTGGAGTCACCAAACAAGGCGAGCAGATGACGACCGACGATCTCTTCCGCTTTGTATCCGAAAATGCCTTCAGCAGCTGGGTTCATCGATTCGATGTAACCATCATGATTGACGATAACCAGACCGACGATCATGTGATTGATGATAGTTCTAATCCGCTGTTCACTGGCGCGAATGGCTTCTTCAGCCAATTTGCGCTCGGTGATGTCGTGCGCGACGCAGAACATTGCTCTCTCTTTTTCCGACCAATATGCTGACCATGAGACGCTTATCTCAGTGCCATCCTTGCGTCGAACACGGTTGTCGAACTGCATGTTGCCTTTTTCGGCTCGCACTGCGCGCACCGATTTGATCGTCTCGGAAATATCCTGAGGGGCAATAATTTCGATGAATCTCTTGCCGAGAAGCTCTTCCTGACTGTATTGCCAATTTTCGTAACAAGCGGGATTGCACGCCACGAACTTTCCGTCCATGTCAATCGAGCAGATGACGTCCACGGCATTATCGATAACAGCACGCTCTTTGCGAGCCGCTTCCATAAGTGCATCGGCCATGCTGTGGAATACTCCATCAAGGTGCGAGATCTCGTCTCCGCCACCGACCGGTGGGTTGAGAGCCTGTCCACGAGCCAATCTGAAAGAGTTGTCGGTCATCACATCCAGACGGTTTTTGATACTTCTGGTGAAAAACCAGAGGAGGACGAATGCGATCAATATATTGAAGACTACGCCTGCGACGAGGAACAGTTTCAAAATCGTTCTGGAGCGATTTTGCTTTTCGGGACTCTCTGCTTCAATTCGGCGTTCGTCCTCTGTTAAGCCGCGCAACTCATCTTGTAATTTATCTGCCAGAGAGCGAATTTCTTTGTACATGTGACGGGCGCGGAACTGGGCAACATCCACGCGATTGTCATCAATCGCCGCCTTAGCCTCGCCGAGGATTTTGAGCCCTGTGACCGTGATCTTCTGGAGGTTTTC
>JAIERK010000107.1 GCA_019746975.1 Candidatus Obscuribacterales bacterium
ACTGGTTCTCCCTGGAGTTCGAAGGAAGGGTTCCGCTTGTCTAACCTAATGACACAAAATTATTGACAGATCCGTAGCAGCGAGTGGATTCAATCCTGACTCGTTGATGTAGTCGGCTTCGAAAAGAAGTATGCGCCGTTCCTCGGCATCGTCTTATCAATGGACACAGCAAACTTGTCAATGATAGGAGCGATAGTCTTCCTATCCTCAACGGACACAGAATTCAACCACCGGTCGACATCAACATGCAACCACTCGACTGTAGGCTCCTTTGTTGCGTAGTTAAACAAAGTCGAGACGTTATCTCTGTTTTCCCTCTGCTCTATATCTTTGATCATTTGATAAGTCTCAGCGTAAAACGGCGTTCGAGCGACCAAAGTTCGGAATGCGGCGCGATGGCGAGCTCCAATTGGATTGGTGTCATCAATTGCTTGCTCACCGAACACACTACAAAGCCCCTCGATGTACGGATCAAATAACTTTGCATTGAGCAAATGCAGTACTTCATGACCAAGATTTCCGAAGAAGTGATCGTCATCACGTTGATTAGCAATGAAGATACAGAATATGCCTTTCTCCTCGTCCATCATGATCGTCTGGCAGTTCGGCCCGGGCCGATGAAAAATCAAAAGTGTATTCACAGGTATAACCGGTTTTCCGAACCGCTCCTGTGCCTTCAGCAGCGTCGTCCGAGCGAACTCGTAGACCGCTCTGTCTTCAATCAACTCCACGATTGGAGGCGTCCAATTCTCGACCTTTTTCGGTGCAGCCTCCTTCTTTTTCTCTAACTGAGCGACTTTCTTGTAATCCTTGACTGCACCCGCGGTGTCACCGAGTTTAGCGCGCGCATATCCTCGCGCACTAAATGTCCATGGATCACTCGAATCTAACTTAATTGCTTTGCTGTAGTCGTCAATTGCTTTCTTGCTATCAGCAAGCTCGTAGTGCACAAATCCTCGCGCACGATATCCCCACGGATCTTTGGGCTGCAGAGCTATGTATTTTTCGAAATCCCCTACCGCTTGCTGGCGATCGCCTAACTCACTGCGAAGCTGACCTCTCCGATAATAGGCCCAGGCATATTGTGGATCGAATTTGATTACTTGCTCGAAATCAGCAATCGCCTTATCTTTGCTTTGGACCGCCTCGAGAGCCGAGCCTCGATAACAGAATGCCAGCGCATTGTTGGGGTCGAGCTTGATTGTTCGATCGAAGTCTGCGATTGCTCGGTCTTTCTTACCGTGCCGTCCTAGATGAAATCCACGATAAATGTACGCTTGTGCATTGCTTGGCGCAATCTTAACAGCCTCATTAAAGTCAGCAAGCGCACGTTCTTCGTCGCCCATATCGGAGAAAACTTGCCCTCTTCCGCAGTAAGCATCCGCCTGATTTGGGTCGAGCTCGATGGCCTTTTCGAAGTCGTTAAACGCATTCTTGCTGTCAGACGAGTAAATGCGCAGATAACCGCGAGCCGTATAGGCCTTCGCATTCTTCGCATCTAACTCGACCGCACTGTCGAAATCTCTCGCCGCTCCAGACAAATCACCAACGCGCGATCGAACAGATCCTCTGCTACAAAAGCCCTCCGATGTACTCGGGTTAAGTTGGCCAAGAAAGTCCGGCGTTTGAACACCGGAGGCGGACGTATCGTTGAATGATTCGTTCGACGCAAGGTTGGATGAATGCTCCGCCGCCAATAGCGGCGCCTGAAGCGATACAACTGCCGCTATCGCTAACAGAAGCATAGACTCAAGACGTTTAGTCACTATCCAATCACCTTGCTGAACCGATGACCTCAGCTCATATGCTAGCAAAATTCATAGCTTTGCACCTGAAGGGGTTCGTCTCGTTCAATGTAGCGTCATCTCTGTGCGTTCTTATGCGTGTGGTAGATCGTAAACCTGGTGGCCTCGCCGCTACCGAAGACTGCGTTTCATCGCGGATTCCAGCACCTGCAAAATTGATCTTGCTCTGTCGCTTCACGGTGATGCGCCGATGCGGCAGAGCACGAACGGACCAATCAAATTCACTATTCTCCAGAGCTCCGCTTCTTGAACAAATAGTGCGAGACAATCCACTCGTTGCCTCCGCCGTAACCCCACAGCTCAGCGCAGGCTAAAAAGAATAGACGCCAATAGACCCACCAGCGGACGCTCTGTTCTCGCCCGTAGGCTTCCTTCAAAATCGCCTTGATGGCAGGCTTGTTCTCACTCATACGTTTCAGCCACCACTCGGATGTTTTTTGATAGTGGCTTCCGTTGACCTTCCACTTGTCGGTAATAACAAGGTCATCTTGAAAGTACGAAAGTAACGAGTCAGACGGCATAGTGCCACCAGTAAAAAAGTATTTGGCGAGCCAATCGTCTTCTGCTAAACCGAAGTGATACTGGTGCTCGATATGAGTAAATATGTGGACAAATAGCTTTCCAGAATCATCCAACCAATTCGATACCTTCTCTAGAAGTAGCTTATAGTTCTTCGCATGTTCGAACATCTCAACAGAAACAACCCTATCGAAAGCCTTGCGCGGAAACGACAGATCGTTGATATCAGCGGTGACAATTTCAATGTTATCGAGACCCAAGATCTTCATTCGTTTTTCGATAAAAACCTTTTGCGTCTTTGAATTCGACACTGCGGTAATTCGCGAATTTTTGAACTTAGAGGCAGCATACAAGCAGAACGATCCCCAACCACAACCGAGATCTAGAATTCGTTGTCCGTCTTCAATTTCGGCTCGCCGACAAGTGAGTTCCAACATCTTCAGCTCGGCTTCGGCGAGATCGTTGCAGCCATCCCAATAGCAACAACTGTACTTCATCATGGGTCCGAGAATCAACTCGAAAAATTCAGTTGGTACTTCATAATGCTGATCGTTTGCAGAATCGGTAGAGATTGCTATCGGCATAGTCTCCAGCTCTCTCGCAAAGCGCATTGTCTCTGCTGATGCGTCATCGCAACGCAGCTCCTTCAACTTCGTCGACAGCATCTGTCGTATTCCAATACGCGTGATCCATTCCGGCACGCAACCGGTGCTCAACAAGTCATAGATAAACAACTGACTGCTATTGTCTTTTGAGAATGTGCGTCTGTCAGCGGTTGAGCCCGTCATATTAATTTCGCCCTCTTCAGTTGCTAACTTGGTAGAACATCGGAAAAATTTTGGAAAATCCAACACCTCTGCAAAAGGGCAGAGGCCGCTCCACTCCACAAAATCGGCGCATCAGTGAGAGTTCGCGCAATTTCACTATCCCTTACTCTCCTTTCTAAACCACGGGACAAACGCGCTCGTCGTCCTCGCGTATTCCGCATAATCTACCCTTGTCTTTGCCGAATGTTCTTCCGCCGGTTTCACTCCCGTGACGTTAAGCAAAAGGTGCAGGAGAAGCGCCGGGCATACCCAAGACAGAAGGCCCAACGGCAAGCCGGTGACGTACACCGCTGCAGCAACAGACCCCAACCATTCAAAGAAATAGTTCGGGTGACGAGAGTAACGCCACAATCCAACCTGACAGGTTCGTCCCTTGCTGTCTGGGTTCTTGCTGAATTCGGAAAGCTGCCAGTCTGAAAGAGCAACGCCAAGGAAAGAGACGAGCCAGAGCAAGACACCAATGCACATCGGCAAATCGAAGTTGACAGGTCCATTGACGACTGCCACCGCTATCGGTGCGGTAAGAATAGTTAGAATCGCACCCTGCCAGAGAAAGATCAGCAGCATCTTCTCCTCGGCGCGGTCACCCAGCTTTTGTTTGAGATCAGTGTATCGCGGATCCTCCTTGGGATGCGACCGCTTAAATCTGACTGCAAGATGCCAAAACAATCGCATGTTCCAAATCACGTACATGGAGATGAGAAGAAATGCAGCATACCCGGCGTCGGGACGACCGACGACATAAACAATTGCTGCAACGACAAAGCCAAATGCCCAGGCCACGTCCACAATTCCAGCATTGCCGATGCGACGGGCGAGGATCCACGTCAACAGCATGTAGATTGATACCACTAACAGAACAATCCCTAATCGGCAAACAAAATCGATCAAGTGGTGCGCTTGCCTCCGGCGAGCCTTCGATTGTTGGGGCGCGTATAGGTTGCTTGAACAACGGAGACGTTCCGCATGCCGAACGCAGCCTGGCAGTATTCAAAATAGTAGCGCCACTTCCTGATGAAGCCGTCGTCAAAGCCCTGTGCTTCAAGGGCTGCGATGTTTCCCTCGAACGCTAATTGCCATTCCTTGAGAGTCTTCACGTATGAATCGGTCATGTCGAGGAGATCAACCATAAAGAGATCACCCGAATTCACCATAGCCGTATTGACACGATACAACGATGGCAGAAGAGAACCGGGAAAAATGTGCTTCTGGATGAAGTCGACATTCGCTTTGAGCGTCTCGTACCTTGAATCAGGTGAAGTGATCATCTGCATCAGCAACAACCCATCTTTCGCGAGCAGAGAATCGAGTTTCTGAATAAACGTATCCATAAACTTGTCACCGACAGCCTCGATCATTTCAATCGAAACGACTTTGTCATAGACGCCGATATGATCTCTATAGTCTTCAAGGCGCAAATTCACTCGGTGATCGAGCTCTTCCCTCGCGACTTTTGTCGAAGCGAATTCATATTGCTGCTCTGATATCGTCAATCCAGTAACCGAACAATTGAATGATCTCGCCAAATAACAACTGAGTGCGCCCCAGCCGCAACCAACTTCCAATACTCGATCGCCCTCGGATATCTGCAATTGTCTGGCAATACGTTCAAACTTTGCTTCCTGGGCTTCGGCCAGAGTCATCGAGGGATCCACGAAGAGCGCTGAAGAGTATGTCATTGATGGATCTAGGAACAGGCTGAAAAAGTCGTTGCCCAGATCATAATGCTCGCTAATATTCTTTCGGCTGACCGACTTCGAGTTAGGTCTAAGGGCATGGCCGATTCGATTGACGAAACCGAGCAGATTCACGAGGCGACTAACGACGGGAGACTCATTGAGAACGGGAGAACTATCCTGATTCAGTAAGAACCATTGAATTAAATTCTCAATACTATGAATCTCGACCAGTCCATCGATGTAAGATTCTGCTAGGCCGATATCGGCATACAACAAGCAACGGACGAAGAACTCGTCTGACTTGACAGTCACGGAAGCACTGATGTCATCCGCCCCCTGACCGAAGGTGCGCGTCGTGCCGTCTGGCAAGGTGACCGTCAGTAGCCCAAGGGGCATCTTCTCGAGAAGTGCGAGCACCGTCGATTGTGCCAAACTAGCCTTGAATGCAGGCGACCGTTCGCAAATTACTGATGGTCGCACTTTTTCAGTAGTCGTCATAATAATAATTTCCTTGAGTGGCACCACTTGTGGTACGTAGTGGGTTCAAAATACCTTTCTGTAGATCGAGATTTTCGTACTTTTGATGAAAAGGAACGCCTTTTAGCCATAAGAAAAACGCGTGCAAATGGATCAAGGCAATAACGCGAAGAGAGGCTAATGGATTGCGACACAAGAGACGCCGGATATTGCGATCCGTGAGTTCAACGCGGCGTCCTCGCATACCGCTCTTCACGACAAAGTCACCACCGTTCAACGTATCGATCGAAACAAATAACTCTTCACCTGGGATACCGATTTTGAACTCAAAGTCTTGATTCAATTCTGTGAAAGGTGATACGTAGAAAAACTTCTTCTGCCTCTCAGTGAAGACCGCATCCACAGTATCTTTCAGCACAAATGGTTTCTTCTCGCCAAATGTATTGCCCACTTCGCAGATGCAGCATAATAATTTCTCGTCAGCACTCAAGCAGTAAAAAATACTTATCGGGTTGAAAACATAACCGAAGATTCTGACGTTGGTCAGAATCCGAATCTTTTCGACTTTCTCTCTTACCCCTCCTCTTCTTGCGACTAAGTTGACCCGTTCTATCAGTGATAAGCTCTCGAGTCTGCTGCTGCCAGAGGTGTGAGCATCGTCGGCTGAGAGCTGCTCTCTGGAGGGCTCACGATCGTCGGACCGGTGATGCTCGTCATACGAAAGAGGATCGTCAGACCGGTGCTGATCGTTACTGGAGAGATGATTGTCGGAAGGAAGATGATCCTGCGATCGAAGAACGCACAACCGAGATTCGTCAACGCCAAAAAGCCGAAGTTGCGAATGAAAAAGCTTCGACTCCTCGAGCGCGATGTAAAACATGAAGTGTTTATGACTGAAAACGTGCGGTTTGGGTTGGCTGCGCTGGTGCCAGATTTCGCACTCAAACAGGCAAGACTTTAGCGACATGCACCCTCCCTGTCAGGAGCTCTGCCAGACGACAGGCGGAACTGAATGCGTCCTCGTGAAAACCATAGCCGAAGTAACTGCCGCAGAAAAAGAGCTGATCTCGGTGCGAGCTCTCGTTGAGCTGTCGGAGCTGGCTCTGCGCCTCAATTGCCTCCAGGCTGAAGACCGGATGGTGGTACACCATGCGCATAAGTACTCGCCTCGGGTCTATCAGATGATCGCCGTTAAGTGACACAAAAAAATCATGCTTGTTTGATACATCTTGCAGGCTGTTCATCCAATAGTGTGTGGTCGAACCAGCACCGTCGACACGATAATTCCAGGATGCCCAGCAGCGCTTCTGGTCGGGCATGACAGAATGATCGGTATGAACCGTCGTATCATTTCTCTGATAACTGAACCGGCTCAGAAGTTCAATCTCTCGGGCCAGCGGTTCTCGAATCAGGTTGAGTGCATCGTCTGCATGGCAGGCGAGGACGACCTGATCGTACTCCCGACTAGCTCCGTCAATCGTCGTCACGGTAGCACGACTAACACCGCGTCGAACCTCCACAACCTCGGACGACAACCTGGGAAGATTGTTCAACTTCACAATTAATCTACGCACATACTCGCGTGATCCGCCTGTTACTGTCCACCACTGATGGTGCGTCTTCGTACCGAGCAGACCGTGATTCTTGAAAAATCGCAACAATGAGACCGCAGGAAATTGGAGCATTTTCTCCGGGGGTGTGGACCATATAGCGCCACTCATGGGAATCAAGTAACAGTCAACAAAATCAGTGCTATATCCTTCAGCCCGGATATAATCGAAGAGGCTCATAGATAGCAATTCGGGGTTGTCGACAGCAAGTGCCCCGCGGTCGTTAAACCGTTGTATCTCGGAAAGCATTCTCCAGAAGCGCAGATTCACAAGGTTGCCTCGATCACCAAATAAACGATTGAAGCTGACCCCAGAGTATTCCAGTCCCATCTCCTTATGCTGCACAGAAAAAGACATGTCTGTCTTCTTGGTTGGGACATTTAACTCTTCAAAAAGTTGCAATAACAGTGGGTAGGTGTGGTGGTTGAACACCATGAAGCCAGTATCAAATGGAACTGCCTTTCCGTCCTCTATGGCCTCGACAGTGTGCGAGTGTCCGCCCAGTCGATTGTCTTTTTCGTAGACGGTAACATCGAAATGATCTCGCAGCTTGTAAGCCAGTCCTAGACCGGCGATGCCACTACCGACGATAGCAATGGATTTCATTCCTGCAATCGCCCCCCAACGGAGCGCGCCTGTTTCAAATCCCCGGCAACCGTTGCAGATTCTGCCTCCGCAAAAGCGGGTACCGGTTTCAGGTCAGAAATCATCCCCATGATCTTCATCAAAAAGAGACAGTAATATGTGACATCAACTTCCCACCAGACAAAACCCTGCCGAGCGCAATGACTATATTTATGATGGTTATTGTGCCAACCCTCGCCGAACGTAATGAGCGCAACAAAGGGGTTATTGCGACTATTGTCTCGAATATTGAATCTCCGATAACCAGCCATGTGGGCAAATGAGTTGACGGAAGATGTCGCGTGGAATAGCAGCGTGGTGCTTACAAAAAATCCCCAACCGACCAGCTGTCCTCCATCTGTTTTCAGCTCAGGGAAGTAGATCTCGAGGGCATCGCCGAGGGCATACATAAGGAGCATAAGAATCACGGGCATGAACCAATCGAAGCGATTAATAAGCCGGAGTTCTGGAAACTGATCGAAGTCTCTCACCTTTGAATAGTCGGTCACCATGTTCTTCGAGGAAGTGATCCATCCGATATGAGACCAAACAAAGCCACGCACGTTGGGAGAGTGAACATCGTCAACATCGTCAGATTCTATATGGTGTCGCCGATGGTGCGCAGCCCACCAGAGCGGACCTCGTTGCATCGATGCAGATCCAATCAGGGCAAACACGCACTGGACGAGTCGAGATGTTTTAAACGATCGGTGAGAAAAATAACGGTGATAGAAACCGGTTATTGCAAACATACGCACGCAATATGAGAGCAAGCACACTATCAGTGCTGTATAGGACCATCCTGTAAACAGCGCCACAAGGCAACCGCCATGAAGGAATACGAATGGCAGCCAGCGGTCCGGCTCGGATTTCGGTCTACCGGGCGCGATCGCCCGGACATCTCGAGAGGAAGAATCAGAGTCTAGCCAGGCTAGGATGCTCTTCGCATGGCTGGAAAGCTTGTTAAATCCCATTTCCGTACCTCCTCAGCATATTCTAATGACAATCCGTGAACTGAGAGTGAACGTGCAAAGTGGTGTAACAACGTTACGGCGAAACGCAGACTTGATATCGCTAGTGGTTTAATAGGCCCACTTCTGGAGTCTGCTGGCGCCCTAAAACGCCGAAGAATCCAGGTAAGCGTCAAGCGCTTCGGGAGCAGCTTTTCGAACGGCCCCACAAAGTATCGAATCATTCCGACAGGGTCAAACAGACGAACTTCTTAACATTTTCTAAGACTCACTCGAGTCACTGCCGTCCGCGCTGAGCTTGTAACCAACGCCGTGGACATTTTGGATAAGTTCGTCCTTGGAGCTGAGCTTCTGCCTCAGTCTTTTTATACAGGTGCGAACCGTCTCGATATGGGCATCGCTATCAGCATTCCACACTCTATCGAGCAGCGCCTCACAACTGTATACCTTGTCCGGATTCTTCATGAAGAACTGCAAAAGAGAGAATTCCATAGCTGTAAGATGAACATCCTGACCGTCTTTAGAAACCTTGAATCTATCAGGATCGAGCTCTAGAGGACCAACTTTGAGCTTAGTGGTGCTTGATTGCATAGAACGTCTGAGCAATGCTTCGAGGCGAACTGTCAGCTCTTCGATATCAAATGGCTTGGTCAGATAGTCGTCCGTACCAGCGCGGAATCCAGCAATCTTCTTATCGAGCGCGGACTGACCGGTCAACATCAAAATCGGTACGTTATTGCCATTACTCCGAAGCTTCGAACATATTTCAACTCCAGTCATTCCAGGAATATTCCAGTCCAGAACAATGATGTCGTACTTGTAAGTGTTCACAAGCGCATAGGCATCTTTTCCATTACTAGAGGTCTCAACAATATAGTGCTCGTGTCTCAAGTATCGAGACATCATGTCTAGTAAGTTTTCATCGTCTTCGACTAAAAGGATTTTGCTCATCTACGTCTCAAGCGGATACTGCCAGTGCCTTTCGTTACCAAAAACACATATTACCAAAGTGGCCAGAGAAAACGTGTGTCAGTCTTTCTCCTCATATCCTTTCTCTAGTTTTTCCTCGATTATGTCATCGTAATACCGACGAGCATCGTTTTGATTGGTAAACGTCTTTGTTTTCTCCTGTCCATTTGTACCAATTCGACCGTACTTGACGATCACGTTAGACCCTTCCATCCAGATGGACCAGAATTTGCTGGCGTTACCTTCTACGAACTCGAAATAGCGGATCTTCGCGCCGGTAGCAGTAGCGGTCTTCGTTTGAGTAGCGGTGGCACTCAGTACCGGCGCGGACGAAGGTGGGCTCGCTTGAATCTGCGTGGACGAAGATGAACTAATTTGTTGTTCCGACGCGGGGCAGCATTCCAGGCAGTAGCATTGGACACTGCCGACGGTGGCATACTGCGAGTACCGTGCGTCGCGAGAGACGATCATCGAGGATGGTCGAACCGGAGGTGCGAAGGACTCCATCGGTTCCTGATCGTCGTTTTCGTCATCATCATCATCATCATCATCATCATCGGTACCATCATCGATATCTCCTTCATCCGCGATGTCGTCGTCCGAGTCATCCCAATCTCCGTCTACTTCTTCACCGCCAGGACCAGTCTTCTCGACATAGCCCTTTTCGGTCTTTTCATCGATGATGTCGGCGTAATAACTCTTGGCTGCATCCTCATCGTTGAATGACTTTGTTTTTTCCTGACCACTTGTGCCAATGCGACCATAGCTGACAGTAACATCGAGACCATCACGCCATATGCTCCAGAATTTGCTCGACTTGTCTTCTACGAATTCGAAATAACGAGGCGTCGAGTCTCTCGAAGACGGCTTCGGTTGTCTCATATCCGTTGCGGTCTTAGACTTTGGCGGCGCAAAATTCAAGACATTGCTCGGTGCAGGGTGAGGTTTGGAGGCTGCACTGCTGGTAGTGGCGGCTGTTTTTTCAGGAGGCGCTTTCGACTCGATAGCGACTTCGTCGGTCGTTGAATTAGATGTTGAAGCGGCATCAACAGAGACTTGCACAGTCGTCTTCGAAGCATCACTCAACACATCAGCCATAGGCTGATCGGGCAAATCATTCAGATCTTTTCTTTCTCGCACAAACGAGGGAAAGCGCGGTACCCCACGGTCGGTCAGTTCCTGATAGCGGAAGGTTACGATACTTCCGACAGCTGGAGGATTCTCCCGCTGTTTATCAGAAAAGCCTGTACCGATTGCAAACTTGGTGCCGTCCTTGAGCTCGACGCTCAAAGCGCCCATTCTACCCTTGTGCTTGCCGGTGCCAGGAAGGTACTCCAGCACTCGTGCTTCAGCATCATGAAAGCTTTTCACCTTCAACAGCGTTGAAGAGCGCCCTGTCTCGTAATTAGACTTGGGTTCGCGCAGCATCAACCCTTCGCCGCCTGTCGCCTCGACGCGCTTGAGCTCCTCTTTCAAATGGTCAGAATCGCGGCAACGCTCCTGAACATGCGGTCTGGCATATTTCGGTTGAGTCTCGTCGAGCAACTCCTTAAGATAAGCCATCCGCGCCTCGAAAACATCATCTACTTTCGGGGCATCGAAAACAACGTAAGTTACTTCTTGCCAATCCTTACTCTTGTCTTGTCGCCGAACAATACTCACAGTTCGATTAAATGCCTTACGAGCGATCCAGAGCTCGCCATCGAGATGCACATCTCGAGGCAAATCTTCTAAGAACCACTCGGGCGCAAGATAAACATTGCCTTGCCTGGAGATAAATTGAGTTCCGTCCCAATAAGCGCGAACGCCATCAAGCTTTTCGCTCATCCACCAGCCGCTGAGATCAGCAAAATTGTCCCAAGAATGGGCGAGCAGGAAGCCCGGAACATCAGAAGCGGCGTCGGCATCAGTCGTACTGCCGTTCGAAGTTGCAGAAGATGCTTTGGAAGCTGGTTTTCGTCGCGAGGCAGCTGGGCTGGGCAGCTCTCCGCCAAAACGCTCAGATTCGGCGGCCTCACCTCGATACTTTTTCAAATGCTTACAAGTTCGCCTTTCAATCGGAAGCGATTGTGTTCGCCAAGCCGGGCAGGTACAAGAATAAACACCGCCAACATTTTTCAATATGTACGGGTCTTTGGCTGAGCCTTTCATCTCAACCGATTCGCCATCTTCAATATCCGGCATTGGCTGTCCTCGAATCGTTCCAAGCTAAATCTTCCCGGACTTCAGGCAGGTAAATCTTGGTTTTGCCAAAAATTTGGTTGCCCCCAGCCCGCTGGAATTCTCTCCAGGATGCCGTCCTGGAAAACCTCATAGAGGCCCAGATCGTCCATATGCACGTAACCTATGTGACATCCGCAAACATTATTGCTACAAGGCGAATCTTTCAAAGCAGCTTCAAGATCGTCAGTATAAATATTGGAGATTTCCGACGCTATAAAATGGCAGCGTCTCACTGTCCCTTCGCCATCGACAGAAATCACTGAAGACCCAGCTCGGCACGCCTTACCGAAGCTCTCATGATAGGTATTATTGATTGAAAACAATGGATCGACGGCAGAGAGCACGCTCACGTCGTCAGGAGAATAGTAATCGGCGACGCGCTTGTAAGCATTGATCCACATATAGACCTGCCCTGGAAGCTGGTTGCGCAAGGCGCGGATCTCATCGAAATGCTCTTTCAGACCGACAACACCAACGCTGAAGCGCACATTCGCCTCGATTAACTGAGTGCATTTGGAAAGAAAACGCTCAAGCGTGGTTTCTGTCGGGTGAAATGTCGCCCACAGTGCAAGCCTTGAGTTATCGCACATCTTTACCCAATCGAGCCGGCAAGACAAATTTGTTTGGATTGTAACTCGCTCAACAGTGTCGCAGTTTGAGAGCTCGACAAGCGCGTTTTGATAGCGATGCCGAATGAGAGCTTCTCCCCAGGGCGTGAATAAAATCGAAAGCTTTCGCTTCGATCGCGTCACCCACTCGACGAAGCGTGACAGTTGAGCGGCATCATGCGCATGTTCTTCTTTGGTCTCATTGTGCTTTGCAAAAGGACAATATTCACAACCATAGTTGCAACTAGACAGGGCGCCTCGATAAAGAATACTCAGGCTCATGAGGCCTCATAGTCCTCCATCAATGTGTGCACGACAGAGGAATAGAAATCGTAGCCTATGCGATCGGACCATTCCAAGCCGGATTTCGTCAATAAAATTCTTTCGCTGAGAACCTCGACAAGTCCCCGATCGATCAGCCGAGAAAAATCGTCGGCGAAGTCAACCTGGGGAACAGATTCGAACCGCGCCTGATACGCCTTCATAGACAGACCGTCGCTATGCAGAAGCGATTGGATGACGAATCGCCGTTTTTGCTCGTCATCAGAAAGCCAGATACCATAATCGGCGGTAAGAAAGTCAGCATTTTCAGTTGCGATGTAGTCGTTCAAAATCCGCCTTACCTGTTGCGTACCAACAGCATAGTGACCGGAATAGTGTAAGCGCGAGGTATACGAACGTGAGCCACAGCCTATGCCCACCATCCCATCATTCTGGCAGCTATAAGAAGGACCGCTCTCATATTCCTGATGGTCCGACGCCCCTTTTTCCAATGTGAACATGCGCATCGATAGTTGCGAATAGCCGCTCTCTATGAGAATCTCGCGTGCTTGCCTGTAGAGAGAGATTCTAAGGTCATTCTCGATTCGCGCATCCTTCCGTCCGATGCCTGTCAGCGGTCGCACATATAGAGGGTACAGATAGATTTCTTGCGGTCGATAGTCGAGTGTTTTTTGTAATGAATAGAGCCAGGAGGATGGAGTCTGTTCCGGCAGTCCATACATCAAATCGATGTTTAGAACAGGGAATTCTGCTTCCTTGATAGCTGCAAGCGCCCGTTCTACTACCGAGCCTGACTGAGATCGACCGACCGCCATTACCTCGGCATCGATAAAACTCTGGATGCCAATGCTGACTCGCTTGACACCACGCTGCTTCAACAACGCAAGTTTTTCCGGGTCGGATGTATATGGAGAGGTCTCCACTGAAGTCGATGCAGTGAAGGGATTGACGTCAAAGACATTGGCAGCGATATCGAATAGTCTTTCCAGATCGCGCGTCTCGAGATATGTTGGTGTGCCGCCGCCCAAAGCCATGCGCACAAACTTGGAATCGCCAATACTTTCTTTGACAGCTAAAGCCTGCCGCTCAAGCGCATCGAGATATTCCGCTTCCAGGGTGGCCGACTGGTTGGTAGTGGTGAATAGATTACAAAATCCGCACCGCATCTCGCAGAAGGGGATGTGAAAATACAGAAAAAGCGAGTCACGCTTTTCCCTCATCCACAAATCGCTGAGTGAAATCGGCTGAGCAAGCTTTCGATAAGAAGTCTTATGAGGATAGGAGTAGGAATAAGCCGTGTAGCGCTCGCCGCCGTCATCATCCTCAAGGAGTGACGTATCCATCCGAGCTGTCGCAGTAGTGTTGGTCGCAGCTTTCATGTTCAGATCGACTAGTTTGACATGGAATCGGCAGGAATTGACTGAGGCAGGATAAACTCACTGTAAGGTACGGTCCAGACCGTCTCGTGCGAAATGCGATGTCCGACAAAGCCGTCCTCACCATATGCAGTACCATGGTCGGAAAAAATCAAAGCAATCAACGGTGCTCTTTTAACCATACGCTCTATCAAGCGCGGAAGATGTTTATCTACATATGCAAGAGCCATAATCTGTGATTCCTTGGAATCTTCCTTCGCTCCTTGTAAGTACATGTAGTTTGGTTGATGCAGAGCGGACACATTCAGAAAGAGGAACACGCGCTGATGATCGGGCACCCTATCGAGAATCTCGATTGAAAGTCTCACTTGATTTTCTGTCGAAGCAATATCGGTCACGCCGAGAGTCTGGTTCCAATGGCTTTCTTGAAAATGGGCGGGGAGGATAGTGCCGAGTGGATTCTGCTTATTGAAAAAACCCACACCGCCCACACACACAGTATGGTAACCGCGCTCCGCGAATCCGTGGATTATGTCGCCGGCGTCGAATACGACCGTGGTATCGCCAGTAGTGACACTTCCTTCGAAGCTGGTTGCAAACAGACGCTCATGCTGACCGGGCTCCGAGGGAGTCGGCAAGAAACCCGAAAAAAACGCTTGATGGGCGGAGTATGTAAAACTTCCCGGAGTATGCCGGTGCTCCCAGCGACTGTCAGGCAACAGCGAAGCAAGGTTGGGAGTCAGTCCCGCAAGAAGTGCCTCCTGCGCGACATCGTATCGAAGCGCGTCTAATGTCACCATCAGTACGTCATTAGTGCCAATCAAAGGTCGAAGGTCGAGCATGGCTCTGCGCCCCTACTCACTAACCGCGATAAACCGCCAAACCTCGCCGTCGGAGACTTCTTCGCTCTGACGATCGCTAATGTTGACTGGTATGCCGAGCGCTAGAATTCGTTTAACTAAATCTGTCGATAAGTAGTGATGGTGCAGATCGAGATACTCGAGCTGTCTTACCTTTGGGTTGGCCAGAAGCGCTTCTGCACCTTTGTCGGTCAATGTGCCCATCGACAGATCGAGCACCTTGATTTTTTCCAGTACAGGAGAGTTTGCTACGAGAATTGCGATATCGTCCTGGATCTCACTGTTTTTCAAACCAAGAAAAATCAGATTCGGAAAGAGATTTTTCGAGACGAACGGTTCTAAATCTTCGGCTGTACAATCTCCACCGTAGTTGTCTTCGCCGAGCCACAGCTCCAGATGCTCGAGCTTTGGAAGTCTTGCCGAGGCAACCTCACTGACGACACGCTGCGGCAGTCCACCGGATTGAACGATGAGCGCCCTCAGATTACTATGGTCCACAGCTCCCAACGAAAGCCCACCCCCACCTCTTACAGCAAAATGGCTGAGCCTGGGGAAGGCTTGCAGCAGGGGTGACATGTCGCCATGCTCAATCCATGAGCACTCTGACTCTTCCATGATGATGTCACCAAAGAAAAGTGCTTTTAAGTTGGGCAACTGATCTTTGCGATCGACCAGCAGCTCTACGATAAATTCCGAATCCTGCGAGCCAACATCCTCCCAGGAGCCGATTACAATCGCTTCGGCAGAGCTCGACTTAGCGTGTTCTAAAAAACGATCGAGCTTATCTTCCCAATACAAACCATCATCGTTGTATTCTTCGTAGCTCAGACTGATCCTGTAAGCTTCGCTCTTCGGATCCTTTATCCCGTGGCCATCAAAGTCCTGGACAGAGCGTCCAGCAAACTCTCTTAGATGCTCGTTGATTGTCATGAGTTGTCCCCCGAGATCCTCGATAAATTGAAGCGCCTTACCGCCACGACTACCTGAATGTGACAGAAGTTGCTAAGCAACTGTTACACCAAGCCCTGTCAAGACAAGCCCTGATATTGTCCCTCCACCATAGCAACCAGGCGGCGAGCGTTGCCGAATGCAATTTGCGACTTGTTTACATTTGCGAATTAGCATAGTGGTATCACTCGAATCGCAACACGATAATATGATTGGGAGGCGCGCTATGGGAGCACAAACGCCAGAACTTTTCGACGACGGAAATGGGAAAACAGCAGACAATTCCGGACGGGATACGGCATTTAAAGACGTCTACGGAAATTTAAGTAGTTGTGACATCAGTACTTTGATTGACTCGATACGCAAATCAAATGATAGTGACCCTACCTGTAGTGGCGCACTAGCGCACATGCAGATTACTAACACAGAAGCAGCACCCGCTGCAGGTCAGAATACTGGAGACACGTCACCACCACCGACCGGCGACGCCAAACAAAAGCCAAGCCAAATCGACGAAGAAAGCCCCAAAGGATTCTTTCAAGCGTTCAGGCACAACATCATAGACCAGGTGCTCAAATCCGAGACGCAAAAAGTATTGAAAGGTTTAGGTAGCCCTGAATGGAGCGATCGAGAGGCGTTTCAGAAGATGGCGGAGAAGTTGCCGGTAACCACGTTAAAACATTTGAGAGCTGGGTTGACCGACGAAAATCCAGAAGTGCGAATGAGAACAGAATCAGCGATTCGCGTCATCAACAATAGAAATCTGAAGAACTGTCTTGCTCCGATGAAGGCCGCCAGTGACGGATTTTCTGATCTGCTGAATAACCTGGACAACAAATCGGATGAAACAAGAAAGAAGTTCGAGAATCAACTAAATCTGGTGGACTCGCTCACTTTCTCCAGGGAGGAGCTCGACGCCGCGTACAATCATTTCCAGATGCCTGACGCCAGGGACGAACGGTTCTTGAGCAGCCTACTCGAGAGGTCTAGTTTGACCGGTGATCCAGAGAGCATGAGAACTCAGGCGAGACTCTGGTATGCAGGATGGCTCGCCCACGAGGGCTCACCGCAGGACAAAGAAAAAGCAGTATCCCTGCTCCAAGATGCGGTAAAAACGAACAAGTGGCAGAACTACCCTCGATGGATTACCGGAATCGTCGACAGTCTCGGAGGTCCAGACAAACTTCCTCCAGACATCAAAACCGCATACGAGGACAGCAAGAAACGCTATAAGCGCGACACAGAACGACGCCCTTCTCAAGATTCTCCAGAACCTACGAGTGGACGCCTAAGCGATCAAGACTCGACAAGCGGCGTTAAGAATCGATGAACTCAGTAATTGCTGCGCTCGGTCGCATTCATTTTGACGCTGGTCACAAATATCCGAGCACGCTTTGTGCCGGGAACGCGAATTGGCTTGCCATCGGCGCCGGAGCCCCAAATAACGACAAGATCCGTTCCGTTGGCTATCGACGTAATGGTGCCGGGCGGTGCTTCCCACTCATCCGGAGGATCGTCCGACCACTCTTTCGCTTGCACTGCGGTCAGGCTTGGATCAAAAGCCATCCTGATTCGCTTGTCTCCCAGGGCACCAAATGTGGTGGTGGGTTCGGGGCTGTCACCTTCGAATCCTGATGATGCACCAGTCACGATATTCGTCGGTGCTGAATAATACTGATAGATCGGATCGGTGCTGAAGCCTTCAGTTTGCTGAATCTTTCCACCTTCAAAGGGATTGTTGGGACAGAGCTCGTTGAGCTGCCTGACAGCATCATTTTCCTGGTCGCCCGGATCCGGCCAATGTCTGTTCCAAATACAATACTGGCTGATCCACGCAGCAATTCGGACCATCTGTTCGTAAAGCTCGACGTCCGCCTCTGCTGTCGCGAGCTTACGTTCCATTCGCTTCTCGGCCGCCTGGACCCGGCTCTCAGCGGCGGATTCCGCATCGTCGGCGTCGTCGGCGAATGCCGGAAAGGCAATAGCACCCACTAAAAATGCAGCTGTCGTAGCGAATCTCAAAGTCAGATTGGTGTTCATACCCTGTCGATTCCGATGCAGTTACGATTAGTCTGATTATATATGCCACGAAGCAGTCCAATGTTTATTCGCCGTGTTGAGGCGGAAGAAACAAAACCCATCCTCCTTCAATTCCTCTCGGTCGATCAAAGCCTTACTCCAGTGGCGAAGCCATTCTCGTGGCTGCGAGGTTCAATGTGGCGAAGCCGTTCTCGTGGCTGCGGGGTTCCCTGTGGCGAAGCCGTTCTCGTGGCTGCGGGGTTTCTCCTGGAGCCGATCACCACAAAAGAGGAGGGGACTTGCGTCCCCTCCTGATGATTTCTTCGATTGCTTTAGGGCTTTCGATTAGAAGTCCATTCCGTGACCAGCGGGCATTGCAGGTGCTTTCTTCTCTTCTGGAAGATCGACAACCAATGCTTCGGTGGTGAGGAACATACCAGCGATCGATGCTGCGTTTTGTACAGCGAAGCGCTCTACTTTGGCGGGATCGATGATACCGGACTTCGCCATATCGCAGTATTCGAACTTCATGGCGTTGAAGCCATAACCTTCTTTGTTCGCTTCTTTGATCTTTTCGACCACTACTTCGCCAGAGAGACCAGCGTTGAAAGCGATCTGACGAACAGGGTATTCGAAGGACTTCAGAACGATTTCGAAACCAGTGCGCTCGTCGCCGTGCAGTTCGCCTTTTCTCTTTTCGAGTTTGGAAGCGATGTTGAGAAGGGTGGTGCCACCACCGGATACGTAACCTTCTTCAACTGCAGCGCGAGTTGCGTTCAAAGCATCTTCGAAGCGCAGCTTGCGATCTTTGAGCTCTGTTTCGGTTGCGGCGCCGACTTTGATAACGGCTACGCCACCAGCGAGCTTAGCAAGACGCTCTTGGAGTTTTTCTTTGTCGAATTCGGAATCGGATTCTTCAATTTGTCTCTTGATGACCGAGATTCTCTTTTCGACATCAGCTTTGGTTTCTTTGCCAGCAACGATGGTTGTTTTGTCTTTGCTGACGATGACTTGACGGGCGCGGCCGAGCATGTCGACGGAGACGTTTTCCAGCTTGGAGCCGGCTTCTTCCGATACGACTTGACCACCGGTCAAGACAGCGATGTCTTTCATCATTTCTTTTCTGCGATCGCCGAAGCCAGGAGCTTTGACTGCGCAGCAAGGAAGTACTTTGCGGAGGTGGTTGACCACGAGGGTGGCGAGAGCTTCACCTTCTACATCTTCAGCGATGAGGAGGAAAGGCTTGCCGGCGCGGGCAACTTTCTCGAGCACAGGTACCATGTCAGCAAGAAGATTTACTTTCTTGTCGACGATCAAGATGAATGGCTCTTCGAGAAGGGCTTCCATCTTTTCAGGATCGGTGATGAAGTAGGCGGAGATGTAGCCTTTGTCAAACTGCATTCCTTCTACAACTTCGAGTTCGGTAGCGATGCTCTTCGACTCTTCAACGGTGATTACGCCGTCTTTGCCGACTTTTTCCATCGCTTCAGCAATGATTTCGCCGATTTCTTCGTCGTTGCCGGCGGAGATGGTAGCGACTTGCGTGATTTCTACTTTGCCTTCAACTGGCTTTGCAGCTTTTTTGATTTCAGCAACTGCCCACTCAGCGGCCTTCTGGATACCACGACGGAGAACCATCGGGTTAGCACCAGCGGCTACGTTCTTCAGACCTTCCTTGACCATCGCTTGAGCTAGAACTGCAGCGGTGGTGGTGCCATCGCCGGCGCCATCGTTGGTCTTCGAGCAGACTTCTCTGATCAACTGAGCGCCTGCGTTCTCAAGCGGATCAGCAAGTTCGATCTCTTTAGCGATCGAAACGCCGTCATTGATGATCTGGGGGGCGCCGAATTTCTTTTCCAGAACTACGTTGCGTCCAGCAGGACCCAAGGTAATCTTTACAGTGTTAGCGACTTGGTCCACACCGCGCTCGAGTGCGCGGCGAGCTTGTTCGTCGTAAACAATTTGCTTTGCCATTCGCGTGTAACCTCTCCTTAAAATAGTCTCTAGATGGATGTTTAAAACCCAAAATAATTTTTCAAATAAACAGGTCGCGTTTCGCGCTGCGACCCTACCGATCAACCTTTAGAAGGCCAACGAACGATTAGCCGATGATGGCCAAAATGTCGCGCTCTGCAAGAATCAGATACTCGACGCCTTCGATTTTGACTTCGGTACCGGAGTACTTGGCGAAAAGAACCTTATCGCCAACTTTTACTTCCATTGGCTGTCTGGTACCTTTGTCGTCGAATTTGCCAGGACCAACAGCGAGGATTTCGCCTTGCTGGGGCTTTTCTTTGGCAGTATCAGGAAGCACGATTCCACCGGATGTTTTTTCCTCGGACTCGAGTTTCTTTACAACAACGCGATCAGCCAAAGGTTTGATTTGAAGCTTCGTAGCTGTAGCCAATGCTTTATCCTCCTATTGTGCTAGCACTGAGTCAAACTGAAACAAAAGAGAATCGCAGACCGAAGGTGATATCGGAGGCTGCGAAAATTTGTCCCACAACAAAGTTTATAGAGGAACCCAGATGTTCCCTGAGTTTTGCGTTTTTTCTTAATGATCTCGTTTGGCAGACAATCAAGTCGGTGGCTTGATTCTGAGCGCTCTGACGCCCTTTTCGGGGCATTTTTTAGTTAAGCTTCTTTGCTTTGTCCCTTTTTCTTGCCAACCATAATCGGTGCGGCGGTGAGCCAGGAAGCGTACTCTGGAGCAACCGTCAGACGACTCTGCATGCGCTGTTGTCTCTCTGATATCACAGCTAATTTGGCTTGATTGGCGAGATCTCCCCAGGCTATGTCGCCCGGTTTGAGGTTGGCATTAGATCTGACCAGCTTGACCCGATCCCGTCCTTCGTACTTGGCGATGTCCAGAGCCTGCTCAGCTCCTACGAGCAGATCTTCGGCGCTGTCGGCAATACCGGGAAATGCGGAGACGCCGATAGAGACTGTGATTGTGCCAATGCCGGGAGCGGTGTTGTCTCGAACAGTTTGGCGCACACGCTCGGCAACCTCTTGAACATTAGCTTGTGGAGTCTCTGGAAGAATAACGATGATCTCCTCACCGCCATAGCGGCAGGCGATGTCTATATCGCGCAGCGTCGCTTTGACAATACCGGCAACGTGGCGTATGGCTTCATCGCCCTTTTCCTGCCCGAGATGCTCGTTAATCTGACCCAGGTGGTCGATGTCGATCATGAGCAGTCCGAGTTCGTGCTTATGCCGACCGGAGCGATCGACCTCCTTTACAAGAGCATCTTGGAAGTAAATCCGGTTGTATAGTCCGGTGTGCACATCGAGCGCCGAATTTTGCGAAGCGGATTGGTGCGTTAGCGCGACGTTGAGAGCCGTGGCGACTTGCGAAGCCAGAGACTCTAACAGATCTACCTGCTCGCGATGGAAGGCCCGAGCTTCGGTCGAGAATACTTCCAGAGCACCGATCGGTACATCACCATAGACAATCGGTAGAGCAACAACACTTTGGAACGGGCTTCCACCTGTGGCGCGCGGCATGCCGTAAGGCTCGCGACTACCCTCACCGAGATACTCGGTGCGACTGTTACGCAAGCAAGAGCCCGCGACAGAACCGTTGAAGCTCATGTCGAAATCGTTGAGACTGGAGCCTTCAAGACCTTTAAATGCGGCCAGGTTAAACTGGTCGGAAGTTTCATTCAAAATCAATACTGCACAACAAGGTGTGTTGCCGAGAATTACGGCTGTGTCAGCGGCAATCTGCAACACTTCATTGACCTGGAGCATACTGCCTGAAAGCGCGCAGGATGTCTTGTAGAGCGTGTTGAGGCGCTCTCTTTCGTATTCACTGCGACCGAACAAAATAGAATTGGCTACAGCCAGCGCCGTGACGTCTGCTACTTCTTTGTAGAAATCGATGTAGGCAAGAATGTTGGCATTGCTGACTTCCATCAGTATCGCGCCCACCAACAGATTCGCCGAGATCAGAGGCAAAGCTATTTGGCCCTGACTTCCTTCGCGCTTCATGACTGCAGCTGACAAGTCCGGCGCCGAATCAGGATCGCTGGAGCTTACCGGACTGCGTTGTTGGACGACATATTTGAGCAGACCATCGAGGTTGAACGGCACGATTCGCAACTGCTCCAAGCTCTTCTCTGAATAGCCTTTAGCAGCCATGAGCTTGAACGACATGCTTTCATTGTCGGATAAGAAGAACGCTACTTTGGCACCGCCTGCCAGCTCTGAGAACTGGATGACAGCGGCATCCAGAACGTCCTTCAGTCTCAACGAGGACAGGAGAGCTTTCTGCAAAGCAATATACCGTTGAAGAAGATTGCCGTCATTTGCCATTGTCAAAATGCTCCGTCGATTCTAAAAGTCTTTGTCAACTGTCAAGCTGGTATCGTTTTGAGAACTAATAAGCATAAACTTGATGCTAAAAAGAAACTACCCATCTTTCCAGATTTGACACAGGAGAGTTGACGAAATGTCGCCAAGAGGTACAACGGATCCGTCTTGTCTTTTTTGCAAAATAATCAAGAAAGAGATCAACGCAAATATTGTCGACGAAGGTGACGACTTCGTCGCATTCAGAGATATCAACCCGCAGGCCCCCACGCATGTCCTAGTTATCCCTAAAGAGCATATAAGGAACATCGCCGAAGCCGATGATGCAAATCACTTAGGCAGCCTGTTTCGAACGGCCTGTACCGTCGCGCAAAGAGAGAAGCTCAATGGCGGCTTCCGACTTGTCGTCAACAACGGCGATGATGGCGGTCAGACAGTTCATCACCTGCACATCCACATTCTCGGTGGACGTTCGATGACCTGGCCTCCGGGCTGAGCACTGCGCTTTTCGTATTTCGATCATATATTCAGCACAAAATATCCTGGGATGAGCCACTGAAAAGCGGCATCGTCAGCTGGCGCCACCAAACTCGGTTTTGTAGTGTAGCGACATAAAATTCAGTTTTGCAAATATCGAAAGTGGGTATTACAAGTGTGAGGGTGCTTTTGACAGTTTATGCCAGAAGCGACGAGGCAAAAAGACTCAGTCCAATCAATTTCCCATAAGAAGGAAAGGCGTCGAAAGCCCGCTCATCTAGAGGACTAGGACTATGGCCACTAAGGACACTACCGAACAAATACTCTGGATGGCGGACTGCTACAGCCTTGCCAAGCGTTTTCCGAATCCTCACACATGGCTTTCTCTACTTGAACCTGTCGAGATGGCTGACATTGAAAATCTCAACCCTTTTCATTACTGGCTGTGGATGGAGATTTGGAAAGCGGCACAGACTGACCAACCGTCATCGGTGCCAGCTGGTAAAGTTTAGACGCCTGTGTTCTCACGGGTGTTATAAAAAGTTCGGGGGAACGAAAAACTTTTGCAATAAAAGCTGGGATACTCGCGATTGCAAAAGTTAAGGCGCTGGCTTGGCGCACGAATATTGAGGTGACGGCTGCGCCATAGTCGTCACCTCATTGTGCTTTGATTCTTTAGGAATTATGCAACCGTCACCGACGATACAATTCTCGAGACTCGCCCCTCGCTCGATTCGGCTATTGGGCCAGACAAGCACGTTATGGAGCACCACATCTTCTTCGACTATGCAGTTGTCGCCAATGATCACGCTACCGGAACATCTGGTGCCACGAGCCAGTTCCGACCGTTTACCCAGCAGAAGTTTTCCATTGATCTGCACTTTATCGTCGAGATAAGCTTCATCTCCCATGTATACAACACCGTTTTCATCCAACGATTTGCGGCCGGGTATGGACACGCCGACAAGACCATCAAGCGCATCGAAGTTGGACTGCCGATATTGAGCGATGGTACCAACATCAGACCAATAGGATTTGAACTCGACACCGAGAACCGGTGCGCCTTTTTTGAGCAACTCAGGAAAGAGCTGTCTGCCAAATCCGTACATTCCATCCTTGGGCATGTGATCGAATACCTCAGGCTCTAAAACATAAATGCCTGTCGACGCCAAATTGGATAGCGCCTCTTCCTGTTTCGGCTTTTCCTGAAAGCCTGTGATGAAGCCGTTTTCATCCCTGACCACCACTCCAAAGTGCTCGACATCAGGAACTTGTTTTACAGCAATACTGGCAAGCGCACCTTTGCGCTTGTGCTCGGCCACGATAGCTGTCAGATCGCAATCAGTGAGCAGATCGCCCATCAGAACGAGAAAGGTGTCGTCGCCGAGAAAGTCTCGACAAGCTCTCACACCACCGGCATCACCGGAGAGATCTTTCTCGAATCGAAAAGTTATATCGACACCAATCTTACTTCCGTCGCCGAAATGTGTCTCGAGCTGCTTCGGAAGATAGTGAAGGTTGGCTATCAACTGGTCGTAACCATGGTGCTTCAAGAGCCTGACTATGTGCTCCATCACAGGCACGTTCGTGATTGGCACGAGCGGCTTGGGCACCCTCGATGTGAGCGGCTCCAGTCTGGAGCCTACACCTGCCGCCAGAACCATTGCCTTCATGTGATACCACCCTCCATCGAAAAACTGTGATCGGGATCAAGGCACTCTAGTCAAGTGTCCTAATAATCTAGATCACAAAGCTTACTCAGATGCAGAACGAACTTCAACTGACAGTGATTTCACCTTTTCCGAAAGCGCTTGCAGGCGCGCGTTGTCATGCGAAAACAAATTGCGAGCATCCACAATCGAACGCTCGAGAATGTCAAGTCTCGGACCCATCGTCCCAGTTGTTTTGTCGGGAGTGACGTACTTATATATGTCATGATCGAACGCCGGCGAAAATTCTTGCCATTCAGCCGGCGCCAGATCGATCATCGATCGCTGTCGCTTTCGGCAATATTCGACTAATGGCTCGACGAGGCTCACCGCTTTATCCGGCGAAAAGCCTTTCTCAATCAGATAATCGACGGCGCTGATTCGATTGATCATGTCCATCTCGCTTGCTTCCGAGATCCGTTTGGTATCAAAGATGAGGGCAGGTATGATCGCCTCGATGTTTGAAAGCACGTTATGAAACTTGGTCTGAATATCAATCACACAATCCAAGCATTCGAAGAGTTCGGCGCTTGCACCTGTGGGCAGACCTCGGAAAGTGGATATGACTTCTGCGGTTCCTGCGGTTATAGACGCTGTGCGCGCACGAATCAACTCCAATACTTCGCTAGCTTTTCGCTCGAAGTACTGCTCTTCTCCCAGAGCTAAACTGCGTGGCAATCTCAGGTAGCCGAACTCATGAGTTGCCCACAGAAGAAGTTCGGAGACAAATCGCGATATGTGTGTACCGGCGAGTGCTGCTATGGAGCAGAATTCAATCAAATGATCAAAATCCATCTGCGAATCGACGCTGTTGCTTACCACGCCATCAAAGTTCAGTCTTGATGCCATAAAGGCGCGATCGGTCGGTTGTTCTTCGCAGACCAAACTATCCAATCCCGCAGGTATTCGATTGACGCGATCGAACAGTTGAGCGAGTCTTTCGAAGTCGCCACGCAGACTGGTGTCGAGCGCCAAAAAGTAGCAACTGAACGGCTGCTTCCGTGCCGGTTGCATATGCGAGTAGACCGGCATCATGATGTCGCGATGTTGATCGGCCAGCTCGATAAGGTACGCACGAATAGTAAGCAATTCGCGCATCGCCTGAAAAATGTCGCTACGCATCCACAAGCGCGTGTCGACAGCAAGCCAGCTTTCATCAGTCCTTCCGTGCAATATTCTTTCCGAGATGGTGCCTGTGATCTGACCCAATCGCCTCACCAGACCGGTATAGATATCGACATCCTGTTCTGTGACAAAAGACTTTCCGCCAGCAATTTCAGACTCTATCTCTACAAGTCCCTGAATAAGGCGGTCAGCGATCTCTCCTTTGATGATGCCGTTGGCCTGAAGAACGTCGACATATGCTTTGGCAGAGGCGACCTGATAAGGAGCAAGAACGCGCTCGAAATCAGGAACTTTAGCTGCTCTTCGCACCTTTTTTAATTCCGGTGGAATTGGCGTTTCGCTTGTCGGTTGCCCATCAAAATTCATGTCCTAAGTTGTAGCACAGGCGCGTTGCCAAGCTAGCAGTTGCAACGACGAAAATCAGCTGAACTCAACTCTCTCAGGTCCACAAAAGAAAAGAACCTACTTTGCAGTGATGCCAGTAGGTTTATTCAATTACCATTTAGGTTGAATCAATTTTGAAGACCGGCGATGTCAAGCAGCCCTACTGCCGTCCTGCATCGTTTTGCTTTTCTGGATTTGCTTCCTGTAGCGATTTAGATCTTGCTTGTAACGCTTCTGAACCTGCTTGGGAACTGGAAGCTTCTCTTCTTTTTTCGTAGCCATTGCTTCTCTGAGCCCCTGAAATAATCTACGTTTCCGTACTAAATACAAATTCATAATATCACAGTTTAATTCCGCTGAATATACAAAATACTTCTAGCGTATTAAGCAAAAAACCATGCTGAACATGTAGTCGGATAGAAGAGTCTCACTGGCATTCGTAATCACTCGAATTCTTCGGAACCAATCACAGACTCGCCTTGCTACTTGTTACGCGAAAGTCCGAACTCTGTGATCATACGGGTTTCGCGTTTTTTAGCGCAAAGGAACTGGTCAGGCAGCGTCCTTGGAGACCCCGCAATCGCTTAGTCATGCTGGTTTCGTATAATTTCGTCGGCAACGTCGACCAGACACGATGGTAAACGCTCTCGTACTCATCGAGAGCGACTCCCTCAGTCGCAGTCGCTGTTGCAGCTTTAACCAACCTGGCTTTAGGAATAGATGCAGTCGAGGACCGACTCCAAACGTCGCGTTGCAGCGTTTGCCAATCAGGTTTCAGGAATTGATGCGACTACTAACTTCGCTGTTGCCGCGTTTACCAATTCGTGTTTGGGAATTGATGCGTCTCCAAACTTAGCTTGCAGCGTTGACCAATCAGGCCTCAGGAATGAAAAAACTACAGAGTACAACCACGACCATCGCGCTCGCACCCACTATGTACGGGCTGCTAGAGCCCATAGCTTGAAACATGTAGCAGCCGAGCGCGGGCCCGATAACCCGACCTAACGTAGCAAGCGACTGCCCGACGCCCATGACGCCACCCATACGATCTTCGGGCGCCAACTTGGACAGGATGCTTTGATTTGCAGGTGTAGCGAAGCCTGAGCCGAAGGCAAGGAATGCGAGCGCCACATAGAGGAGATAAACGTTGTTGGTGATGGGGGTAAGAACAAGTCCGATTGCGATCAGAACAGCACCAGCTGTGATGAGCTTCTTCTCTCCGAATCGTTTTGAGAGTCCATGGATGAGCCGCCCCTGGACTATGACCATGAGTACGCCAATGTAAGCAAACATCATGCTGTTTTCGAACGTTCCGAAATGGAACTGCTTGTTGGTCAAAAGGATAAGAGTCGCCTCCATATTTGCAAAGGCGAATGTCGAGATAAAGAAGATTGCAAGCGAGACGCGCAGCTTCGGGTCGGCAAGCGTGCTCGTATAGAAAGAGAGTCCCAACGGGTAGCGCTCGCAACCGGCATTCGATCTTTTGGGTGGCTCAGGCAACCAGAGCGCTGTGAAAATCAGGTCGAGCAAGCTGAACGCCAAGGCCACGAATCCAACGTGCGCAAGCGAGAGTCCGGCGGCGCTCAATCCGCCTCCCAGAGCTGGACCAATCACAAAACCCAGACCGAAAGCCGCGCCTACAAGACCCATGCCTTTGGCTCTTGTCTCCTTGCTAGTGATGTCTGCGATGTAGGCCTGAGCCACAGCGATATTCGCATTGCCGAAGCCGGCGATGGCGCGGGCGATGAAGAGCATAGTCAGGCTGGACGACAGCCCCCAGGTAGCGTATCCGATGCACGACGCCAAAAGGCTGATGAGCAGTACCTTCCGGCGACCAATCTGATCGGAAAGGCGCCCCCAGAAAGGCATAAAAATGAATTGCATCAAAGAGTAGACGGCGATTAACAAGCCAATCGTCTTATCATCCGCATTGAGCGCCTGCGCATAGGTCGGCAGAGCTGGGATGATCAATCCAAACCCAACAAGGTCGATGAAAACGGTCAGAAATATCAGAAAAAGCGCCTTCTTGCCTACACCTGTCGTCTGACTTTCTTCTTTCAAAGGCGCTTGTGTTTTGTCCATATCTCTCCAGGCTTCCGATAAACAATAAAGTAGGCGATTGCAACGATTGACATGAGCTTTTCGCATTCGAAGAGCCATTCAACCCTCGAGCTCATCGAAGGCGATTATCGGACTCAGATATTAAGTCTATTCTTGTTCAAAAGGTTTGTTCTTGGTCATAAGTGGTAATTAAAAGTAATATAAAAGAGGCGCACATTCGCAGAAACGCATTTACTACATTCGCTCGTTAATATTATCCACGTTGCTATGAAGCTCTGTCTGGTTTGCAACTTCCAAACTGCCGAAGATCAGGACATTTGTCCTAGAGACGGCTCATCCATGGTCACTGTGGGGGACGATCCCCTCTTGGGCATGGTCGTGGAAGGTCGTTATAAAATTCAATCGGTCATCGGGCAGGGCTCTGCCGGTACGGTGTACAAAGCCGTCCAGGAACTTATTGGACGTGAAGTCGCCATCAAGGTGCTTCACGACTATCTAGTTTCCGATGATGAGTTCATCAAGCGGTTTCGACAGGAAGCGAAAGCCTCCAGTCGACTGTCGCATCCAAATATCATTACGATTTACGACTTCGGTTTGATCCCAGAAGGCCAACGTCCGTATATCGCAATGGACCTTCTCGTAGGCACACCGCTTTCCGATTTACTCGCCTCGGTCGAACGTCTCTCGATAGAAGACGCCATACCTGTACTCGTTCAGGTCAGCTCGGCACTGGGAGAAGCGCACAGACAGGGCGTCGTGCACCGCGACGTGAAACCGGAGAACATAGTGCTGGTAGAGAGAAGCGGACAAAGGCTTTTCCCGATCGTGGTCGACTTCGGTATCGCACGTATCGTGGAAGAGTCCGACGCGGCGAAGATTACAAGGACAGGCACCGTATGTGGTAGTCCTACATATATGAGTCCTGAGCAATGCACGTCTTCTAAAGTAGACCATCGCAGCGACGTATACTCGCTTGGCGTGGTCATGTACGAGACTCTGACTGGCGAAGTACCATTCCATTCCGACGAACTTGTCAGAGTCATGGCGATGCACCTCTCAGACCCACCGACACCGCTCAACCAGGTGAAGCCCGGTCTCGTTTTTCCAGAAATGCTCGAAGAGGTCGTATATCGAGCTCTTGCGAAGAACCCGGATCAACGCTTCCAATCGATGGAAGAGTTGGCCGAGGCTCTGGAAGAGTCCGTCAAGAAAGGCAAAGAACAGCCCGTTCAGGTAGCGGCACCGAAGAAGCCTAAGCCGATTGAGCCGGGACCGCTCGCGCAAGATGAAAGTCTACATGCCCAACGTAGTCAGAGCCAGGAGATGCCGGCTCCAAACCGTCCTTCTTCCAGGGACCTTGCCAGCCGGGCGCTAGAAGAGCTTCAATCGCGCGGACCAAGCGATGGTGGCATGCAGTCCAATGTCAACGATCAGGTTGCCGCCATGCGAGCGAAAATGCGGCATGAGCAGAGTGAATCATCCAAAGTCTCGGCGTTACGATCGTCCGATTTTTCGAAGGGACGAGATCGCGGTGGTGACGCTGGATTGATGAAAATAGCCGTGCCGGCTGGTCTCGGCGTGCTGGCCTTAGCAATCCTCTACTTCACTTTGACCAATACCGGCATCATGCCGGGCGGTCTGCCAGGATTTAGCAACGGCTCCGAAGTTAAGATCGAACACGCGCGAAAACTGGTGGCGGAGGCTAAAATCGAGCAAGCGATTCCGATGTTGGTTGCTCTCGACACCAAGACCAAGCTCGCACAACCTGACAAAGAGCTTCTATACGACTGCTATATGAAAGTCGGCAAGAAGTACTACACCCAGGGGTCTGTCGCTGAGGCGATCGACGCTTTCAAAAAAGTCGGGCCGGAATCGACGAAGTACAAAGTCGCCCAGGATCAGGTCAAAAAGTGGGAAGCGAAATCCGCCAGTAACGATGTCGGCAACGACCCACCACCGAAGGACAAGCCCAAGAAGCGTCCTCGCAAGCGCCGCACTCCAGGCTGATCAGGTCTGTAACAACAGTCTCTCGAAAACGCGCAAGGCGACTCGCTGAGCGATCGTTATTCCACGGTCAATTCAGTTTCGGCCGGAACGGAAGATCGACGCCTGGGCGTTGCGGCCCGGTAAATGCGGGGTGCTGGTGCGGACTGGACGTAGGAGCCGGCGGTCCCTCCCAGTGACTGCGCCTTTCGGGTGGTGAGTCTCGGGGACCTATTCTTTAAAAGCCCCGATTGTGCGGAATTTGCACTGACGATCTTTTCGAACGTCCTCTTGGGACAGCTTCATCAGTTCGCGCAACTGAGCGACAATGGCATTCTTCGCATTCGTCGCTGCACCATCAGGATTTTGATGAGCGCCACCAAGCGGTTCGTCGATAACACCATCTATGACACCAAGCTCGAGAATCTCGCGAGCTGTAATGCGCATGGCCTGAGCCGCTTCCATAGCTTTCTCGGCTGTTTTCCACAGAATTGAAGCGCAACCTTCCGGCGATATGACGGAGTAAACGGAATGCTCCAACATAAGAATACGATTGGCAACACCAATGGCAAGCGCACCTCCGGAGCCGCCTTCACCAGTCACGATGGAGACCACCGGAACGCGCAGACCGGACAGCTCCAACAGATTGACCGCGATCGCTTCAGCTTGATTGTGTTCTTCCGCGGTCAGACCGGGGTACGCGCCGGGCGTGTCTATCAGAGTTACTACAGGCAAGCCGAATTTATCGGCATGTTTAAACACACGCAGAGCCTTTCTATACCCTTCTGGCTGAGGCATTCCGAAGTTGCATTGTTGCTTGTCGCGCAACGATCTGCCTTTTTGAGTACCCACGGCAACTACCTTTACATCATCAGCCAGTCGAAGCAACCCGCAGACCATGGCGTCGTCATCCTGACCCTTGCGATCGCCATGCAACTCGACCCACTGTGGGTCCCAACGATCGAAGTAGTCTCTTGTGTATGGACGATGCGGATGCCGAGCGATGGCAAGGTGATCGAGAGGTTTTAGATTCGAATAAAGAGACTTCTGTAGCCGAGTGTACTGGTCTTCCAACCGAACGACATCGCCTTCGAGTTCCGGCTGATTGGAGAGCTGTTCTTTGAGCCGTTCTATTTGTTGCCTCAAAAGCTCCAGCGGTTTTTCGAATTCCAGTGGTATCGGTCGCTTATCTGCCATGTTCCGACTTGCTCCTCAACTATTCTAAGACTTGGATCCGACTTTGTCTTGCTGCTTTTTCTTGGCGTTAGCCGACGGATTCAAGGGCTTTTGGTGGAATTCAATCAGGTTTGCCAGCGTCTCTTTGAGCGAGGTTCTGTCCACCACCATGTCGACTTGTCCGTGTTTGAGCAAATATTCTGCGGTCTGAAAATCAGCAGGCAGCTTTTGCCGGATCGTCTCCTCGATTACCCGCCGCCCGGCAAAGCCAATGCGAGCACCGGGCTCAGCAATGATGATGTCGCCTAGCATCGCGAAGCTTGCTGTAACCCCGCCGAATGTCGGTTCGCATAAAAGTGATATATAGAGCAAACGCTCATCGGCGAGATCCTTAAGCGCTGAACTTGTCTTAGCAAGCTGCATCAGGCTGATTAGTCCCTCTTGCATACGTGCGCCACCAGAGCTCGAGACGATGATGAGCGGGCAGCGATTTTCAATTGCCTTTTCAATGAGGCGAGTGACCTTTTCGCCAACGACCGAACCCATTGAGCCGCCGAAATAGGCAAAATCCATTATTCCAAGCGCCACATGCTTGCCGTCGATCTGACAAAGTCCGGTTATGATCGCATCTTTCAGGCCGGTTTTACGCTCAGCATCCTGCTGTTTCTTGGTGTAGCTCTCGGTATCTATAAAACCGAGCGGATCGGCCGACGACATCTTGGCGTCGATCTCCTGAAAAGTACCTTCGTCGGAAAGCTGCTCCACGCGCTCATCGGCGCCGATTCTGAAATGGTATTTACACTTTGGACAGACACTCATGTTGTTGCGCAGATCGCGCACATAGAGGAGCTCTCGGCACTGGAAGCACTGTTTCCACAACGCGCAATACTCCTCCGTGGTCAAGGGCTGCTTGGGAGCCAAGTTTTCCTCTTCCTTCCTTTTTTGCCTGCTGGCAAACCATTCCTTGAGATCCATTCAGCCTGCCGACCCCTGTAGATTCGAACGGTGTAGCCTGAATCGCTCCACATAGCCGACCTGTCAGCCTTCAGAGGGTTTTGCCCTCGACATGAGCTTTTGCTTCTGCGGCCATGAGACTTATACTCAGACAAGCGCAGATTATATCATTGTCAGATAGTCCTGATGCGGAAAGTAAAGATGACTACGCACCGATTTCTAATACCAGAACAGCTGATCGATCTTGAAGGAGGCTCTGTTCGCATATCCGACAAGACTCAGATCAAACAGATTACACGTGTTTTACGGTTGGAAGAAAATGACCTTATCGAAGCGCAAGATGAGAATGGCACCGTCTATCAGGTCAATCTGACCCGAATCGGACGAGAAGAGATTGAAGGCCGGATAGTCTCGAGCACGAAGGCAAGAGCAAAAATCTTTCGACTAACTATCATGGTTGCTTTGTTGAAAGGCGGTAACTTCGAATATACGCTCTCGAAACTCACCGAATTAGGTGTCGATCGAATCATACCTATCGTGACCGAACGAACAATCGTGAGAGTGAAAGACGAAGGCGCCGACAAGATGCGGCGTTGGCTCACTATAGTCAAGGAAGCAACCGAACAATGTGAGCGAGGCAGGCCACCACAGGTGGTTAATGCGCAACCATTCGAGAAAGCTTTGAATGATTTAATCAAGACAGATAAAACCCCCAACATATTTATCTGCGCCGAAAGAAGTCAAGCACCGCATTTGGTTACTATCCTTTATGAGAGCACTCCAAGCGAGGCATCGCCGGCGGTGCCAATGTCCGATATATGTATAGTTATAGGACCTGAGGGTGGCTTTACAGATCAGGAAATTGAGCATGCCATATCGCTTGGATGTATACCTTGCGGATTAGGAGATACGATCTTGCGATCCGAGACGGCCGCTACTATGGCAGCGGGACTGGCTGCCAGTTTTGGAGAATATTTGTGGCACCAGCGGGAATATCAACTCGATAGCCATAACCCTCTTCAATGAGCACTAAAACGTATTCGGTATCGATTCGTGTGTCACCTAATGTGGTTGCGTGCAAAATGCAAAAAGCCCCAAATATATTCAAAAAATTCTCGCTTTCGACTTGACAAATACAGCCTCTACAAGGCTTAATAGTAGCCGGTGCTGGCGGCATCGTAGACGATGCATTTCCTCAATTAGAAAGGCATGAGTGTGGCTGCAAACTTAGCGCTCATAAGAGATCAACTGGGACAACAACCAGTCAGACTTATCGCTGTGTCTAAGGCGGCAAGCCCTTCTCAGATGGAGGAAGCGTTTCAATGTGGTGTCACCGAATTCGGTGAAAACCGAGTTCAAGATGCGCTGAAGAAAATGCAACAACTCTCACCGCATGTGGTGCAGAATACAAATTGGCATTTGATCGGGCACCTGCAAACCAACAAAGTGAAGCAAGTAGTCGGCAACTTCGCTTTGATCCATTCCGTCGACTCGTCACGGCTGGCCAGAGAGATCTCGGCTGCTGCGATCAAAAAAGGCGTAGTTCAGGCAGTGCTTCTGCAAGTCATGGTGATTCCCGATCCAGACAAGAGCGGATTCTCTCCTCAACAGCTGCGAAGCGAGATGACCGATTTGATTGCGCTTGCCGGAATCAAAATCGAAGGACTGATGACCATCACCCCACTGACCGATGACCGAAATGTCTGGATTGAAAGCTTTACCAGGCTTCGCGAGCTCAAGGATGAGCTCTCCGGCACACATGACATCGAGCTCAAGGAATTGTCGATGGGCATGACCAATGACTGGCAAGAAGCCGTCGAATGTGGTGCCACGATGGTGCGCATCGGGCGAGCAATTTTTCAATAAGACAAGATTTTATTCGTGTTCGGTAACTGAGAAGGGCAATAGGTAGAGATCGAAGGTTTTTGAAGGACAGCTGGCAAGGAGGAAAGTGGTGAGCATAGTTCAAAAGTTCAAAAGTTTCTGGTTTGGTCCAACGGACCAATACGATCAAGAAGATTTCGAAGATCTTTTCGAGACATCTGATGATGTCTACGCCACAAATGGGCAATTAGCCCTGGATCGTCAACCGATGGAGGCGCCGCCGCCGCCATCGATCAATATGGGTGTTGGTCAGAGATCGAAAGTAGTTGACCATCCCAGTGCTCAAGCAGCCAGCGAAGTGCTGGTGATCGAGCCGCGTCAATTCGAAGAGTCGATTGAGATCGTCGATCACCTCCGCAATCGCAAATCGGTTTTGCTCAATCTCCATATGCTGGACAATGAGCAATCGCAAAGAGTAGTCGATTTTCTGTCAGGCGCGACCTGGGCTATCGACGGTCATCAACAACGAATCGGTGACGGAGTATTCTTGTTTGCTCCGGCGTCCGTGACGATAAGCACGGAATCCAATTCCGCCAAGGCGCTCAAAGACGCCTTCTGGATGCAAGCGCAGACGCTCTAAATACAGGACGCCTGTCAGCCAATTCCTCTTTAAACTTCAAGTTAATGACGGTGGTACCGAATTCGGCACCACCGTTTTTATCACTCTAGAGCGTCGCCGAGGACATCTCGGTTGCTCTCCTGGGGAAAGATTGCCGTCTTGGGCAAAGCCGTTCTTATACTATTGCGCTCCAAGTCATCGATACCATTCAATCGATCGAGTCCGAGCATATGAAGCGATTTCATGCTCTTCAGCCGCGGTATGCTCTTGGCCGTGACTGCCGTGCCATCCAACCAGAGCCGGCGGAAAGGGTACCACCCCTTCTCGGTCTTGCGGATTCGCTCTTCGAGATAGATTATGGACCTATCCGTCACGCCGGGACAATCTTTGATCGAGAGGCATCCAAGGAGCGGTAAGCGACATAGGAGCCGAACGTCCTCATCTGTCAGGCTCGGCATCTTGTCGAGATACAAGGTTTGCAACTGTTTCATCTGACACAGGTATTTCAAGCAATCACGGGTGACGGAGGTATTGCTTATACTCAATAAAATCAAGGGCTGGTGATAGATCAAACTAATGGACTGATCGTTGATGTTGCGATTTTCGCGCAAATCCAGCTCATGGAGCCGCAAGCCGGAAATCGCTTTGACTGTGCGATTGGTAATCGGAATCTCGGTCGCCCTAAACTTTTTCAAAGGCAGCCGCGCTATTTGCATCACACTTGCGTCCGTGACCCGCGGGCAATCCTCGATCATGATAGATGTCAGCGATTTGTAGTTGCGCGCGATCTCAGCCACTGCAGCATCATCCGCGTCGGTGTCGGTGAGCTCCACCTCCGTTAAATTCATATTTTTCAAACGCGCAAAATTCTGTGCCGTTACTCCCCGATACTGGAAGAGACTGAGACTTCGGCAATTTCTATCCTTCGACAGAAGATCGAGCTGCTCCTCGGTGAAGGAGAGCTCCCGGAACTTCATTCGAGCCTTCCCGAGCTGCTTTCTAGTGGCGAACAGTGCGGCGCCGCGTAATGCTTCGGTATCCGGAGGCAGCTGTTGCGTCACTCGCTGTTCGGGCGAGTCGAGTCCGGCATTGCTCGAGATGATACCAAGGGAGGTTTCATTGCGGTGTTTTACGTCGTCGATTGCCGGAATTGTGTACATCGCGCAAATGCTGACGCCGACGAGAACGGCTACCCCCCAGATAACAAGAGCGCGTGAAGAATTCGGCTTCGGCGGTGTCTCCAACTCTGGGGATTCGGCCTCTCTCTCGAGCTCCTCCTTCAGCACCTCAGCCAGATCAAATCGAACCGAATCTATCGAAGGGCGTGCTTGCGGTTGCTTCGATAGCATCGAAAGAACAAGTTGTTCGAGGGCCTTACTGAAGCGAGCATTAGGTCGCGACTCCGACAACGGTTTCAAAGGAGCCGTTTGATGCAAATGATAAGTCTCAAGAACGGTTTTACCGAAAAACGGTTTGCAACCGGTCAGCGCCTCATATAGAACGCACCCCATTGAATAAACATCGCTTCTGTCGGTGATCTCTCCGCCTGCGCACTGCTCGGGACTCATGTAAGGGGGCGTGCCGAAGATGGAGCCTGTCTGAGTCAGGTGCAGCGACGCCCGCCCCGCGTCGGCAACCTTGGCAATACCAAAATCGAGAATCTTCGGTATTTTCTCGGCACCAGTCAGATCACTGACCAGTACGATGTTGGCGGGCTTGAGGTCGCGGTGAGTGACACCATGCCTGTGCGCATACGCAAGCGCATCACAACAATCTTGCACAATCGAAACTACCTCAATCAGGCTGAGCTTGTCTTCGCCAATCAGATTCTCAAGCGTTTTTCCCTCCAGATACTCCATCACCATGAATGGGTCACCATCGGCGGTGACGCCAAAATCCAGAATCGAGACGAGATTTGAATGCGTCAGTTTTCCGGCCGCTTTGGCTTCGAGTTGAAATCGAACTAATTCTTCCGCGTCATACTGGCGCGCCATCAGGGTCTTGAGAGCCACGGTTCTAAGCGCCCAATTGTGGCATTTATACACTACGCCCATCCCGCCGACACCGATGACCGAGTCGAACTTGTATGTGCCTCCAATCATAGTGCCTTGGGGAGGCGCCTTTATCAGCTGAGCGTCGTCGTGCGCGCACAGCTCGTGGTGCTGTTTGCCACCACTGCATTGCGGACACCACTTGATGGTGCCGTCACCGTCCTGTGCGGATCCTTTCATCACAATCCTGCTCTTATAGCATCCGATGCCAGTCCGATCTTAGCACTTGTCAATAAGTGTTTCGGAACCAGTAGTCGGGGTTAGAAGCCACATTGTTGACATAAATTCCGTAGTGCAGATGAGGCCCGCTTGCTCTGCCAGTTTTGCCCACCGTGCCGATCTGCTGTCCGGCCTCCACCGAATCTCCCGGCTTAACCTTGATCGTATTCATGTGAATCGAAATAGATACGACACCACGACCGTGATCGATACACACAGTGTTGCCGTGTAGGCGCCATCCGGTATGGGCGACAATAACCCTACCAGGGGCGGCTGCCAGGACCGGAGTGCCTTGTGGAGCCGCGAAGTCGGTGCCGGAGTGGAAATAGTCCTTAAGTGGCTTACCATTGACGATCCGTTTCAAACCAAACCTGGTCGACAAACGGGCGTGTTTGACCGGATGCTGAAATACTCCAGACCACATCTTCTCTGACGAAACTGTTTTTTTTGCTTTCTCCATCTGCTCTTTCTCGCCTGGCGAGGCTTGAAAGTTGTCCTTCGATTTAGGCAAACTCAATCTCTGAGTGCCGTAGTGAGCGTTACCTACAGCGAGCGATTCGACCAAACCACCCGAAAGCAGCTGGTAGGTGCCTGGCTTGAGCTGAGCTGGAATAGCGATAAGTGCGGAGTAACGCGGCTGCCCGTCTGCTGCATCGGCGAAGAGCGACACGCTTTCATTGTTGAACTTGACCTCACCGGGATGCGAGCTCGAAACCATGATAGTCTCACCCTGAACCGGTTTGAGGTTGGATATGACGAGATGATCAACGTCCTGACTTGATTCAGGAGTGCTGGTCGACTCGTCCTGCTGGGAGACGAGTGCCGATGTGCCACCGCCCATAGAGTCATTCTCAAGGGCGCCTGCACGAGCCTTTGCATATGAAATACTCGCCCGGCGTTGATGCTCAGGCGAGTTAGAGTTAACTGGATTGGCGAGTACGTAACTTTGGAATGCGACCGATAAACACGCTGGGAAGAAATAGAGCGTTGCGAGCCGTAGCTTTCGGCTTATGCTGGACGAATTGTTCAATGTTCAGGACCTCCGTCAGCAAATGGTTATACACTATTCGCGTGACTTTGGGACCAACCTCTCTATTGCGTCTTTCAATGCTTCAATTTTGTCGATAGGAATTGCCACACCTTTCTTGGTCGGTTTTTCTTCCTGATCTTTATCGACGTACCATTCGCGAATGTGTAGATATTTCGTCCCTCTGTACTCGCCTATGTAGACATTGATAGTCTCGCCTCTGGCCTTTTCGTGGACCGTAATTCTCTCTTCCAAGGTGATATCCTCCGCAAAGTCTCACCAGTTAAGTTACTAAACGACTTATAAATTTAGATTCCAGAACTCAAAACAAGTATATAAAAAACCTAGAACTCAGAGATAGAATCAAATCTCATTACAAGATATAGATACCACGATTTAAATGACTCAATTCATAGACGAGGTACAAATAGCTATCCGCTCCGGCGACGGGGGCAACGGCATGGTGGCATGGCGCCGCGAGAAGTACGAGCCGATGGGCGGACCTGCTGGTGGCAACGGCGGCAAAGGCGGCGACATTTATCTGAAGGCCGTAGCGGATAAAAGCACGCTTCTGGATTTTCGTTATAAGACGGAATATCTGGCAGAATCGGGCAAAAAAGGCGGCTCGAAAAACAAGAACGGCAAAGCCGGGGAAGACCTGGTGATTGAGGTTCCGGTCGGGACGGTGGCCTACGATCAAGAGAGCGGCAACAAGATCGCCGATTTGATCGTTCCGGGTCTTTCGATCATGGTGGCGCAGGGCGGCCGTGGAGGCAGAGGCAATACGGTTCTTTCGACGCCGACACGCAGGGCTCCGCATTACTGCGAGCCTGGATTGCCCGGAATAACCAGAACTCTGAAGATGGAGTTGAAGCTGCTGGCAGACGTTGGGATCGTGGGACTGCCTAACGCCGGTAAGTCAACGTTGTTGAGCGTCCTGACGGCAGCCAAGCCCAAGATCGCCGATTATCCATTCACGACATTGAGTCCGCAACTGGGTGTCGTGAAGTTGGCTGACGGAAGTGGATTCGTCATGGCCGACATTCCAGGATTGATTGAAGGAGCCGCTCAAGGAGCTGGTCTCGGTCACAAATTTTTGAAGCATGTAGAACGAACCTTATTGCTCGTTCATATGGTAGCGATCGACAGCAACGAACTCGAAAAGGACATCAGCACAATCGATAGCGAGTTGGCCGGATTTGGAACCACACTCAAAAATCTTCCCCAGATTTTGGTTTTGAGCAAAGGCGACCTGGCAGACGAGGAGATCGTCAGCTCGGCGCGGCGAACCGTAGAGCGATTGAAACCCGATTCGAAAGTGATCTCAATTTCAGCTGCCACCGGAGAAGGTACCAGACAATTGATCAACCTCTTGACGGAATGGTTGCCCGAGCTCCGAAAAGAGGCGCCGATTGTACCGGACTCGATGCAATTAGAGCCGGATATCGACGCGTATGCGCCTACTTCGAGTGATGGCTTCGAAGTATTTCGCAAGAAGAACATATTTTCAGTCGAGAGCGATCGAGCTGAGCGGCTCGTAGCTGTCACCAATATGCGGGACCCGGAGTCGATTCAGCATTTGTACAGGGTGCTTCGAGCGATGGGCATAATTGATGCACTTCTTGCCAACGGCATCGAGCCGGGGCAGAGTGTGAGAGTTGGCGGCGTTGAGTTCGTCTACGGCGAAGACTGGTAAAGGCATCCGGCGGTTCACCTAATGATATGAGCTGGTCTAGCCGATGACTGGGAGCAGAACTCAGTTATGGCCGATGTTGTTTTTTTTCAAGCTTGAATTTGAGAGAACAAATACACGAGGACGCTCATGAAGGGCGACCCATTCATGAGCGTTTTCAATAGTGCCGCGGGCAGCCTGACCGGTCAATCCGGACTAATCTTCGCGCGAAGGCTCTTGCTCAACTCCGGCGAGCTGGCGCTCGAGACGTCGGAGGTTGGCTTCTTTAGCTTTCTGCTTTATCTTGCGTGAGCGTTTGAGAACCTTCGCTGCGCGCTTCATTCCTCTTTGCTGTGCCATCGGGCTGTTCTCCATTGATTAATCAATTAGCAGCAAGAAATCGTCCGGCTGAGCCGGTCTTGCGAACTGGACCCAAAATGATAACCACTGAGAGTTTTTTTGGCTATACCCACAGGTTGCCAAGATACTTAATTCCGTCCTCGGATCCACGAGACAATGAGTCAATAATCTCGTCATTGACCGGTGGGAATAGCGTTAGCTTTCTCAGCTCCTCAAGCGGAATGAAGTCGACCCCGACAAGTACCGGTTCGTCACCTAATTGCAGGGTCCCGCCTGTAACTTTGGCTTTGATAAAGATGTTTACAATATGCCGAGTCCGATCGGGCGCAATTGCTTCGGATAAGAAGAGAAAGCGCTCGAACTGGACCTCGAGGCCCGTCTCTTCCTTGACCTCGCGGACGGCGCATTCCTCGAAGGTCTCGCCGTATTCGAGTCGGCCACCAGGGAGGACCCAGTAGCGTTGACTCCCTTTTTTGTGGCGCACAAGAAGGATCTTATCCTCCTTGTTAACAACCACTACGGAGATTCGCGTGGTCGGAATCGTTTTCTTTTTAGGTTTGAACCGTTTCTTAGGCATCTCTTCGAGGTTGTCACCGTACTAACAAACGATTTTACGGCAAGGTGAGGTACAGGACAGGAAGTGCATCACTCATTGCAATTCGCAATACTATGCTCTCAGTTTATATAAACAACTCGCCCGTCTGATACTTTATTTAAAGTCCTTTGGGAGGCTGTTTAAATGACTCTGGAGCAACAGCTCAAAGACCTGGCTGAGGAAGCGACCAGAAGTATCGTGGACAACGATAACCTGGACACGCTCGAAGAGCTCAGGCTCAAGTACGTCGGAAGAAGCGGCGCAATTACAACAATCTTGCGTGGGCTCTCACAGCTCACGGGTGAAGAACGCAAACAGGTCGGGCAACTGGCCAACGAAGTCAAGGAAGCGATTCAACAGGCACATGATGCCCGCAAACGCGCTCTTGACGATAAAGCGCTCGAAGCAAGACTCTTGCACGAGAAGATCGACGTGACCTTGGCGGGCACTCGAATCGAACTGGGACATATCCATCCCTTGACTCAGATCTGGGAAGAAATCACATCAATTTTTTACGGAATGGGTTTTTCAGTGGCAGAAGGGCCGGAAGTCGAAACGGACTATTACAATTTCGACGCGCTCAATACGCCCAAAGACCACCCGGCAAGGGACGAACAGGATACTTTCTACACTAATGTTCGACCCGACGTTCTGCTCAGAAGTCAGACTTCGACAGTGCAAGTACGTGTCATGGAGAAGACCAAACCACCATTGAAGGTGATTTCACCGGGACGCGTATATCGCAATGAGGAGATCAACGCGAGAAAATATCCGCTATTCCACCAGGTCGAAGGACTACTGGTTGATCGCGATGTCACTTTCGGACAGCTGAAAGGTACACTTAACGCCTTTATCCGTCTGCTTTTCGGCAAGCCGTTAAAGACGCGATTTCGTCCCGACTTTTTTCCATTCACCGAGCCGAGTGCAGAACTGGACAGTCAGTGCCCGTTCTGCGAGGGTATTGGTTGCAGAACCTGCGGTGGACGCGGTTGGCTCGAACTGCTTGGTTGCGGAATGATAGATCCCAACGTCCTTTCCGGCGCCGGTATCGATCCAGAGGAGTGGAGCGGCTTCGCCTTCGGCATGGGATTGGAGCGGCTTGCCATGCTGAAGTTCGGGATTAACGACATTCGGCACTTCTACAACAACGATTTGCGTTTCCTCAAACAATTTTAGAAACCTTGCCGAAAGACGATTTATCAAGACTCTTCAAGCAATACAGAAGACGTGGATTCAAACGAAACTGCATCTCGATCCTCAGACAAATAAAACACATCAGGATTTTGCGTAAATGAAACTCTCATACAGCTGGCTTTGCGATCATGTCGATCTCGCTGGATTAACTCCTGAGGAGGTGGCGGATCAGCTCACAATGGGCGCCTTCGAGGTCGAAGAAATCGCCCGGACAGGTCCCGATCTAACCGGTCCGGTCATCGTCGGACAGATAATGGAGATAACGACCCATCCGAATGCCGACAAAATCAGGCTCACCAAAGTCAAAGTCGACGAAAATAAAGAGCCTCTGGAAATTGTCTGCGGCGCCCAAAACATCGAAGTCGGGCAGCGAATCCCCGTGGCGCTCCCCGGAGCGATCGTCCTCAACCGGAAAACCGGTGAAAAACTGCCGATCATCGCTTCAGCGATTCGCGGCGTTCACTCCAATGGTATGCTTTGCTCATCGTCGGAGCTCGGTATCGCCAATGGTGAGACGGACGGCATTTTAATTCTTTCGAAGCCTGGCGAAAACGGCATTGCACTGGGAACAGATGTAATCGAAAAGTTGGCTCTGAAGCCGGAATTCGTATTTCATGTAGCCCCGAGATCCAACCGAGGCGACGCGTTGAGCGTTATCGGTCTGGCGCGTGAAGTGGCAGCAATTCTCAATCGCCCCATGAAAGTCGCTGACTGGAAACTAAGCGGAGGCGAAGCCGAAAAGGTATTCGAGAATCGCACCGATGGGGGTTTTTCCACATCTATAGAATCGCTGGATGACTGCGCTTACTTCTCGATAAGACTGATCGACGGCGTCAAGATTGGTCCCTCTCCATCATGGCTTCAGGCACGGCTGGAGAGCGTCGGAATGCGCACTGTCAACAATGTCGTCGACATCACCAACTACGTCATGCTGGAATACGGTCAACCGCTCCACGCATATGATGGCGAAAAGGTCGACGGCGAGACGATCGCGGTCAGGCGCGCGAAGAAAGGGGAGAATTTGACCTCACTGGACGGCAAGGTCAGAGAGCTTTCCGAAGAGATACTTGCAATCACTGATAAGGAAAACGTCATCGGTCTTGCAGGAATCATGGGCGGAAAAGACAGTGAGATCAGCGATGAAACCACGAGAATTGCACTTGAAGCTGCGGCCTTTACCGCTCAACGCGTCCGCAGAGGCGGTCGTCTCGTCGGCCTATCGAGCGATAGCTCCCTCAGATTCGAGCGCGGCGTCGATGCTGCCAATGTGAAGCGCGCCTCAGATCGGGCGACTTATCTGATCCAGAAGTATTGCGGACCAGATGTGAAGGTCAAAGAGTTTGTCTATTCCGGAAGCGACCAGGTAAAAGTTCGAACAGTCAGCATGCGTTTGAGTCAGGTAAAACGGCTGCTCAATGTGGACATCGATAAAGCGACCGCGTTGAAATACCTATCCAGTCTAGGTTTTGAAAAGGACGGCGATAACGGCGCTGACACCGTAATTGTCAGAGTACCGTCATTCCGCCAGCAGGATGTGTATCGCGAGATCGATTTGATTGAAGAAGTCTGCCGTCTCTTCGGCTACAACAACCTCCCGGAAGAAATGCCGTCGGCATCGATTACTCCAACTCGTCCAGCCAAACTGATTTCCGATATCCGGTCGTCTCTATTTGCCCAGGGTTTATCAGAGGCCTGGCTCAGCAGCCTGGTAGGCACGACAGAAGGCGACGAATCTAAATCGATAAAGGTGCTCAATCCACTTTCCAAGGACCACCGGGTCTTGAGAAATAGCCTCATTCCTGGGCTCGTTGATGCAGTCAAGTACAATCAGGATCGCGGCAGCAAAGATGTCTGGATGTTCGAGACCGGGCGGGCATATGAGAAAGCGCGAGAGAAAGACAAAGACCAGTGGGGCACCGGTGTCTGCGAAAAGTCGCTCGTAGCAGGAGTGATCTCAGGCTCTCTGGTGAGCCAGATCAACAAAAGCGAGCGCGTAAAAGACAAAATAGTAGGGCAGGCTTCTCTTGAAGAGCGTGTCGATTTCTATCGCATCAAGGGAATCGTTGAAAACTTGCTCGGTTCTGCAGGCATTGCCATCGGACGCCTCAGGGTTTATCGGCCGAAAGCAGCATCGGCATTCATGCATCCCTATAGAGTAGCGAACGTCGCAGTCGCTCCGGCTGATAAATTTCCACATGACGTGGAAGGCAAGCATGAAGAACGGGTGGTGACGATTGGTTACATAGGCGAGCTCAATCCAGGATATCTCAATCGCAAAGATATAAAGGAGCCTGTATTCGGCTTCGAACTCGATGTAGACAAGCTCAAAGAGCTAGGGAGCGCGAAGACCAGTTTTGTAGAACCGGCCGCCACACCAGCGGTCACTAGAGATCTCACTGTTGACCTCGATACGACCATCGATCACGCCGCGGTAAAAACGGTGCTCGAAGCGGCAGCTGGAGCTCGCCTCATAGATACCGAGCTCGTCAGTATCTATCCTCTCGAAGAGGGCAAGCAGAGCCTGTCCTACAGGCTGACTTTTCAAGACCGAGAGAAGACACTCACCAGCGACGAAATCGATCAAATCTTGAAAAAGGTTCGCGAGGCCCTCGTCTCGAGATTGAAAGCCCAGTTCCGCGCCTGATTTCCATGACAAATCGATATCCAATCCGTCTGAGAAAACGAAGAAACAATCTTCGTTTTTCCAGAAAAATGGTCGGCCCATCTTCTTTCGAATTGTTAGTTTGAAAGTGAGCTAACATGGCGTATTGCCGGGAATAACTCTAGAGAGTAAGGCGCCGGCGTTTGAAAGCAAACGCTGTAGCAGCAGAGAATCAGGTTGCCAACAAAGCACAAGCCTCCTTTTTCTTTGACATAATGTTTAGTTGAGGTCACTAGATCATTTTTCAAGTCGGGTATATAGCTCACAACACCAGTGGCACGTCCCAGCGGTAGGCAAGCAATACTACATGTACAAGTTGTCATTCATAAAGTTTCCGATTTTCGGTATCTTGGCTCTCCTGCTATTCGGTAGCGCGGTCGTCTTTCCGCTGTTTCCGCTGCCACAAGTGCCTCAGCTGGAAGCTCGATACTCGATGCACATCGCTGCAGTCGTCGGAGTAATCCTCGGGTCTGCGCTTGTCGGGTCAATACTCTTCTACCTCAAGTCCAATGGTGCGCAGAAATGGCAGGCTTTCTGGGGAATGATCGCTTTCGTTCTCCTGTATGCCGCCCTGGGCAATGCTCTAGCTGACTTCCTGAAAATACAAAACCTAAATGTCGAGTTCAACCTGGCTCAGATGGTAGTCGTCTGCGTTGGCGGTATTTTGACCACCCTCGGATTCTGGAAGCTCGAGCCGGTGGATCAGTTCGGCACAGGAACCGCCACACTAGAACGGTTCAAGAAAGGAAAACATCAGCCAGAGCCGAGTGTCACTCCAGTGGCAGCAGCTCCTCCCGCGCCGGAGATCAGCCTCAGCGGACTGCACGCAGCTGAATCTGCAGAAGACTTCATGAAGCAGAAGGGCAGCTCAATCAAGGGGCTGACATCCAAAACAGATCTATCAGTCGTGCCGCCTCAAGAAGCAGTCATGGCTAAGAAAACCACGCCAAGCAGCGTGGAAAGCGCCCAGGCGATTATGACGCCGCCAGTCGAAATCGATCTAGACGCCGCTGATGAAATGCTGTCCGGACCGCTCAACGCATCGCCTAACGCACCCGCTCAACAGCCGGCATCAACACAGGCATCACCGCTCGGTCGAGGCCTCCCCGATGAAAAGCGGCCTGCGCCAGTTACGACGAGCAACCGTCTGCAAGCACAGAAGAGACGCAATACAAGCACATTTACAAAACTGCAAGCGCTATCCGCAAGCGGTACCGGCTCATTGAAGCCTGGACCGCAGACTGATGCCGGCACCGGTGGCGGTGACCTCAGAAGTTTGCTCGATCGTCTCGACTCAGAGCCGGAAAGCGACGACTATGAAACCATCGCACCGCCTGACGAAATACGAGTATCGGTCCTTTTCGCCGAACTAGAAATGCAGAAATCATCAGCTCCAGGCACGCCCTCGATGAGCCCCACACCGGCACAGACGTCGAAGCCGTCCGCCCCTGCACAGCCAACAGGCGCCACTGCCAGTGGTGCTACAAGTCCTGCGGCAGCCGGACCACAAGATTCCAAGCTAGGCGGTCTCGCCGCTAGAATGCAGCAGAAAAAGACCCAGGCACCAGCCGGTGGTCCGGGTGGTCCAAAACTAGCGAGCCTATTGGACAGAGCAGAAGCTCTTGCGGAGGAGTCTCCAACCGCAGACGCGCCGGCCAAGCCACCAGCAGTGGAAGAGTTCGATGCCGTCCCTCCGGGAAAACCACCTGCAGTCGAAGAATTCGATGCAGCACCGCCGTCGCGTGATCAGAGTGATTCGGATCTTCTTTCGAAACGGTTGATGGAAATTTCAACGGAAGAGGATGAGGTCAAAGCACCAGCTCAATCGTTGACCGGAGGAGGGGCTGAGCCCACCGAAGAGAAGGCTGAGAATGACAAGGTATTCGCGGAGGATGTCGATTCCGAAGTTGATGACATTTTCTCCAATCTGGCCTCCGAAGAAGCTCAGCGCGAAGTGAAGCACGATGAAGAGATAACCGAAGAAGAGAAAGCCCCTCAGCCGGAAGAGCTCGAGGCAGCGCCGGAAAAAATCGAGCACGAAGCCGAGCCTGTCGAAGAAGAGTCGCCGGCTGAAGCAGTCGAATCACAAGCCGAGCCGACAGAAGAAGAAGAAGAAGAAGAGGCACACGACGGTCCGCTCTTCGCCGCGGGCGTCGACGGTGATGTGGACGACTTGTTCGACAACCTGGCCCCGGCGGAGTCGCAACGCGATGTATCCGACCGTGTCGAGCCGGCTCAAGAACAGTCGGAAGAAGAAACTGTTGCTGAGGAAACTCAAGAAAGTAGTGAAGGTCCATTGTTCTCAGCTGGAGTCGACAATGATGTAGACGATCTCTTCGACAACCTTGCTCCGGCAGAGTCGCAGAGAGAAGTTGGAGATCGGCAGGCCGAAAGCGAAGACGCAGAACCTACCGCCGAGATTGAAGCGGCAGCGGCATCAGCCGAGGAAGAGACAGAGGGGGGTCCTCTGTTCTCCCAGGGTGTCGATGGCGACGTCGATAACCTTTTCGATAACCTGGCACCAGCAGAATCACAGCGCGAAGTCGGAAAAGCAGCCGAGCCGACAGAGGAAGAATCAGCCGAGGGCGAAGGACCACTGTTCGCTGCCGGAGTCGATGGTGACGTAGACGACCTCTTCGACAACTTGGCACCTGCCGAAGCTCAGAAGACAGTCGAAGAGATTCGTACCACTAAGGAAACACAGGCTGAAGATCAGGCTGAAACAGAATCCCAAGAGCCGGCTGCCGAGCGGCAAGCCCAAGACGAGCAAGAACTCACTGGCGAGATGGAACCGGCAGAAGAGGCCGAACCGGCCGCCGACAGCGAAACCCTGTTCCAGCTGGGCGATTCTGATGTCGACGATATCTTCGCCGGACTGGCGGGCAGTCAGCTTGACGTCAACGCAGAGACTCTGATGAAGGTCAAACCGCCTGAGCAGGAGATGTCCGTCCCGTCGTCACTTGTAGAGACCGGTGATCGTATCCCAGTACTCAATCCGGATGCATATCCAAAGACTCCGAACCAGACAGGCGATATGCCTTCTATGTCGTCAGAGCAAGCGCAGAAGGTCAAAGAGAGCGCGCTGGAAGCGAAGGCGGTAGAACCAGCTTCGGCAAAGGCTGGAGAACCAGAAGCTAAGAAGAAGGCGGATGCAGACGAACCAGAAGAAGCCGACGACGAAGAAAGCATCGAAGTGGCCGCCGCGCCAAAGGAGTCTCCAGAGGCTACTCGACTCAAGAAAGAGCTGAAGGAATTCGGCAAGTTGTCCGGCAAGTCTGCAGCAGCCCCCAAGGTGGTCGGCGAGAACGTCGGCACCATGAAAACTATTGGCAAACTGCTAATCGACAACCAGGCGATCGAAAATATCATCAAAGCGGGAGAGCAACGCAAGCTTGGTTCTGGCCTGGCGACCGCCCGTGTGATCAGCACCGCTCGCGGTCAAGGCATCATGGATCTCCTCCACAAGATCGACACCTACGAAGGCGTGGTCGGAAGCTTGATCGTTGGTCACGATGGTCTGGTCATGGCCTCAACTCTGAAAGAGGGTTGGGACAAGGACATGATGGGAGCGCTCTCTACTGCATTGCTGTCAACAAGTAACCTGACCACCAAGAAGTTGGAAATCGGTAAATTGCGACAGATGGTGATGCTCACACATATCAACAATCAGGACAAGACTACGGTTCTTACCGACGTCGATGTTGGTATCCTGGCAGTGTTCCTTGAACAAACAGACATCACGAAGATCGATGGTCTTCTCGATATCATTCACAAGACGATTCACGGATAAAAACTGGAAGGTCGGTTTGCGCGACTACAGTTTGGTTGCCTTCCCAATCTTGAGTGAACCGAAAAACGTCACCAGTTCATCAATTAGACGACAGTAGAACATTGCTACTGCATTGCCCCGAAATGTGAACCGAAAAACGCTCAGTTCTTCAATTCGACTGGCAGCAGATCATTGCTTCGCGCTAATGCGGTTTAGGAGGAGCCGACTGTAATGGTTTGACACCCTAACTGGCTTACTCGTCTGCCCCAAACGTCCTCAAGTGAACGTTTACCTGCGGACCATTGAAATTCTTCCAACTCAATCAACAAGTCCTGGGTGACCACCACATCTTATTTGCTTGGACCTGCCTTTTCGAGAGCCTCTACTATTAATGATTCATTGATCACTTCTGGAAGCACAATTTTGTCCTGAGGACGACCAGCAGGGAACACCACATATAGCGGCACTCCCGATCGATTAAGTTTGTTCAAAATCTTCGTAATATCAGGATCTTGCGTGGTCCAGTCGGCTTTCATCGTGACGACCTTGAGCTCACGCATTTTGTCTCTTACCCTGTCAGTGCTGAGAAACAATTTCTCGTTTGTCTTACAGGTCAAACACCAGTCCGCCGTGAAGTCCAAGAAGATAGTCTTGTTGACTTGCACTTCCTTGGTAAAGTTATCAATGGTGAATGGCTCCCAAGTCAAACCCGCTCCGTCCGGCTCGCCATTGCTGGCGGTGGCAGTTGCAACCTTCTTTTGACCTGGTGCCAGCGCTAAAGATATCGAAGGTTGGGCAATTACAAAGCAGTAGGCACCCGCAGCCACTAGCAATACAGAGACGCCCCACACCTTGAACTTGCGTTCGTTGGTGCTGGTCAGATCAGTGTATCGACTAATGATCCAACTGGCCAGCGCGATCGTGAGCAGGAAGTAGGATGTCCACATCTGTCCTTCAGGACCGACCTGTTGTCCCAGCACATACAGCAACCACACGACGGTAGCCATCAACACGAAACCCATCGACTCTTTGAATTTTTCCATCCAAACTCCGGGCTTCGGAAAGAATTTCATGAGGTTGGGAAAAGCCGTAAAAATCAAATATGGCAATGACATACCCAAGCCGCTAATCAGAAAGATGCCGACTACGACCCAATCCGGCTGCGCAAAAGCGAAACCAAGGGCGGTACCGAGAAATGGCGCTGTGCAAGGCGTCGACAGTGTGGTTGCCAGCACGCCTTTGAAAAATGTCCCAACAAAACCCTCTTTCTGAGCGAGCTTATCGAGCTTGTCTTGCCCAGTGGAGATGTTGACGTAGAACAAGCCGAATAAACTGAGGGCAAGTAACAACACGATGACGCTCATGATAATGACGAATCCGGGATACTGAAATTGAAATCCCCATCCGACCGACTGTCCTGCGGCCCGCACACCAAGCACAATCAGGGCAAGAACCAAGAATGACGATAGAATTCCAGAGGCAAAGACAATTCCCAATAAGCGCACGCGAGCCGGCTCCTCATCCGCCTGCTCAATGAAGCTCATTATCTTGATTGCGATCACAGGTAGGACGCACGGCATGAAGTTGAGGATGAAGCCACCTACGAGCGCAAAACCAAAGAAGTAAAGTATATTCTGCGATTTATCGGCATCACTTGTAGTACCAAAAATTTCGTCGAGTGCTTCTGAATCTTGTCCGGAAGATGCAGTTGCAGCGCTTGTCGTAGTGCCGGTCGCGGTGTCGGTGGAAGCGGCGGACGGACTAGACTCGGGTGTCGAGCTTTGTGTTGCGGCAGTCCCTGGTGAGGTTGGCGCCGCATCATCAGCATGAGACTCATCCGGTAATGAGGTCACAGAGCCGGTAAAGCCAATTTTAGAAAATTTCGCTGCGTTGGTCTTCTCCGGGTTGTCTGTAGAAACAGGAACAGTGATAGAAACAATCGACTTACCAGGCAAGCATATTTCTTTGCAGGTGAGCCATTTGAGATTGGCTTCAATCTTCACCGTTCCGCCAGGAGCCAGATCCGCCGGCGGCGTTATCTTAGCCGCAATAAGTGTTGAACCGGAGTAGCCATATGTCGTAATCCCTGCATCAACAAACTTGTGTGGCTTCTCCCACTGCAGCTCCTCGCTCTTAAAGCCGTGTGGAAGCTTCCATTCAACGCCGGTAGGCATTCCTGCGTCGCCGGCTTCCTTGTAGTAAATATGCCAACCCGGATCGATCTGGAAGTCGACGCCTACTAGGAATGGCTCTCCCGGTTTGATTGTTGAGCTTTCAGGAACAAGAGTGGCCTTCGCATGCACCTCCCCCTGCGCAAGCGACACCTGAGACATCGTACTGGGATCCAAGCAATTAAGTGACACCAGGGCCACTAAAAGCAAGCCCAATGGAAGTAGTCGTCTGAGCCGCCTAACTAATACGCTACTTCTTCCAGCACAAGCACTCGGATCGTGAACCGTATTCGATACCATAGGTCGATTTTCCATACACCTTATTCAATCGCTGCCAACAATCAAGACTCTCTTATCTGATGCCATAGTCTATTATGACCTGTGTCCTGATAAATCTCCTGATCGAGGCAAATTGAGCATTGCCCATCCAACATCCGCCCTACTCAATCGTGCTGACAATCAAGATTCCATTACTCGCTGAGAGTACTTGATTACACGTTTTATTATGACCTGTGTTTCAATGAATTCTTCAAATCAGCAACTTGACCGCGAGGTCGATGCATAAAATCTTCGTCAATTCCTAAGGTAAGCTGCTAACGAACAGGCTCCGAGTGTTTGATACCACAGCCCTATGGCCGGCGTTTCGATAAAATCTCCTGACTGAGGCAATTTGCCGCAGCAATGTCACCATAAACATAGGCGCTCTGCCTGGGAGCCCGAGCTTGATTGGGATAGCTCACCCTGACGAGTCCAAAGCGCTGGCACAATCCCTCCGCCCACTCGAAGTTATCCAAGAGTGACCAGTGAAGATATCCACGAACAGGCGAGCCAACCTTGATCGCCTCGTGAATCGCTTTCAGGTGAACGGCCAGATAGTGAACGCGCTCCTTATCGTCCAGCGACCAATCGCCGTCCTCTAACTGGCTTTCGTATCTCTCGGCATAACCGTTCTCTGTGATGAAAATTTCGCGGGTCTTCCTGTTACTACTCACCAAGTAAGGCTTCACGTCATGAGTCAAAATCTGGTAAAGCCCTTCAGGATAAACTTCCCAACCAAGTGCATTTGTCTTGAGCTGAGGCTTATCAGACGCTTCACCAAAAACATCAATAGGCCATGAAGGCTTAAATCTGGATAATTCGCGAGTGTAATAGTTAATTCCGATGTAGTCCATGCTGTCCTTGAGACCTTTGATCGGTCCTTCCAGATCGCGGAACTGCTGATAGCAGCCGAGCGGAAATGGCAAGCGGTAGACACCCGAATTGATGCTCGAGGGGAAAAGGTGATTGAAAACGTTGTCTCGCACCATGCAGACTACGTGATCCATTATGCTCAGCGGTTTTTCAGGTGAAAACGGTCGCCAGTGATTGGTGAAGCTCACAGGCGCATCCGGATACTTGCTCTTGATTGCCTCATATGCCATGGCGTGGCCGGCGAGCATATGTCTCACGCAAGTGAACGCGGAAAGGTAATCACCCTTCAGTCCTGGAGTCCAGACGCCGGCGATAAAACTCTGATAGGCATATGCCATGGGCTCATTTATTGTGAGCCAGTAATCAACCAGGTCTCCAAAGGCATCAACGATCTTAATGGTAAAAATGCGGAACTGGTCAGCGCTGATCGGATTGAGCCATCCGCCTTTCTGCGCCAACCACTGCGGCAGACAGAAGTGAAAAAGTGTGACGAAAGTGACGATTCCTTGCTCTCTCAACTGCGTAAGCAGCCGCCGGTAGTATTCGACCGCTTCTGGATTAAGCTCACAAGCCGAGTCTGACGAGTTTGGCTCCGCAGAAAGAAGCGCCGGCCAATTGAGACTGAGTCGAAAAGCCTTTAATCCGAACTCGTTGAGCAGCTTGACATCGTCCGGATACTTGTTAACGAAGTCGCAGGCGCGCTCGGCAGTACTACCGTCCAGAATGCGGTCCGGGGTCATCATCCAGTCAGACCAGTCAGACAGCCGCGCCTGCATCTCTGAGCCGTATCCCTCAATTTGGAAATGAGAGGTCGCGGCGCCCCATAGGAAGCCTGGCGGAAATGTTCGCTTGTCGGATGTTTCGCTCACGGTCCTCGATTCTACCGATCAATTGAGATGAGTTGGTGTGTTATTACAGATTACGCTCATAAGAGACGTTATATCCTAAAACAAGAAAAAGGTTGGCTAGTGTTGAACTATAGCGAAGTATGATGAGCGGTTTAAAAGCAGGTTAGCTCTTGCCATGCTACCCATCACGACCAGCAAGCCTGGAGTTGTAGTCCATCTCAACCGACCTCTGACACTGCCGGAATGGCTACTCAGGCTCAATAACCACGCCGGCGTTTGTATCTTTACGCTCATAGTCGTCAATTTAGCTTGTCATTGGCAAACAATTTCCGGTTTTTTCCTGGCCGACGATTTTGGTCATGTTTCCTACCTCAACGAGGTCTTCAAAGGCCATCCAGAGCTTTTGTTGAAAAACTTTTACTCAACCTGGTTGCAGACGGAAGGGACAAATTTTTATCGCCCATTGATTTCGCTTACACTCGCATGGGATTGCCTCTTATTCGGCTTTAACCCATCGGGATTTCACTTCTCCAACGTCGCCTTTCAAGTCCTATCGACTATCGCGCTCTATCTTTTCTTGCGCGAACTCATGGTCCGAACAGGACTAAAACAAAGCATCGTGCCGCTGCTGGCGGCCCTTGTATTCGCCGTTCATCCGCTCCACTCCGAGGTCGTGAGCTGGATAATTGCACGGGTCGACAGTGTCTGCTGCCTGTTTTATCTCTTCTCAATGTGGCTCTTCTTCAGAGCAAGAACTGTAATCGATGCCAAGAAAAGAAAGCTAATCACAGCTCTTGCTTTACTCTCCTTCGTGCTCAGCCTCTTATCGAAGGAGATGGCGGCCACCCTACCAGCTAGCTTGACACTACTTATGGTGCTCTTTCCAGAATTGTCCGTTCAAGATGAAGGAAAGAATCGCTTTTTTATAACAGTAAAGAGAGCATTGATTGCGACGTTTCCGATGTGGATCGTTCTGATTACATACATCGTTTTTCGGTGGATCGCATTGGGCTCGCTTACCGGTGGGTACCAGGGGTCTATCGGCGAAGGTTTGTCTTCGTCAACATTGAGCCGAATACTGTCCTCAGACTCGGCTTCGAGAGTGCTGTTTCCGCTGAATGTCGAGATTTTCACACCGATTAAACGCTGGGTGAGACCGCTGTCCTTCCTCTACTTTCTCTCGCTTTTACTATTTATCGCCAGAATGTTCGCACAGAAAAACCGCGTTGCGGTGCTGCGATTGCTATTCTTCTCGGCGTTGTGGTTCCTCATAGTGATGGCACCTGCGGTGCCCGTATGGAATCTTACTGAAACCCTTCAGGGCTCTCGATTCATTTACATGGGAACCGCTCCGCTTTCGCTTTTTCTCGCTGTTTTGCTCTCGCCATTCAACCTCGCCGACCCTTCAGCGGAGAATGCTTCGAGGCTGGAAGACTTAGCGGTGGAGCAGACTGCAATTGGTGCATCATCGTCCAGGTCGTTATCAATCAGTACTGCCCTTGTAGGGATGCTCGTCGATGGACTCTCAGTCATCTCTGCGATTGCACTTGTCGGTATCTACGGTTACATCGTCTGCGAGAATAACAATGCCTGGGTGAAAGCGGGCAATGAGCTGCGCTTATTGCAGCACGCGCTTGTGAGTCAGTTCAACCAATCTCGGAGCGACGTTAAATTGGCGCTCTTGAACCTACCTCACAGGTACAAAGGAGCACACATGCTCTACAACGCGGCAACGATGTCGGTCATGCTGGCGCCACCTCTTGCAGATAGAGATTTCACCACAAAAATCGCGACCTTCGAGCCGGTCCTTTTTGGTGATGAAGACCTCGTTAGAATCTCGCGACTGAGGAAGATGGTTGAAGCCGGATCCGCGATAGAGTTCTTCCGCTGGGATAGGGACAAAAAAGAGCTCTGCCGTGTTGAGATCAAACCCGACGCAGGACATCTTCAATTTGCGCACTTTGGTCAGGATCTGGAGCCTATCGACGTGGACGCCAGAGGAAATCACATCGGAAAGGGCTCTGGCCAGAGCACCGCATCTAGTGCTTTACCACAGGGTAGATTGCTGAGCAGCGAGTATACATTGATCTCGCCGGCCATCGACTTGCAACCATCCGGAACCGACTTTCTGGATATCTGCATCGCCGCAACTCCGACAAAAGGCTTGGCGAGCGGCCCCGCCAATGTACCTGTAGTGGTGGAGTGGAGCACCGATGAGTCGGACAATATGGATCCTACGCGCAGCCTGATCACTACCGTCCCGCTCGACGGCAAGGCTTATAGGATGCGGCTTCATGTTTCTCAGCATAAGAAATGGCTTGCCCACGGACGGATACATCGGCTGGGCTTTTTGAGTCCAGCGCCTGGTGCGGAGGTAAAAGTATTCGGGCTGGCGCTGGCAAGAGGAGTTGATGCTATTGCTGCGCTGGAAGCAAACAGCAAAGGCTTCCGAGAGGATGCGTCCGGAGTGGTCAGAGCAGGTGGAAACTTAGGCCGATTCACCTATGATGTGTCGCAAATCGCAGGGGCGAAAGGCGTTTTATGCGAGATTTCCAAGCCCAATGCCTGGTTCGAGCACTATACCGACACATATCGAGACGCTCAGCCGAGCCCGAAGGCGCTAAAATCGTGGACGGAAAAAGAGCTTTCCAAAGTCGATGCAACCATCGATTTGAAAAAGTTGGCTGGTGCAGGCTTCTACGAGATTCGTGTGGCCGCTGTCGATGATAATGGCTCAATCATTGGCTATTTCTCGGATCCGATTATGTTTCAACTGAGTCAGTAAAGATGCCGAATATATCCACAACTTCAAAACCCGCTCCACCGAGAAAGCTTACGCTCGAGGTAGCCGCATTCAACTGGCGCTCCGCCAGGGTGCAATTTGCGCTTGGATTTTCGCTGGTGTTGATATTTACGGCGTTGCTCTTCCAGGAATTTTTTGCAACTCGCTTCTTGCTGAGCGAGTACTTGAATATCGGTAATTTGCTTGCCACCACAGATCCGGCCAACACTGTGCGCAGCTCAATCCCTTTTACAACCGATCCATTTACTTCGGTGCAGGTGCTGCTATTCGAGCATCATTCCTGGCTCTACAGGGTAGCCACGTTCGTCGTGGCTACCGCCACAGCATTGGTGATCGGATTGATCCAGTTTGATACAATACTCAGATTCGGCAATCGAACAGGCGCTGGAGCTGCCATTTTCTCGACACTCCTCTATATGACCATGCCTCTCGGCAATAGTCTTAGTTTGCCTGCAACTGCACTTCCCGTTCTATTGAGCCAATTCGCGGGTTTGTGCGCCGTATATCTCGATATGCGTGCGCGCTTTCTAAAGGAGACTCCATTTCTGTATGCAGCGCTCATCGCTTTGCTGCTTGCCGGGGTTCTGGATGCGCATGGCGTAGCAATAGCAATTACCGGTATCATCTGCCAGCGAGTCATGCTCCCGGACACCGATCGAATCAGCACAGCTGGAGGGAAACCCGAGAGATCATTACTTCGATCGATTCCCTACTTGTATCTTCTCGTAGGGCTCGCTTACTTTGTCCCTGTCTGTATCGGGCGCAATTGGGCGCCGGAGGCTCTCGACCTGAGCCAATTGTCGATCTCCGACAACACAGGCGGATCAATTCCGTACCGGCTGTTTCAAAAAATCATGCCGCCATTGATAGTCACTGTATTCGGTATCGGGTTGGTTCGTACGACAATCGGCTCGGTCTGGCTCAGAGCCCTCTTCTTTCCGGTTGCTTGGCTAATCGGCCTTTTCCTCCTCGGACCCACCCTGGGAGGTTTTACACCTGAAAATCCGTCGATGCTTTTCTTTGCACCACCGATTTGCATGATTCTTCCCAGTGCGGCGCTTCCTTGCATTGATACCATCAATCGCCGTATGCGAGTAGCTATGACCATCATCGGCTGCCTGGTTCTCTCTGCGATCGTAGTGATATCCGGCAGTGTCTCCGCGCACACACTACACCAGCAATGTGTAGAAGCAAGAGATCTCAGCTTTTTCAAAGTTGAGTTAGCAAGACACTTTGCTTCGACTGGCGGTCGCCTGGTGGTAGTCAATCCACCATTCTCGAAGAGCAACAGAGATACTAGCGGATTCGTCCGTGACAGCAGCACGAAGGGCTTGGCACAAGCACTGTCCAGGCTTCGTGATCAGGACACCATAGCGTACCAATGTCTGCTTAACTCGCCGATATCGAATCAGAAATTACAGGTGACTACGCTAAGAAAAATCCCGAGTGCTTTCGTCAGACTGGCACATGAGGCGACGGCGCGAGAGGATGTTCGCTCCAGTAAAGTTACCGATTACTTCGCATGGGACAAAGAGGCGCGCCAATTGATGCCGATTTATTATGTCGGATCAGACGCACTCCGGCTTGATCTCACGGATTCAGAGACTGTGGAAAAGCTGCAGAGTAATCCATCAGTAGTCCGCGTGAAAGACAAGGAATGGGCCGAGATTCCTCGCGGTAAAGCCTTCCTGGAAATTGAAGAAAAAGGTATCAGAATGAATTCCGGTCAGTCTGAAGATTTAAGTGTCTGGTTTTCACACCAAGCGCTTGATCCGACAAAGATTGGCAGAGTGGTGGTTAAATCAGAGACTTCACCCATCTCCAATGATCTCGGGGTCTTTCTTCTCTTCAAAGGGACAGAAGACGACGACATCGGAGCGATTCCGCTGAGCCGCGCAGGCGACGCACTTATCGCAGAGACTCGCGGAATTTCAGAGTGGCACAAACATAAAAGCATCGTCGCAATAGGCATCAAGTTATCGGAAGGAAGCCCAGCTGTGGTATTAAGTTCGGTAGAAGGCGCTGCGGGGCGAAAAAATCATGGACATTGACGACACTCGCTGGGAAAAGCATCGAAGACAGGGTTGGAAGAGACGCAACAACCTGACGACACCGCTCATACTGGTCGGATTGGTTCTCCTTCTATGGCTGGCCTGGGAGATGAGGGCAATTGTTGTTGCTGTGCTTTTCTCGATTACCATGGCATCAGCCATCGCACCCGTGGCGGAGCATCTGGAGAAGCGCAAAATTCATAGAGCAGCGACGGTCGGAATCGTCTACGTACTTGTCGGAGTTCTGTATGCAATCCTTTTCGCGGCACTTTTCCCGACATTGAAAGAGCAGGCGCTCAGTCTCTACGAGAAGCTGCCCAACTATGCATCCGGACTCAATGACTTGTACTTCAGGGTTCGCGAGATGCTTGGCGAAAGCGCTGGAACGATCGCCGTAAGTCCCAACGACATTCGCGGTTTCGTATCGAAGTTGTCCGGTCATGCGCTTCATTTCACATCGGACCTGGTGACCGTAATAATCAGTGGAATTTTAGTACTGTTCTTAACCGGTTACTTTGTAGTCGAGGCACCTGACCTCTGGGCAAAACTGCTTGAGTGGGTTCCCAAAGAGCATAGAGCTAGAGCATCTGGTCTTATACGACCGCTGGAAGCTCGGCTAGGTGGATATATACGCGGACAACTGCTGGTGAGCGTAGCAGTCTCCGTGTTTCTGACCATAGGACTGCTTCTCCTTCGCGTTGAGCACGCGATTCTTCTAGGCTCGCTTTCAGGACTGCTCAATTTAGTCCCATTTGTTGGATCTATGATTACGGCAGTACTGGCTGTCCTCGTCGCATTCAGCCAATCGCCGTTGTTGGCCGGCGCCACCGTTTTGCTGTTTGTCCTCGAACAATGGCTCGAAAGCAACATCATCGTTCCGAACTTGCTAGGTAAGCAAGTTGAGCTGCATCCGCTCATCGTCATGTTCTCCATTATCATAGGTGCTTCAATTATGGGGGTGCCCGGTGCACTAATCGCGGTACCACTAGCTACCGCCAGCATGTTCTTAGCAGAAGAGTTCTACCTCAGACCGCTCAAAGAGAAAGAAACTAATGAAGCTAATGATGCGGCTTCCGCTCAAACGCAAAGTGTTTCCGGTCAACACTCGGTGCATCACAGACAGGTAATGCAGGACACTCGAGCTAAAGGAAGTCCTACCGACGAAGGCTCGGTCAGTTTGAAAGAGTCGCCGAATGCCTTCTCGGCCAAAATCAGCCTTGCATCCGAATCGACCGCCGACCAGCTGCGAGCCCGTCCTCAAGGCTACGAAGACAGTAAGGACAAATCGCAGCCGCCGCAAAATCTAGACGACACGATTCCACCAGAGTAGAACAAGAACCTCAATCCTGTGGACTGCTACACCGAAGCTGCAACAACGCCGACAGCGCTGCCTATCGCTTCCGTCAGATTCATTCCTTTCTGCTCCAGGATTTCAGCCAACTCCTGCGCTATCGTGAAAGGCAGATACGGTCCGTGATACACGAGACCGGTATACAACTCGAGTGCATCTGCACCGGCCGCGATCACCTGAAAAGCGTCGGCACCACTTGTGATACCACCGCAAGCAATAATTTGTTGCTCTTTCTGCTTTAGCGCGCAGAGCTGCCGAATCATCGCAACAACTTTCGCCCGAATCGGAGGACCGCTCAACCCGCCTGGGCCGATCTTAGTAAGCGTGTCTTTCGTCGTCTTCAACATGGAACGATCTGTCGACGTATTGCCTACAACATATCCAGAGAGTCGATGTCTGCTCACTAGCGACACCACATTTTCCAGCAGCTCCCGGTCGCTGTCGGGTGACAGTTTGACAAAGAGAGGGATATGATTGCTGTTGACCTTTGTCAATTCTTGAAAGACCGCATCAAGCATGTCGAGCTCTTGCAGCTTAGTCTCATGCGTGTTCGGACAACTTACGTTGATTGAGGCGAAGAGCATAGGAATGTCCTTCATCGCCGAAAAAGTGGTGACGAAATCTTTTGCTGCTTTGTCACCTACGACAGTCGGATCGTTTGTTTTTGCAATGCTTAGCGCCACCGGTAAGCTAGGCTGAGCCGCCCTCATTCTGGCCGCGACAACCTCTGCACCATCGCCGTTGAGCCCTAAGTAGTTGATGACCGCCTCATCCTCTATCAATCTGAATATTCGTGGCTTAGGGTTACCAGGTCGCGGCTGCGCAGTCACTGAGCCAATCTCAGCAAAGCCGAATCCCATCAGACTAAGCCACTCAGTGTGAGTCGCATTCTTGTCAAAGCCGGCAGCAAGACCGATGGGATTGGCAAGCCGTGTTCCAGCGATTTTGGTCGCCAATCTCGGCGAGATCTGCCAGCCGCCCGACTGCGGCTTGAGTATCGATAGAAGTGGTAGCAGTCGTTGAGCGAAGTGGTGAGCTTCTTCCGGATCCATCCTGAAGAGAAGCGGTCTTATTAACTTCTCGTACAATCCTGGGCGTCGCTCTGACACTGCTCACCTGCCGCCACCGAACGATCTAAATGTTATCTCAGACCGGCTGAATTGGAAATAAGGGTCCGCCAATCAAATCGGTCATACCGTTGAAGACGTAGTTCTGTGCAGCGTTTTCACCGATCAATTTTTTGCTATAACCCCGACATATTGCCACGAGAGCTCACTCGTGTGTACTATAGTGATGAGTGGCAATGGAGTATGCCCTATGTCCGATAACGAAGTCAGCGAATCGAAGCTCCCCGGAAAAAACGTACAAATCCTACTCACTGTGGTCTTTTTGGTAATTGCGATCGCTGTAGCGATACTGGTCATGCCCAAGGTCACTGTCCAGCAACAGAGCACCGCTCCGGGTGGAGCTGCAGCCGGCGGACCTCCACAACAGCATCCGTGATTTCACGTTAGAGCTCTGTACAAGCACGACACCAGCGTTCCAAGCGGCTATGCGATTCGAATAGCGAGACGTTGCGGTGTCTGTGGCCTGAGTTGCAGCTTTCCTTTTTTCCTGCGATGACATGTTCGGACTCGCTCGGTGCCAGCGAGACGCTTTGTGGTCCCAGTAGCACAGCAGCTCGCACAATCGCCGCTTCGAAAAACGGATCTCGCCCAAGTAGCACTGCCGTTCGAGCAGTCGTGCTTCGACGAACGGATTTCTCTTAGTGAATGTGGATGCCGACTTCGTCGCGGTAGGCTTCCATCTTGTCCCATTCTTGAGTAATCTCGGGACGTTTTTTCGAAAGCTCGTTCCAGGTGGTGTGTGGTCTGCCGGTTTCGATTTCGACCATAGAGATACAGTCGTCGACGGGACATACAACACTGCAAAGATCGCAGCCTACGCAGTCTTTTTCGCGAACTACGGGGAACATACGGCCGTTGCCGTTGCCAACGTCTTTCAGCTTCATATCATGTAAATCAATACATTGGTGTGCAGCATCATTGCAAGCGATATAGCAGAGGTTGCATTGAATGCACTTGTCGTGATTAATTCGAGCCACGGTCTGGAAGCCCAGATCGAAGTCACCGAAGTTAGAGATGCGAGGAAGAGACTTGCCGATGAAGTCATTACAAGTTTTAAACCCACGCTCGTCCATCCAGTTCGACATTCCATCAATCATGTCTTCGACGATGCGGAAGCCCCAGTGCATCACTGCCGTGCACACCTGAACGCTGGTCGAACCTAAGAGCATGAATTCAACCGCATCACGCCAGGTCTCGATACCGCCCATTCCGGAGATGGGCACTCCTGACTTCAGAACCTCAGGATCGGAAGCCACGGAACTCAACAGATGAAGCGCGATGGGCTTGACCGCTGGACCAGCATAACCGCCATGGCCACCTTTTCCGCCTACGTTTGGTTTGATCTCGAAACTGTCGAGGTCAACACCCATAATGCTATTGATCGTGTTAATCAAAGACAGAGCGGAGGCACCACCTTTGATGGCTGACCTTGCTGGAAAACCGATATCAGTGATATTGGGCGTAAGTTTGACTATGACCGGCTTCGTCGCAACCTCCATGACCCACTCGGTGACCATACAGGTGTACTCTGGAACCTGTCCCATAGCAGAACCCATGCCGCGCTCCGACATGCCGTGCGGACAGCCGAAGTTCAATTCGAAGCCGTCGCAGCCAGTGTCTTCGCTGCGTTTAATAATCTCCTGCCACGCTTCCTTTTTGGACTCGACCATGACAGAGACGATGACCGCGTTATTCGGGAAATTGCGCTTAACTTCAGCGATCTCTCTGAGGTTGACGTCAACAGGTCGATCGCTTATCAGCTCTACGTTGTTGAGGCCGATGATCTTACTGCCTTTGTAATCTATCGTTCCATAACGATTACAGACGTTCATAACCGGTGCGCCGATCGTTTTCCAAACTGCTCCACCCCAACCTTGCTCAAATGCCTTCTGGACCTGGTAGCCCGAATTCGCGGGAGGAGCCGACGCCAACCAGAATGGATTGGGCGACTTGATACCACAGAAGTCAATCTCTAGATTTGCCATTGTATTCTCCGTGCGTTTTCAATAAAAAAGAAAAGCTTTTCTTACCTTTTGGAAGCGTGTGTCGGCAATAGCTCTGCCTTGACGCCTTCTCCGCACAACGCGCGGTGGATGCCGTTGGCGGCAATCTTGCCGTCTTCTACCGCCATGACCGTAGATGCTTCGCCGTGACTACGGACGCAATCGCCGCCGGCGTAGATCTTGGGATGATCGGTTCGATTGGTCTTCTCATCAACGGCTATGTAGCCCTTCACAGTTTTGATTCCAAACTTAGCGAGCTTTTCAGTGATGTGACTATGCTTCTTCTGTCCAATCGCCGTAATGACCATGTCACATGGAATTTCAAAGTCGGATCCAGGCACCTCCACCGGTGCCCGACGACCGGACGCATCCGGTTCGCCCAAATCCATACGCCTACATTTCAGCGCTTTCACCTTGCCTCCCTCACCGATCACCTCGACCGGCTGAGTGAGGAACATGAAACTCACACCTTCTTTAAGCGCAAACTGATACTCGAAGTGATAAGCGGGCATCTCAGCTTCCGAACGCCTGTAAATCATGTTGACCCGCTCGCTGCCTAGCCGTCTGGCGATCGTCGCGCAATCGATACCCGTATTGCCCGCTCCAATCACGCAGACTCGGTCACCGTATTTAATATCATTAAGTGGTCTGACCTTCGTCTCTTCGATAAACTCCAGTCCGTCGAGAACGCCTTCAAGATCTTCGCCGGGAATTTGCATCTCCGGCACGGCGCCTAACCCTACCGATACGAATACGGCATCGAATTCGTCAACCAACTGTTCGAAAGTAATGTCTTTGCCGATTTCGACATTGGTCTTGATGGTGACACCAAGCTTCTCGATCATTTTGACTTCGTTGAGACTGACTTCAACCGGCTCACGGAAAACTACAATTCCGTAAGTGTCGAGACCGCCTCCCCACTCACGCTTCTCGAAGCAGGTCACGTCGAAGCCTCGTTTTGCCAGCTCTCCGGAACATGATAGGCCAGCCGGTCCCGCACCGACGACGGCTACCTTGAAGCCATTGGGCTCTCCTTTTTGGAAGAACTCGATATTGCGCTCCGCGGCATAATCCATGGCATAGCGTTGCAGACGGCCGATGGCGATCGGCTTGTGGTCGTGCGCAAGGACACAATCCCCTTCACAGAGGACCTCGACCGGGCAGACTCTAGAACAGGTGGCACCCAGGAGGTTAGACTCCAGGATCGTGCGGGCGCTGCCCTTTACATTGCCTGTCGAGATCTTTCGAATGAATGTGGGAATGTCAATCGTCGTCGGGCAAGCCACCATGCATGGTGCGTCGTGGCAGAACAAGCAACGATTCGCTTCAACAACAGCTTCACGCTCGGAATATGCCGGATGATACTCCTGAAACCGTTCTTCCAGACTCATCTCCCAGGGCATATACTTGAATGGTTTATAGTGCTCAGCCATGTGCTTTTCATCTTCATCAGTAAGGGAAACATCGAATAGAGGCGCTAGCTAATGTACGCAAATCCATCAGATAGCCGAACTGCTTACAGGCGCACCAACTCATCGTAGGTCTCAGGTCTTCGATCGCGGTAGAACTGCCAGGTATGACGCACTTCTTTGATTTGATCCAGATCGAGATCGGCAACTACGAGCTCTTCCTGCTCTCGACTCGCTTCAGCGATGATCTGTCCTCTCGGGTTGCAGAAGTAGCTCGTACCATAAAACTGCCCGATGTTCCACGGCTCTTCAGTGCCGACGCGGTTGATGGCACCAACGAAGTAGCCATTGGCAGCAGCGTGGGCCGGTTGCTCGAGCTTCCATAGATATTCTGAAAGACCGGCGACGGTAGCGGAGGGGTTGAAGACAATCTCTGCGCCATTAAGACCTAGTGCTCTTGCGCCTTCCGGGAAGTGGCGGTCGTAGCAGATGTAGACGCCGATGGTGGCATATCTGGTGCGAAATACGGGGTAGCCGAGATTGCCGGGCTTGAAGTAGAACTTTTCCCAGAAGCCAGGTGCGACGTGGGGAATGTGATTCTTTCGGTACTTGCCGAGGTAGGAGCCGTCAGCATCGATGACGGCGGCGGTGTTGTAATAGACACCGGTCTGCTCTTTTTCGTAGATAGGCACGACCAGGACCATTTCGTATTCTTTCGCGACCGTCTGAAGCTTCTGGATCGTAGGACCATCAGGTATCTGCTCGGCAGCATCGTACCAGCAAGTCTCCTGCTCAGCACAGAAGTACGGACCATTGAAGATCTCCTGATAGCAGAGGATCTTCACACCCTTTTCATGAGCCTGTTTCGTATACTTCAGATGCTTTTCGAGCATCGCATCTTTGATCTTCTGGATGGCATTTGAGTCGGTGCCGCCCTCCTTCGAGATCACTTCGTTCTTTGTTTGAATGAGTCCGCACCGTACGATATTGCTCATAACGCTACCCTGTGCTCCTTACCGATTGATTTGCGCCTAGTTAAATCTGTTTATAAACCGAACATATTGGATGATTTAGGGCGATCTCGAGATCGATTGACGACATCGCCACCTCTGGACTAGCCGACGCTAACTTTAGCTGTCGACTCAAGAGCCTTCTTCAGAGACTTCAACATTATGTCGGCGTGCTCTTTGGTGATTGTCATCGGTGGCTTGACCCGAACGACGTTGCCGTAGAGACCGCCTTTTCCGACGATTACGCCGTCATCTTTGGTCGTCTCGACTAATCGCATTGTTTCTTGAACGAGTGGCGTCTTCTTCTTGTCTGCCAGCTCCATCCCTAGCATCAGACCCTTGCCGCGCACGTCACCTATCAGATCGGGGAAGTGTTTCTGCAAATCTTCTAGACCAGCCTTGATGTAGTTACCCACCTCAAGAGCATTGGCCATGAGCTTTTCCTCTTCAATGACCTCGAGTACGGTGCATGCGGTTGCAGCCGATATCGGGTTGCCACCGAAGGTATTGATCTGTTGTTTCGACGCTTTCTCCGCTATCTCCGGCGTAGTGATCACGGCTCCGATCGGCAGACCGTTGCCCAGACCTTTCGCCATCGTGATCATGTCAGGCTCTACGCCGTAGCTTTGAATGCCGAACCAGTGAGTACCAGTCCTGCCCACGCCGGTTTGAACTTCGTCAGAGATGAAGAGTACACCGTAGTTGCTGAGGACTTTCTTCACTTCTTTGAAGTAATCATCAGGCGGTGTGATTGTTCCGCCTACGCCCTGGATCGGCTCAGCAATATAGACCGCCGGCTTACCGGAAGTCTGTGTCTGAATGACACGCTCGATGTCTTTGACACATTCCATCTGACAGGAATCCGGTGTTTTTTGAAACGGGCAGCGATAGCAATACGCATTTGCCGCATGAACAATGCCGATCGCAGGCATGATGTCAGGTCGGTAGTTGTGATTAGCAGTGAGGGTGCCTGCCAGATGCGACTCGCCGTGATAAGAATGCTGCAATGCGATCACTTCGTTGCGACCGCTCGCCAACCTGGCTACTTTGATCGCCGCTTCGTTGGCTTCTGTTCCTGAGTTGGTGATAAATGACTTGGACAGATTACCGGGCGTGATCTGGGCGAGCTTTTCCGCTAGGTCGACCATCGGTTGAGTCATGAAGATGGTGGAGGTATGTTGCAAGGTCTCGACTTGCTGGACGGTTGTCTTCACAACTTTCGGATGACAATGTCCGACGCTGACGGTGACGATACCGGCGAACATATCGAGGTACTCTCGGCCCTTCTCGTCGTAGAGGTGAACGCCCTTACCTTTCACGAAATTGGGCGGATCGCTGTAGAGTTGCCTGACGCTCGGGAAAAGGTACTTGTCCCGCTTCTTCTTCAATTCGTCTCGATTCAGTGTAGCTGTCACGCACGCAACCTCCTGCGACCTCGTCCTGATACTGCATGTGATGCCCAAAGCCGCCATTGCACTCTCGATGCGAAAGCAAGCGCCGAAGGGAAATCAACATCCCCGGATATTGAGCCATCTCTCGAATAACGAGACAAAAATCCGCCTCGCCTCACCTTTTCAAGGGGTGCTGCAAGGACCTTCGAACTGGCTGTATAGAACCCGGATATGCCTGTGCTGAAATGGTACTCACTAATTGTTAAGATCGTCAATATTTCTGGTTTAATGCTTGCTAATGCAATAAACCTAATATCTTTCTAGAGTGTCAAATCGTCTACATTAATGACAACATCTTATTCGTTTGTAAGGAGCGCTTGTATACTGGTTCGATCCTGATTTGCCGCAATGCGGTCAGATGAGCAGTAGCCGCTCAAAGATGAGTTCCAACATAAGACCAATAGGCATTCCAGATTCGACCAGGTAGCCCATGATCTTTAGCAGCTTGCAGTATTTCTTCTTCCTCCCACTGGTTGTGCTTTTGTATTGGCGCACCAGCGGTAGTGTCAGGATGTGGGTACTCATTCTGGCAAGCTATTATTTTTATATGAGCTGGATGCCGGTGTATGGGCTCTTGCTTTTCGGCATCACTCTCGTCAACTGGCTTCTGGGCAAAGCGCTGTTCAAAGCGATCGATAGACCAGAAGGTAAGTCGCCAAGTGCGAAGTGGCTACTGTGGCTGGGATTGCTCATCAATTTGGGCAGCCTCTTCTACTACAAATACGCCAACTTCGCGGTGCAAGCACTGGGCGACACTTATCGTGTGATAGCTCAAGCATTGGCATTCGTCGCGCCGGCAGCCAAGCAATTGCCACCTTGGGACGCGCCTTTGTATGACATATTCCTTCCGCTTGCAATCTCGTTCTTCGTATTCGAGTTCGTCCATTATCTAATCGATATTTATCGCGGCGACAAGCCGGTGCAGTCATTCACCAAATTCATGGTGTTTTCTGCTTTCTTTCCATCGCAAATTGCTGGACCGATCAAACGTTATCAGGACTTCATCAAACAGCTCATCGATCCCACAAAACTGACCACACCGGTTTTCTTTGAGGCAGTTGGTCTATTCATTCAGGGATTGTTCAAAAAGGTCGCAATTGCAGACCCGATAGGGTCTTTGATCTTCCCGTACTACGCGCAGTACGCGCCGATGAGCTCTGGAGACGCATGGCTCATCGCTCTCGGTTTTGTCATTCAATGTTATTGCGATTTCTCCGCATACACCGATATGGCAAAGGGCTCTGCGCTATTGATGGGCATAAGATTGCCCGACAATTTCGCCCTACCGCTCCTTGCAACAAACTTATCCGATTTCTGGCGGCGTTGGCACATGTCGCTCTCTTCGTGGCTTAGAGACTACGTATACTTTCCTCTCGCAGGCGGCGGCAAAGACCGCCTTCTCACATGGCGAGCTTTATTCATCACCATGGTAGTTTGCGGAATGTGGCACGGTGTCGGTTGGCACTATGCAGTTTTCGGAATGATTCAGGGTGTCGCCTTGATCATGCACCGTGAATGGCGTTTGGCGCTCAGAAAGCTGCCTGCCGTCGAAAAGGCGCTGAACAATCCAGTAATGAATGTGGTCAATAACATCTTGGTAGTTCTGTTCGTCGTCCTGACCTATGTCGTCTTTCGAGCACCCGATGTGACAAGAGCCATCAACGTCGAATTGAGCCTGTTCAACGTCGGAGCCGAATGCCAGCTTTGGGAGCCAATTCTGAAAGCCGGACTTATACCGATCATCAGTTTGTACCTGCTGGCCTTCGGACTCAATGAGTTGGCTGTTCGCTATCCGGAAAAGTTCCGCTTCATTCGAGATCCACAGATCGGTTACGCCTATCCATTCAGACTGGCGACCTGGACTGCAGCGCTGATTCTCACGGTCGCTGCTCGCCCGCTCGCTGCTGTTCCATTCGTATATTTCCAGTTCTAGGTTCGAGGTATCCATGAAAGAGCGACATCGCTGCATACAGCCCAAAGAAAGACTCACTGTCCATCCGCGAGCGCGCGTTTCCAGCAAGCGCACTCGTATTCTCGATCCTAGAGTCAATTTATTATGCACACGACCGCTCGCATTGGCTGCAAAAGACCGTATTCTAAACCCCAGTAAGCAGGGCTAGCCGACAAAGGACGCTAAGGAGATTTTCGATGGTTGTTTCGGCACCAATCAAAACCCAAGAGACGGGTGAAGTAGCGGTTACACCCAGAAAAAACTGGCTGAAGCTTATTCTCGTGTGCGTCGTTCTTCAGATTTTTGCTCTGTTGTTCACAGAGTTCATGCTGTTTGTCGCAGGTTTCGGTGAAGAAGAGATCTTTGCGTTTGACAAAGAGCTCGGAACGAAGCACATGACGAACAAGCGTATAACCTGGCGCAGCGAAGGCTACGGTTGCACGTATTTTGACGCCAACGGAATGCAGGAAGACAATCTGACCGTGGCAAAACCACCAAATACCTATCGCGTGGCGGTGCTCGGCGATTCGATGGTAGAAGGATTGCAGGTCCATAACGAAGATAAGTTCAGTCGAATTTTGGATAAGTCGGTAAAATTAGCCGACGGCAAGAAGCTTCAGGTTCTCAACTTCGGCACATCAGGCTACTCCACAGCGCAAGCGTATGTTCAGTTGAAAAACAAAGTGCTGCAGTTTTCACCAGATATGGTGATACTAGGTTATGACAGCCGTGACATTTTTGAAAACTGGTCTCCGGCAGACGCCACGCTTTCGAACGTTCGTCCAGTAGCGCTGCATCTGCCCGGACAGAAACTGGTCGTTAACAGCGCTGGAATCGACGAGTGGATGAAGTCACCACGAGCGAAATTCCTCACTCAAATCAGCTGGATCCGTCAGAACAGCAGGCTATGGGGCCTAATCTCCGCAATGGAGACGGAGCTGAGTTTCAACAACACTACTTATAAAACGGCCATCGAGCTTATCACTCGTCCGAAGAAGGCGTTCAAGAAGATCTGGGAAGAATGCTCCAAGCCAGAGTTCTGGGATGTAAAAAAACTGTTTCCGGCAAGCTCCAATAACGGACCGTCGTTCAAAATCCCATTTTTTGCCGGCAAGGATATGAATGCCGACCTGGCAAAATCCTTCCCGACAGGCGCGAAGAAGCGACGAGCAAAAGCGGCTGAAGCAACAACCGCAGACACCAAATCTGGTGCCTCCAGTCCGGAAGAGCAAGTAGTGTCGAACGCCACTGACATCGAACCAGAAAACCGCCTGACAGGCGCACCTTCCCATCGTTCTCACAACGGGGGCAAGGGAAGAAATTTTGCTGAACTCGAGAAGGATACAGTTGGAAAAGCGAAGACGGCAGAGCAACAGCCGATCGACGAAGGTGCCAGAAAGTATATTGATTTGATGAGCCACACGCTGAGCTCATTGGTGAAAGAGATGGACGGTATCTGCAAAGCCAACAACGTCAGATTCGTCGTCGCTGCTCTACCTGCCCGAATCGGCGTAGTGCCGTATCCGGGAACAGATACGACGATGTACGGACTGGACTACCAGGGCGAAGTTGGAATTGTGCAAACGGCCTGCAAGAAGAACCAGATACCATTCATAGACCTTGTGAAGCCGGCGACCGAGCTCACGCCGAAAGAGAAGACACGATTGTTCTACTCTCTGCACCTTGCGCCTTACGGTCACAAATTCGTCGCAGATCGCCTCGGTCCATTCATCGAAGAATTGACCAAGCCCCAGACCGGATCGGCTCCAATTGGCAGATGAGCTGAGAAACGCATCTAAAGGCGTCAGAATGTCGCCGGATAAGGCGATTGAGTTGGAAGCCGTGCTCGCTGCCGACCCAACCGACTACGAAGCTCGATGTAAGCTTCTGGGTTACTATAGTGCAAACAGATTTACCGATCCGAAGGGACTGACGCGTTTTCATCAGCACGTGCTCTGGGTGATCGCGAACATTCCTCAGGAAAAAATTGCAAGTACTCGATATGCGCACTTCGATCCATCCATTGATGGATACGCAATCTACGAGAGCGGAAAAGCAATCTGGCTAGATAACGTTTCCAAAAATCCATTGTCCCATGCACTAGTCACGGCAGCCGCGCTCTACATAGCGGCCGTCGACAAGAACGCAGCTGCGGAGCTGTCTAAACAAGGCGACCAGCTCATTAAAGAGGTTGATACCACCGATTAATGTTTTGCATTGAGCAGCTCCTCGTCGAAGCCGGAGTGATATCGCCGATTGATCTGTTGCATTGGGCAGAGGACCAGAGGTCGGAAACAATTCCGAACGCGGTCCGCCAGCGTCTCGCGGGCACCGAAAGCCCCTAACCGGTTCAGCCCGAGTGACTCAACAATTCCGAATTAGACAAGTCATCTCCAAAGCCCCGGATACCAAGCCATTGCGGCATTCGAGCCGATCTTCGGTTTGTCCATTCATGACAGACCATACAAACAAGCACGGTGCTGAAAAGCTGTCTGTCATTCAAAAGTTGACCGTCGCTAAACTGATTCAAGATTTGGCGGCTTCCGAGGAGGGGAGCTCAGTACAGCAGATTGATAGGCGCTTTAATAACGCTATTCGCGATGAATCGCAGCGGGAATTCGCCACCATCAGATTGCTTCAAAAATCGGACACCGCTTCAAAAAAGGCTCTAGCGATTGCCAGAGCCTTTTCTCAACTGTCCATATTCTCACTCTAGCGAGGTTATCTTTCTCGGCTTTGCCGTGAAGACCGCCTTCCAGCCTGAAGAAACCGATTGGACAGATCAATCAGCTGTGACATTGACGTTGCCGCCCATCGTGAAATTGCCCGCCTTGTCAGTACCGTTATTGATGTTGATGTTGGCGCCATCCAGAATCAGGTTGTTAACTGGAGTTTTCGCCTTGAGCAAACCTCCATCCACAGCCTTCTGAGATCCAGTGAAGAAGGCCGAGCCACCACCACTGGTTACATTCAAGTTAGCCGGTGTTGGACTTGTCACAGGGCCCGTAGCACCGAGCGAGATGAACACATCGCCCTGGCCTGCAACATCCGCTGACGTAAGGATGTTCACATTCGCACCAATTACGAGCTTGCTTTTTGTGAGTCCAACGTTTTTGAGGGATACACTGGTCTTACCAGAAACGGCTGCGCCCGCTTGCAGCTCCAATGTGCCACCACCAGCCTGTACATCGACAGTGCTTGCGGATCCGAGAATCGCATTCACGATAGTAAGACCAGCTGCGGTATCCAAATCAACCGAGGCACCGGTTACGGACCCTACTGTGAGATCTTGTCCGGAATCAGATGTCACAAAAATGTTGCCGCTGTTGGAGACAGCATTCAAGACTTCAACGCTGTCGGGAAGAAGGAAGTGCGTTGCGGCTGAACCGATGTCCGCAGTAGTAGACAGCAACGTAAGTTTAGGAGTTTTGATCGATGTAAATCCGGCACTGTTCAAAGTGCCCGCCCCTATTTTCGATAGCGCGACTTCTGTGCTGGCCACGATGGAACCGATAGTTCCGAAATTAGCTGCTGCAAGTACCACGGTCGGTGCTGTTATAGCGCCGGTGGTGGCAGTCAGCGTACCGGTTTCCGACTCGATAGTCAGTTTCGAACCAGCGCTCGAAGACAGAATGTCAGTCGTTCCATTTCCCGCAACTGCGAGGTTGACTGTATCGCCGGATGTATTAGCCTGGACTTGAGGCGCCTTCACCAGGAGAGCCTCACCGTCTGTGCCGATGTTGCCGTTGCTGTTCAATCTGATCTTAGTTGCTGACTCGATCGGCAGCGGTGCGGCACCAGACTCAATTGACCCAATTCCGAGCCAATCGATCAGACCGGTGACAAACACGTCGCCTTGCACGTAGATCTCATTACCGGCACCAATCACAGATTTTCCGGAAACTTTATGTTCTAAACCACCGGACACGTTCTGGATGCGGATATCGGATCCCTTTGTGAGCTTGCCGGAGAAACCTAATGCGAAGGGACTAGTCAGTTCCCCGTCAGCGCCGTAAGTGACAGGACCGCTACTGACCGGCTGGGCCGTGATAGCGAAGACATCAGCCACTGCTCCAGTACCACCTGCGGTGTCGATCACACCAGTGATAATTGCATCGACTGGTGCACTCGACTTTCCAGCAGCGCCGGCCAGGATCAGAACTTGGCCATTGGCGCCGGCATTCTTCCCGCCAGTGACGACGTTGCAACCAGCAAGATCAACGACACCTGAGCCAGCATTTTTACCGGCAAAGGCGAACATGCTGACGTCTCCACCAGGGTCATTGCCGGTGGCATCGGTGCTTCGCGCCGCAATACGAGTGTTGTTGTCAAAGATTATACTGCCACCAGTCTTAGACGCCTTCCCGCTCAGCGTCACCGCACCAGCACCGGTGAGTGGTGGTAGGGTCGGTGAGTTGGCACCGCCCGTCGCGGTGAAAGCAGCCCCGGCGATCATCGTAATGTCGTAACCGCGATTGGCATCACCGGCGATAACATCTACGTCTGCAGCTCCGTGAATGTTGCCTGCAGCAACAATCGTCAGTACTTCTCCAACTGTAATATCAGCGTTTATATTGATATCACCTGCGGTGTTGTAGAAGGTTGGGTCGCCGGTCAAGCAAACTTGTCCTATATTCAACACATCAGTGCTCGCTTTTACGTGAGCCGCAGTTCCGCTCTGATTAATGACACCGGTGAGCTGTCCGACATCGACGGACGTCAGTCCAGTACCAGAATTAAGATTGAGCGCTGTGCTTAATAGATCTCCGCCGAGAATTGAGGTATCACATGCGCCGGCGTAGGAGTAGTCTCTGACGTTGATTGCGCCGTTGACTGCACTGAGCGTCCCACCTGCGTTGTTGACAGTCAAGGTCGTATCAGCGGCCCCATTCAAATTTATGTCTCCATGCTCGGATGCAATCGTACCCTGATTGTTGACGTTGGCAGCATTCAGTGAGACATTCGAGGATGCTTTAACCGCACCACTGTTAACAATCGATGATCCAGCAGTTAGAGTAACTGACCCTGTCGAATTAATCGAACCTTTGTTAGCGAGTACACCGGATGCATCCAGAGTGAGATCAACGGATGAATTGATGAAGGCGCCTTCATGATTGGTGATATCTACTGCGCGGATGGCGCCTTGACGCACATTCGCATCACTTGACAGAGCGTTTACGGTGCCATAGTTGCTGAGATCTCCGTTCAATCGGAAGTCGGAGTGCCGACCGAAGTCACCATATGTGGTGACTTTTTCCGCGTTGACAAAGCTATTGGCTCTCAAGATGCTGTCGGTGGTTATCGAACCGAGATCAACTTCTCCACCTGTTGCTCTTCCTGATTTGTCGATGGAGACCTTCTGCCCCGTTCCAGCTAGGACCTGCTTCACAGCAATGTATTCTGCAGCCGATACCTGACTACCAGCTTCAACTGTTTTGTTGACGCCACCCGATGTGATTTCGACCGAGCCGACGGCGGAAAACAATTTTTCTCCGAGAGTGATGTTGCGCTCGGTTGAATTCAAATCTAAGTTGACGCCACTGTTAAGGCGCACCGACCGACCTGTATTGAGCACCTGAATCGACTGCCTGATTTCGCGCGGTTTGATTTCTTGCTTGTTGATGGTGGGCAGGCCTGTGCCGCAGACACCAACTACATCAAGATTGTGTGTTGTATCGTTGATTGTATTGACTGGCAATATGTTGACGACATTACGATTCGCTCTTCGTTCCAATTGGAACATGCGACGTGCCGTATGTCTGTCGAGACCGACGTTTTGTTCTCGAAAACTTCGGAAGGAGTTGCCCCCAGCCGCTTCTGCAGGTTGCTGAGTCGCCATAGCAAGGATTGAACTTCCTAATACTGCAGCAAAAGAGCTCAAGAAGATTTTTTTAATCTTGATGTTGGGGCTCATCGTTTCTTCCTCTAAATTAGTTCCTGACGCGAAATCTAAAGCCAAACCCCGCTGGTACCGCGGCGGAGCAAAACGAGGTGTCAGAGCAACCCGTCTGGCAGCCAATGAACTAAAGAATTTAACATGGTGAACAAAAGGTGTCTATCCATCTCGCCAGTCATTGCATGTGTTTTCACATACACCAAAAGTTGCGTGTACCTTGCCGATGCACCCGACACCCCGGTTCAAGATTGAGAAATGATTTGTCGGAAGGAAACAACGTTTGAACTGACTGCTCCAAGCGCTCCCAGCGCCCCGAGTATGCCGAGTTTAGATCCGGCGAAATAAACACGTAATCGCACTGAGACTGATACCATTAGCGGTGCCAGACTCGTTGACCAACTGGTATGTGCCCGGCACCAAATCCGCTGGTCATGTGCGCGCCGAGCTCCACCTCCTTGGAAAACGGCGCGTGCATGCCAGCATTTAACAGGATCTAATCAACGACCAAATCGTTGACTGGCTCGGGACCAAAGAGATGTGCCTCCATCAATTTGTGATGAAGGTTTGATCACCTTGTACACAATCACTTATTTCGCTTGACGTACTGTCAAGGCTGTTGCTACGATGATTTCGAAGCCTACACGCATCCGTAGCTCAGTAGGTAGAGCACTCGGCTTTTAACCGATTGGTCCTGCGTTCGAGTCGCAGCGGATGCATCCATTAATCACTTATCTGACATCACCCTGGTAAGACAGGATAGGCTTAAGACGACCGCGACCATCGGCAAGTTTGACTGCTTGAGACGCATGCAGCTCTGTAGAGACGTCCCGGCACGGATTAGATCATCGAGGCCAGCGCGTGGCACGGACCTTGAGGTTCTAGAAACCGTAACTTTCGCCGACTACCACGGAAAGTTGTAACGAACAAACAGCGGAGCACCGCCTGTAGTCAGCCCTTGCCTGAAATCGAGCACGCCGATTTGAACGCCTCTGTCCTCGAACGAGGTGGGATAAAGATATAAGGACGCGGAGAACTGGCTGACTTTGCCGTGCTTTGTAGCACCGGGGCCGAGCATGAAGACTACCTCCATCCCCCTTGGCGACCGCACAGGCTCCTCAAGCTCAAAATACTTTTCAAGGAGAACATCTTCTCCGTACGGCGGTGGCTCACCGAAATCAATAGGATCATCATGGGTGGTCCACTGCCACAGCACTTGATTCGACCCGGCTTTTTTCAAGTTGACATTCAGACGAGGGAACCAGTAGTCGTCACTCTGCGACTCACGAAAGACACTTAACCGACCGCGCGTAAGCGCAGGGCGGTCAATAAGCATTTGTCGTCCCTGTGCGTCGATTTCATCCATATAGATAAGGACCCCTAGGTAATTACAACCTTCATTCGAAGAATCAAAAGAATAGCATTGTCATACCGATCGTTTTTCTCTTTTCAAATCCACGATATGAATTCTTAAAAGGTTGGACAGAAATAGCGGATAATTGTTAGTCATGTCGGAAACAAAGAAACTAAAATTCCCCCATCGTTACTCCATTGGCAGCGTGTACCTCGCACCTTCCAATCAGCCCGAATCTTGGGAGCTTTTGGGCGTTCCCCAGGGTTTAGTCACCAAGCCCGAGAATCAGCCAATCAACTGGGACTGGCTGGACGAGGCACGCGGGACACTCGTGGTTCCGGTTGATTCCAAGGTCAAGCTCAAGATCAACAATAGTGCGAGCAATCGGCTCAACTGCCTGGAAGAACTCTTGCCCGATTCTTTCCACACTCTCGACGTCAGTAGGACAGGCATTACCGACCAATCGATTCCTCATATCGCGCATCTGAGCGAACTGAAAGTCCTGGAGTTAGCCTATACCGCAATTTCAGACGAAGGCGCCATGATTTTTTCCAGACTTGAAAAGCTGCATACGCTGGGCTTAACGCACACAGCAATTACGAATACCGGATTGAAAAAGATTTGCAAGCTTGCCAATCTACGGGAGCTGTGGCTCAACGGCACTCTGATCGACGACGAAGGAATGGCTCACATCAGCTGTCTCAAGAAGCTGGTCTTGTTGGGACTGAGCAGCACACGTGTAACCCGCGAAGGTTTGGTCGAGCTGGAAGCGCTCGAGCACCTGCTCAGACTCTACATGTTCAACACGTCGATAGACGATGCGGCAGCAGAGACGTTTCGAAATAAACTCAAGCATTGCCGTATTAAATGGAAACGCCCGGCTACACCGCGACCAGAATTCATGTTGGCTGACGATGCCAGCCTCGAATTGGACGACGACTTCGATTCAGATCTCACTCTTGAGATCGATAAGAACACGAACGGCTTTGTAAAACCCATGGACGAAGATCAGTTTTGGGATCTTGTTGAGCTTTTTAACTGGGACGCCGAAGGTAATGACTCGCAAGTGATCGAACCTTGCGTCGAGGCGCTGTCTCAGTTGCCCGAAAATGAAATCCTCGCGTTTCAAGAAGAGCTGCATAACAAGCTGTATTACCTCGACGCCGAAAAATTCGCGCGCCACATCGGAAGAGAGTCGTTCCGAAGCAAATCGGAGTATTTTTCGACCAGTTGGTTCCTTAACGTACGTTGTTGCGCCATCGCTAACGGCAGAGATCTGTTTGAAGATATCGTAGACACTCCAGACAACATGCCGAAAGACATCGGTTTTCGTGCCATTTGCCGAGTCGCTCCAGAAGCATTTTTCAGGAAAACAGGTCAAAAACTGTCATACATGCCATCGAAGAAAATCGAAACGTTCAGTAATGGGGAGGGATGGCCTGGCATGCTCGAATCTAGATTTTGATTTACTTCACTGTATTCGATACCGCAACTTGCAATGAGTTCTCTCACAAGAGAGTACAGGTTCAAGACCAACTACATCTGATGGATCAAGCATCTAATGGCTGACAACAAAAAATCCAGCAGCAACTCGAAGACCCGAAAGGTTGTCGCTAAAACAAAGGCACCATCTAGCAAGATAAATGAGAACAGCAAGAAATCTAAGCGCTCGCAACAGCCGACCACGCAAACCAAGATTGCCGCCGCCGCAAAGCCAATCGCTCAGAAGAAAGCACCTAGCAAAAAGGTGAGCGTTGTTGAACAGAAGCAAGTCTCGCTACCAAGCACCAAGAGAGTTTCCACAAGAACCAAAGCTGTTCCGGTGAAAAAGGTAACGGTGAGGGACGAGCGTTTCGCGCAAGAGATCGTCACCCTTAGCCAGTTCAAAAAGAAGCAGCTGGAAGAGGTACTCGCCGAGCTCGGTCGCCGAGATCGCAAACTGAAAGCGTTGATACCGAGAGTCGAGGGTGGATTCAGCCTGAAGACGAAGGACACAGATTCGCCATTTGCAGCCATTGCAGAGGCGATCGTGTATCAGCAGTTAACCGGCAAGGCCGCGGCCACGATATTCGGCAGAGTCAAAGCAGTGTTCGAGAGCGATCTTTGCCCGACACCCCAGCAGATCAAGTCTGCACCGGATACGGTGCTGCGCTCCGCCGGACTGTCTCGCTCGAAGATCGTGGCGCTAAAAGATCTTGCGGACAAAACGATTGAAGGCTTGATACCGACACTCGAAGAAATCAATAAAATGACTGATGACGAAGTTATCACCTGCCTTTCGGCGGTCAAAGGCGTCGGCGTGTGGACTGCCCAAATGTTCTTGATCTTTCGCCTCGGTCGATTGGATATAATGCCATCCGGCGACTACGGAGTCAAGAAAGGGTTTTCGCTCACATACGGCGACGGGGAATCGTTGCCATCGTCTAAAGAGATGGAAAGCTTTGCCGAGGTCTGGAGACCGTATCGAACCGTCGGGAGTTGGTATATGTGGAGGGCAATCGAATTGCAGAAAGCCGCGTTGATTATCTGCCGGTTGAGCGCAATCCCGCGCAATTGAGAAATTCCGAAAAATCGAAAGTAATATGAATATAGTAATTCGAGATGGCCTTTGTTTCTCCGCATGATAAGTTAAGAAGTTAATGACAGGAAAACGACTAATCGCTTTATTGATGTGTTTGTTCTTCGCCGTCGGGTCTAATCTCGTAGTCCCTCCCGCTTTGGCTCAAGACGGAAGCGAAGATTCGGGTAGTTCTGCGCCCGGTTCAACACCTGTGACAAAGTTGGAGGCAGCCTGCTTCGTAACTTGGTGGTTCCATTCCGCGCTGGGATACCACCCAGCCATCCTTCTGCGGATAGAAAATGCAAGCGGACATTATCTGAGTTCGGTGCCCATCAAATTCCAAGCACGCTTCACCAATCTCAGAGACGGCTACGTTAACGTCGCCCGAGATGAGATGAGAGCCAGCATAGAAAAAGACAAGCAGGTCTATGTTTTCCTGAAGGGTCCCCGTGCATTTGAGCTCCCTATCGACCAGAACCTCTGGCCGCGCATGGAATGCAAGGTCATGTGCCGGGTCGGCGATTCGGACAACGAAAGTACGCAAACATTGCTCATCACGAAGCTCGATTCGATGACGATGAGCTTTGAAGATGCCACAACAACTTTGGCCAAACAGCCTGATTTCAGACTCGGTAGACACAACAGGCCGACTCCAACTCCCGCGCGACCCGAAAAACCGCTGGTCGCCATGGCCGGCTCTCTGTCGCCCAAGGGTGAAAATCACTCAAAACTCGGTATGGGGCAGTTCCTCGGCTCATCATTCATCCCTGGTTTGGGCGACGATTTCTACAGCTTTGAGAAGAAGTTCGGGATCCCTGTTGAGTTTGATAATACAAAAGAATGGACATGGGCTAGATATCAAAATCAGTCGCCGGATTTTTCGCTGATTGTCGGATCTCGAGGTCAAACAGGAAAGGCCGATCTAATCGTCGCGTCCGTGCCACCTAGCAATATCAAAGGTGAGCAGCAGGTGACCGATTTGGCAAAGGCCATATCCGGCAAGTTTCGCAGCGAACAGACCAGTCCGCCGAATCATTCCGTACGCTATTTGCAAACCGGACGACTGGAGTTCGGTACGCTATCCTCGAAGAACTACAGAGCGGTCTATTTCGTCCCCGGCGAGTCCTCCGGCAACAGCAACTCCTTTATCGTGGTCGTTACAAGATTACCGGGAAATGTGCTCAGTATTTTGCGAACAGAGGTTCCTAAGGCTAAACTATTGAGGTTTCTCGCGCCGGTCACGGGGCTGGACGAATCATAAGGCTCAACTCAGGACCGGTTATCGGACTGGGGGTGAGATCAGGTATTATCCTGTTACTTTTGCGGTTTTCCCCAACCTCTTCCGCTTAAATGGATTAACGTATTCGCTCGTTGCCATTAGAATTGCCGTGAGAGCGCAGATTAGGCTCGAACGTGCCAAAGTGGTTGGCTCTCGGATTCCCCTCTAGATCTGTTCTACACGAGGTGCCTGATGCCGGTAAAATTGCCAGAGACTCCGACGACTTCCGCTGTCGGGCCCGAACAAAATAAAGGCGCTAATCCTGCTTCCATGATCGACCGGATACCTGTAAAACTCGTGCTCATGCTCGCCGCACCATATCTGGCCGGAGAGACTCCGGAGCAAGCAATAGAATTGGCTCACAAGCTCTACGAAAAGGAAAAGTACGCATCTACCTTGGATATTCTCGGCGAGGACATGGAAAGCGCAGCCGACTGCGACGCCTCCGTCGAAGCCTATAAAAATCTCGTCGACATAATCATCAGTCATCCACTTCCCGTCCAAACAGCACAAGAGCAGATCACAATTTCTTTCAAGCCCTCGATGTTCAGCACGAAACCACCTAAGGGCAACGGTTTTTCGGATCCCGAATTGGACAGATGCTTCGAGCGCATCAAAGAGGTCACGGATTACGCTAAGCGCCTTGGAGTCAACGTCACACTCGAGGCGGAAGATCATCGTTGGACAGATTTCCATCTCGACACCTATTTTTCTCTAGTAAAACAAGGCTACAGCAACCTCGGAACAGTCATACAAACGCGTTTGTTTAGAACCGCAGATGATATCAACCGATTCGAAGAAGGCATGAGAACCCGCCTGGTCATCGGCATCTACAATGAGCCCAGCCAAGTCGCTCATACCAGTAAACCGATCATGAAAGATCTTCTGGTCTCGTTTGCGAAGACGCTCCTGGCGAAAGGCACATATATCGAGCTCGCAACACACGATACCGACTGCTTGAACAAGTTCTTTGGACAACTGATTGTTCCCGGAAAAATTTCTCGAACCAGGTTCGAGACCCAGTATTTACACGGCGTCCCCAGAGACGAGCTGCAGGCCGGCTTGATATCGGGCAACTACTTCAGCAAATCCAACTTCCCGAAAGCGACCGCAGATGAGCTTGAAGAACTTGCCACCACCGGTGTGGTCGTCCGCAAATACCTGCCTTTCGGTGAAGGTCGTGTCGCCGGAGCGTACTGCAGAAGACGCTTGAAAGAGAATCCCAATATGATTGGCTACGGCATCAAAAACTTCCTGAAATTGCAGTAGTTAAATCTTCGTTCAACTTAAGGACCAAACCTTCGTCGGTATCATCCATGGTGCCAAATACCAGAACATGCGCGAACACGCCAGCTGGTTTCCACTTGAATGAAGCCGACCTTGCCGACGAGACGTCGGCGGTCCCAGTAGCTGAGCCGTTGCAACAGTTACTTGCTACTGCGTTGATCTGGCGACGGTGTTTGAAGGCGTTTACGTTCAAACTCGTTCGAAATCGCAGTATGCTTTCGTTCGAACTCGCAACAGGCTAATCACTCTAACTCACAGGCTGCTAATCGAGACAACGCACGCCTAAGTACACTGACAAAGTCGCATTCTATGCACGAAACTCACTTCGAGCACATCACTCGCATCGGCTTCGCCAGGGCGTGAATCTCACAGTCGTCTTTGCTCCCATCTTCGTGGACAAGGCAAGCGAAGTCGACCTGATGTTCGATAGCGGTCATCGGGTAGTGCCAGACACCGGGCCTGTAGCTAATCCCCTGCGGATTGGTGACCTCAAAAACTTTCAACGTCGATAGGTCGGGCTCGTCACCACCAAGACTGACCGCGACTAAGAACCTGGCTGCGCTGCTAATCGGCAAGAATACTTGCGTCGAGAATTCATGCCTTTCAAGCAGCTTCATCACTAGAGGTAGAGAGGCCAGCGGATCGCATCGAAAGACACAGAGATTGAGCGTGGCGCGATCGGGTCGCAGATTGATGACGTCGGCTAGCCGATTAAATCGTCTCGCGGTTTTCATGTTCGCGAAGTTGAAAGGCAATACTTCATCAGCGGCAATCAGGTCGCCATAAGGCTGGTATTTCTCGCGATTAATAGGCTCTGCGAGTATGCTGTCCGGAGCCGACATCTAGGTACCCTCGCAAAAAGATATAGTGACGCCAAGTACCGGTTCGCACTGTCGTGGACCGGTACTCATACAATTGGTAATGCCTACTCTGGCGGAACCGCCACGGCTGATGTCGAGTAACTACTCTTTGCTGCCAATCAGGATGATGTTGGTACCCACCTGATAGGGAAATCCGTTCTTCGGATTCTTCACTTTGCCATTAGCGTAGTAGCCGGTCGAGCCGGTCTTGAATTCGCGGCCCTCAGCGGTCAAGGTGCCCCAGACTTCACCGTCAGTTGTTTTGAATTCAATAATCAAAGCCTTGGGCGCGTCTTCGTCTACCTTTTTAGCCATGTCCTTCTCCTCCCTAAGTCCCCTGTATTTTACAAGATAATCAGAAAACCCCTAATGAGCCAGCGTTGTAATGAGACGCTGCAAAGATGTCGATTACTGCATACATAAGATTGCCAGCCGTCTACTCCTAGGTGTATAACTGTGCTTCAAATCGATTGAATGGTGAAACTTTCGCCACATTGGCGAGATCTTTTTCATTACGAATTTGTTTCTTTCATAAAACGATACTCGGGAGATTTTTATGACGCAAGCTGTTGGACAAATTGATGTCAAAGGTGAAGTTCTTCCGGGTTTCGCAGACATCCTTACCCCGGAAGCTCTCGAATTTGTGCGTCAGCTTCATACCCGCTTCAACTCGACGAGGGAAGGGCTTCTCGCCAATCGCCAGAAGCGGCAACAAGATATCAACGCTGGTCACAATCCTGACTTTCTGCCCGATACTCAATCAGTGCGTTCCGGCGAATGGAAGGTGGCCGCAGCGCCGGCTGACCTCGAAGATAGGCGCGTCGAGATCACAGGACCTGTGGAAGCGAAGATGATGATCAACGCTCTCAACTCCGGTGCCAATGTCTTCATGGCTGACCTGGAGGATTCACTGTCTCCAAGTTGGACCAATGTGATCGAAGGTCAAATCAACTTGAAAGCAGCGGTGCGAAAAACGCTGACCTTCGAAAGTCCGGAAGGCAAGGCATACAAGTTGAACCAACAACTGGCAACTCTGCTAGTCCGTCCGAGAGGTTGGCACTTGCTTGAACGCCACGTCCTTGTCGGTGAAGCCCCCGTGTCAGCAAGTCTTTTCGACTTCGGGCTTTACTTCTTCCATAATGCGGTAGAGCTCGGCAAGCGCAACACCGGACCGTACTTCTACTTGCCAAAAATGGAGAGTCATCTCGAAGCCAGACTCTGGAACGACGTGTTCAACTTCGCCCAGGATTATTTGAAGATTCCGCAGGGCACCATCCGCGCTACCGTGTTGATCGAAACAATTTTGGCATCCTTCGAGATGGAAGAGATTCTCTTCGAGTTAAAAGATCACATGTCCGGATTGAATGCCGGACGTTGGGATTACATCTTCAGCGCGATAAAGAAGTTTTCAAGTCGTCCCGAATTCCTCTTCCCGGATAGGGCTCAGGTAACCATGCGCGTACCATTTATGCGCGCATACTGCCAGCTCCTGGTGAAGACATGTCATAAGCGTGGCGCTCACGCGATGGGTGGAATGGCGGCATTCATTCCAAGCAGAAGAGATCCGCAGATCAATGAAAACGCACTTTCGAAGGTGCGCGACGACAAAGAGCTGGAAGTATCGACAGGTTTCGACGGTACCTGGGTTGCTCATCCTGACCTGGTTCCTGTTGCCAAAGAAGTGTTCGACAAGACATTAGGTGAGCAACCCAATCAAAAGTCAAAACAGCTTCCTGTTTTGAACGTATCCGCTAAGGAGCTCCTCGACGTTTCAATTGATGGTGGCAAGATAACAGAGGCCGGCGTTAGCAACAACATCAATGTGGCGCTCCAATATATCGAGTCCTGGCTCCGTGGCACAGGGGCAGCAGCGATCCACAATCTAATGGAAGACGCAGCGACTGCCGAGATATCGCGAGCTCAATTATGGCAATGGATCAAGAACGAGGCAAAGCTTGATGACGGCAGAGTCATGACGTTGGACCTCTATTATGAAATTCAAGATAAAGAGCTCGACTCGTTAACCGCAGGTGGTGCAGGACGCTTTCATGAGGCCGCGGAGATTCTCCATACGCTTGTGGTGAGCGATCAATTCATTGAGTTCCTCACCGTAGTAGCTTACGAATACCTGAATCGCAAATAGCTGCCTGGATCATATTTTTTCGTTTCCGTTTTACCCCTAGTCGAAATTAAGCATCTCTTGGCAAAAGTAATGCTCTCACAGAGCACGACCAAAGGTACAAAAAATCGTCCAGCCAAGCACCTGGGGTCCAGATTACCACCGTTTTCATCCATTCTAAACACTAGATTCAGCGACTGGTTGCTATTTTGACTATATTGTGATGTCTATCTACATAGATGCGCATCTAAATAGACACTTGTCTAAATACAACTGCTCGCGATGGGGCTTGCTTCCATCTATGAGCTATTCAACAGAGGTTGACAGGAGTCAGTCATGACGGATATGCAATTCGCCAATGTGCTTTCCTTCTTCAAAGTACTTTCCGACGAGAGTCGGTTGAAGATAGTCGGTGCACTCGCTTCCAGCGAGCGCTCGGTCGAGGAGCTAGCAAGTCTTCTCGAGTTGCGCGGACCAACAGTCTCGCACCATCTATCGCGATTGAAAGAGGTAGGTCTTGTCGTTATGAGAACAGAGGGTACGACTCATCTCTACCAGTTAAACATGAAAGAGCTCCACGCTCTTTCTAAGCAGGTGCTTGCTATGGAGACCATCGTCAACATTGCCGATACAGTCTCTACAGATACGTGGGAACGCAAGATTCTCACTGATTTCTTCGAGGGCGAAAGGCTGAAGGAGATTCCTGCCAGCCGCAAAAAGCGCGAGGTCGTCTTGCGCTGGTTGAGCCACCAATTCGAGCCGGGCGAAAGGTACAAGGAGAAAGAGGTCAACAACATCATCGCAAGACACCATCCTGATTTCGCGACGTTGCGACGAGAGCTGATTGGAGCGCAACTCCTTAGCCGCGAAAACAGCATTTATTGGCGCGTCGAACAAGCGGTCTGACCGCGAGCCGACGATCGCACAGAACAGTCGAATCGAGCCGGTTACTTGAGATCGGCTCGAGACGGCTTTTCGCTCCCTGGCAGCGGTTTACCCGATAATCGACCGTGGAATAACGAGTGCGACCACTCGTGGCAGTCGACTTAACGATGGCGAAAATTTTAGTAGTTGAAGATGACGCTGTTTTGGCGGACCTGGTCAAGCAAACGCTGATGGCAGACCGGCACGACGTCGAACTGGCGTACACGGGCGAAGACGGTCTGCTCTTTCTCGAACGGTTCACATTCGATCTATTGGTCTTGGATTGGGAGCTGCCTGGAGTGTCTGGCGTGCAATTCCTGAGCAACTATCGACAGAAGGGAGGAATGAATCCTGTAATTTTCGTCACCGCCCGAAGTTCTATAGAAGATAAAACCGAAAGCTTCAATACCGGAGCTGATGACTATCTGGCAAAACCATTCGAGATGAAGGAGCTCGCACTGCGCGTACAAGCTCTACTGAGGCGTCCACGAGTAAGGGAAGCGGAGACGCTCACATACAGGGACTTTGTACTAGAGCCGGGGAAAGGCAGAGTACAGCGAGCAGGCCGCGAGGTGCGACTGCAGCCACGAGAACTCGCACTACTAGAGTTCTTCATAAAAAATCAGGATCTTGTTTTCTCGTCCTCTCAATTAATCGATCGCGTTTGGAGTTTTGAAACAGAGGCGACAGATATATCAGTAAGAAGCTGTATCGCGCGAATCAGGCGCAAGCTGGAAGTCGATGATTCCGATGTTTTCATCGAAAATCTGCGAGGTCTGGGATACCGACTGCCAGCTGACTCGCCAAAGAAATGCGAATAACGAGAACGATTGCAATATTCTTTGTTGTGCCGGTAGCGGTGCAAGCATTGTTAGTCGGATCGATGTTCGTATGTTTTAATGACTTTGGCACTACGCTGAAAAAACAGATTGAGTTCAAGAAGTTGCAAGCCTTCCTGGACAGTGTGCAGCGCTTGCAATCGACCTCCTTAGGTACAGCGCTCATTGCCAGTGTCACAGGATACCAACGATTACGTAACAAGCACGACGGGCTCGTCGAGGAACTGAAGGGCCTCTTACCACGGCTCAGGCAGATAGAAAGAGCTCATCCAGAGCTACAAACGGTGATAGACGATTTCATCGCCAAAGAGAAAGATCTGGTCGGAATGGAGCTACTTATTCGAGGATATCCTCTCTGTCTGGCGACACCATCGGAAGAAGACTCAGCGCAGGCCGCATCCGCTATCAGACAAGCGATGCGCAGCATGAAAACAGTCGTCGCCAAAGTCGACGATATAAATGCCGAGTTGCAGCGGAATCAATCACACGCGCTCGAGACAGGAGCTTTGTGCGGCGCATTGATCCTATTGTTCGAGCTGGCGCTGGCAGCGAACTGGTCAAAGCGAACGTTCGGAAGCAGACTGCAAACTGTGTACAATTGCATCGCCGATTTTAAACAAGGAAAGCCGCTCACACCTGGCGCTTACTCGGGAGACGAGTTGACCAAACTCGAGGACGCGATTATATCGGCCGATCATAGATTGAGAGAGCTAGAAGATTCGCGGCGGGAGCTGTCATCGATTGTTGCCCATGACCTTCGGGCGCCACTCACATCGATCGCGGGCAGTCTCGAGCTCATGGAAGAAACAGGAATGTTCGGAAGACTCACCGAGGAGTGCCAGGGCACGATTGCTCAAGCTCGACAAGATGCAGAACAACTAATATTCGCTGTCAACCTTCTTCTCGAGTTTGCCAGACTGAAGTCGACAGATAGACTTAATGTGGAACGCGTATCCGATGCACGACTGGAAGACGCCATTTACGAGGAGCTGGACAATGCTGGTCTGGCCGGGCTGCCCAATTTTACATGCAATATCGTGGATTCGGGCGGGGCACTGCCAATAACGCCACTGTCAAAAACAGTAGCATTCTTGATCAAGGCGCTCCCTCCTCACGAACAAGTGAAACTATTAATCGGCAAAAGCAACGATGATACCATCGCGAAACTAGAGTTTCGAAACAAACAGAATGAGCAGCAACAGACAAGCGACATCAAGTTAGCATCGGTAATGGCTAGTTTCATGGATGCCACCATCAATAGATCAACAAATAGCGACGGCTGCATCATTGAGTTTACCTTCAAGAACGAAAAAGCTAGTATGTCTCATTCGACAATAGTTAGCGGAAAGGGCAACTTCAGGGCAACCTTCCTACTGCTTCTGGTTGCAACAGCACTGCTGAACCTAATTACGGCCGGCTGTCTTGTCTACGCGTGGCACCAGGGACAGTTGCAGTTAGAGAGAGAAAAGGTGTCGCGCAGTGTGATGCATTCCGCCAGCACAATCACATCAGACGTGACGGAGATCATGTTCCTCTCCCTTCTGCAAGTGCCGAATGTCGAGCAAGAAAGACTGAGAGTCCAGAAGAAAATGGATGCAACGATGGACTGGCTTGACAAATTCATTCCTGAAAACAAGCAATCATCCATGGAGAACTGGAAAAGCAAAATCAAAGCAATTCAAGATGTTTCGCGCCGGCTATACATAACGAGAGATGATCCGCAGGCGGTTACGAGACTTGTGAAGGAACTCGTCGATAAAGAGAATTTCGAGCAAACACACTTCTCGCATTCAGGACAATTCATCATCGAGCAAGAAAAAGCATTTTCGGCAACTTCGGAGAAGACATGGCAACTGCTTCAGACGCTTAGTATGCAGATAACCTGGATCTCGATAGTTGGAACAGGAGCGTCAATCTTGTGTGCAAGCCTGATCGGTCGGCATCTGATCAAGAGGTTGAATAATGTGGAGGAAAACTCCATCAGTCTACAGAGAGGTGCAAAGTTACAGCCTCCGGAAAAGGGCAACGACGAGATTGCGGCACTAGATCAGTTCTTCTTCGACGCCGCCACCACGCTCGAAAGAATGGAGAGAGAACGACAAGCGCTCGTTCTGCTTCTTCGCGACGAGCTGTACCTCCCAATCAGCAATCTTCAATGTTTGATCACCAACCTGGTGGAAACAAACTCCAGCGGTTTATCCGAAAAAGCATTGAAGCAAATGACAGTAGTCGACTCCGAACTCAAGAGACTGTCACTTCTCATCGATGACTTGCAGTGCGCAAATCTTTTAGGAGGCGAGAGCACAGACGCGATTGCATTTGCGTGTGTCGAACGCGACATTCGATCCATTGTAGAATCGGCTGTAATGGCGACACACCACCAGGCCAATCAGAAAAGAGTCGCAATCGATGTAAGCTCGGCGCCGGGTAAGACTACAGTCAACATAGATCCGCAAAGAACCATTCAAGTATTGGTTAATCTTCTCACTAACGCGATCAAGGTTTCACAAATGGATAGCTCGATTCTGGTGCGAATCGACCAGGTCGAAGCATCAGCAAGAATCTCTGTAATAGACCGCGGTCAAGGGATTCCAGCAGAACAGGTGAAACAGCTTTTCCAAAGATTCTCGAGACTGAAGGATGAGAAGGGTAGCATCGGACTTGGACTCTTCATTTCAAAACGGCTTGTAGAAATCCAAGGCGGAAAAATCGGCGTCGAATCGGTCCAGGGGGAAGGCAGCACCTTCTGGATTTCATTTCAGATAGTCGCAAGCGAAAAATAGATTCTTTCGGTTGATCACGTTGCGGCAACAATCGAAACGTAACATGCTTGCATTCGACATCCACAGACTTCCGACAGAGGTCTAACTTAGAGATAGCCAGGCTGGCAATGGCGAAGTGCAGCCCATAAATAGTTGAACTACGAGAAATATGACTTTTAACCGGGCAATGCATGCTGATTGAGGGTTCTCCATGACCCTCGATCAGCGGGGCTTTACGTGAGAGCTAACAGATGAGGGTCAAGCAATAATGGAACCGATCACAGAAAACGGGAAAACGCCGAACACCGCGGATGATACTACAGCCAGACGATTGCTAGGTGTAGACGAGCCGCGAGAGAATCTGCGAACGATCCCGCACACCACTCCGCAACAACGGCTAGCTCAAGAATGGAGTTTAAACCAGCAGATTCAGTCCGCGAAAAATAAGATTGCTGACAACAATCCAACTCCGCTGAGTTTGGCAGGAGATCTGGGATATTCGGCGGTCTACTCAGGGATTCAGTCGCCAGCAAAAGGTCTGGTGCAGTTAATGAGTCCCAAACTAGCAGACGCCATCGAAATCATGGAACCACCACGGCACGCTGAGTTCGGGACTGCGAAGTGGCACGCGCAGACAGTTGGGGATGCAACCGGAATGATTCTGCCCTTCATGCTGACGCATGGTGCCCTGAAAAAAGCCGGACTGACGTTCGTCGCGAAAGAACAAACCTCGGTTGCCGCTATGAAACTAGCCGCCGCGGACACCTTCGGTCGCGTTGCCGATAGCGCACTGACTGGATTCGTGTACGACTTCGCAGCTCGTCCGGTTGACATGTCAAAAAACAATTTCTGGGCGCAACGCACGAAAAATGGTGCCACCGGTGCTATCACATTCGGAACACTTAGTGCCACTGGAGCACAATTTCGATCTTCGACACGAAGTCTGGCGGCGGACTTGGTAGGGGCGAAGAAGGTCGCTTATGAGGTCGGCGTCAACACAGTGTCAGGGATACCGGCTGGTATCGTCAATGCAGAAACCTCGTCCATTCTCAACGAAGGGCGACTGGCAACAGCCAAGGAGTGCATAGAAAGTGGATATTCGATGGTCGTAGCAGGTGGTGCTCTTGGACTCGCAGAAGGGACAATAACGGAAAGAACTCGAGGCAGACTCGCGGAATCAGAGAGAGCGAAACGAGCACTGGAAGCGTCAAATCGCGAATCCGTGCTGAGGGACCGCGAAGCCAGACACGGAATTGTCGACGCAATCGAGCGTGCGACTGAAGTGACTAAAGCTCACAAAGAAAGTCCTGCTGGTCGCGAACATTGGCTCAATTCAAAAGATGCCAAACCTGCTCAGGAAACAATTTCCCCGGAGAATTCGATCAGCTTGAGAAAACTAGCGGCACGCAAAGATGGTAGCTTCAAAGAACTCGCAGACGAGTACTACAAGAACTTAAGAGAGGCTATGCCTCGTTCCACCTCAGAGGGAACCGAGTGGCTGAATATTCGACGGCTGCAAAGTAAGAGATCGAACGAAGATACTCTCGTGCTTCGAAATAGGGATAACGAGATAGTCGGCGGGGTTCAATACTATCTAATGGGCGACACGGCATGTGTCAGAGACCTTTGGTTAAAAGGAGATCGATCGCCTGCGAACATGGCTCGTCTCGCCGAAACAATTCATGATCACGTGCAAGCGAAAGGGGCTAAGGAAGTGGCGATTGAGAACTCGACTATCATGTCGCCACAGTCTCTCATTAAACCAAACGAGTCTGCTTTGCCTGGTCCCAGAGAGGTGGGGAATAAGGCTTCACAGAATAACATGCAGGAACGTGGAAAGCCGACTACTGAAAAGCCGCAGACTGTCGCTCAGCAAGTTCAGGTTGACGGCGAACTAGCGAAAAAGCAAGCCGCCCCCGTTGATGGACAACACACCCAGGAGGCGCATCAACAGAACAAAGCAATCGTCGAACCGACACAGGAATCAGTCGCACGAGCCAGGGACAACTCCGAATCTGCAACGGTCCAAATCGTGGAGGGTTCTGAGTCACCCACAAAGGCGGCTGAAAAAACTGAGGTCCCCACAGATTCGCTGGAAAAATTGAAAGTATCGGACCAAGCGATTGCTCCCGGCATGATCGTAAAAAGCGAAACCATCAGCATGAGAGATCTGGTGAGAGAAAACGATCCGCGAGTCGATGAGCTTATGGAGCGCTATTATCCGGAACTCGAAAATGCATTTCCGCTGGAAGGAGAAATCGAGACTCCTGAAACATACAAGGAGTACCTTGCCAATGAATCCGGCACGTGGGATATGATTCTACTGCGCGACAAAGAGCAGAACATAATTGGTGGTATTCAATTCCAAGTCGTTGATGCTCAGGGCGAAGCGTTGAAAAAAGTAGCTTGGGTAGAGCACATTTGGGTGAAAGAAGAAAACAGAAACTTCCCCAACTTCAAAAGTCTCCTCCGCATCGCCGAAGAGCGAACAAAGGCAGCTGGAGCGGACCTCGTATTCATGGAGTTCAATAACCCAGACAAGATGACTGCCGAGCAGATGTTGGAGGACGCTGAAGGTGGTATCACAACACAAGATCGCGAGACATTGTGGGGCTCTGTCGGAATTCACGTCGCAGTAGACTCGAAAGGAGAAATTGCGCCCTACGGACAACCGTCCATGGATGGACAACCTTCAGTCGAATACCTCTCCCTCGGTTTCATCGGTCCCAACTCGCTCACTGGACAACAGATACCTGTCAAAGATTATGTCGCCCTATCCAGAGCAGCACATGCCACCATCCCCGGTGTCGACCTTAACTTGGATCCGACCGTTGTAAACTACACCAACGGTTGCAAGGCACTGCCTGACACTAACTTCACGCTTAAACCGCTAGCAGACATTGCAAAAGCAAGGCGCACAAAATCGAAATGAGCCGAATTCTTAAATTAAATTGTACTTGGGTCGGATAGTCGGTCGATCGTCTCGCAATTCGTGATCCTTGAGGCATCCTCATCGGTTCAACTGCGGGGCGATTGAATTTGCAGTACGATTGCGTTAGCGGAGGGCACTACGGAGCAGACAGACCGGAGTCCAGGATTATTCCTGTATCGAAACACCGGTTTGCGAATTAAAGTACTCGTGGAGGATTTAGCCTTGTCCACGACGAAAACAGCTTTCATACTCCTGGTAGCCAGCTTTCTTGCCGGACTTTATTATCAGTTCGGTTTGCCTGAGTTAGGTACCGTGACGACAACGTCAATGCCCAAACAAAGGGTTGTGTATCAAACTCAGCCTGAATTGTCCGGATGGGAGCAGCGCAGCAATCGATTAGCACTTACTCCTCAGGCAACTACACTGCTCACGCAAGCCAACAAATGCACAGTTCGACAGCAACTGGGCGAACCGGAAATATATTTTGGCAATGGTGCCTGGGGATACTATGTTGGACCAGAGATGGGTATCCAGCAAGGGTTCCTCCTCCTATTCGACCGAAACAACCTTGTTACCAGCTGCGAGGTCGGTGCAGTGCAAGACATGGATGAAATTCTCCAGGGCAGAGAGCGACCGTCAGCAGATTTAGCATACTTCGATAAAGCGAGGTGGAAACAAAGCTACTCCATGTATCAAGAGGTCACGAAAATCCTAAAGGGAGCAAGCAATACGCGCGTAAAGGAATTATTGGGAAGCCCAGACGAAATAAAGCAAGGCAGATCTGAACTTTCATCGGAATTCTGGATTTACTACCTGAACCACAGCAGGGATACTTACCGAGTGTACCTTGACTTCGATTCAACTGGACACTGCAGCAATGGCGTGTTTACTAATGGTCGAGCTGCAGGATTTGGTGGCTGCGATATCCCAATCGGCGATCTTCCCTAGTGATTTCTTGGAAGCACCAGCAAATCTTCATCGGGCACCAGCATATAACCAAAGAATTCAAAGACAAAAGCGGTCAAGGCTTTTCCACGCACGCGTTCAGCTGCTGTTCATGCGGATCTGTCAATAATTTTGTGTCATTAGGTTAGCCAAGCGGAACCCTTCCTTCGAACTCCAGGGAGAACCAGTTCAATGCACTCCCCAGTTCCTAATCGGCATTGTCCATTTCTTTGAGATGTTCCTGGCTGCCAGATACATGACTTTGAGGACTGATTCATCGTCTGGAAAGATCCGGTGATTCCGGCTAGCTTTTCTCAGTGTCATGTTTACCGATTCAACGGCATTGGTAGTGTATATGGTGCGTCGAATTTCCTCTGGGAAGAGGAACTCGGTACGAAGATCGACTAGCAGTGACGACAGCGCATTAACTAGAGAAAGCGGAAGCTATGCAAGCGATGTCTCAATGTTTGCAATAACTGCATCGCGATACTTTTGCGAGAGTTCTTCGGAGAGCATTGATAGCTCCAAGACTTCATCGATATTGTCTTGAATGCTTTTCGCCAGATCTTGCATGATCTCCAAGACCTGTTCTTTGGAACCACCCCACCTGTCTGCGACAGCCGCGAAATCCTTTCGTTTTATTTTGTCGTTTCGTCCGTTGATCGTGATCGCAAACTTGTCGCCGTCTATGTAAATTCTGGTGTTCACCAGGTCGTAGATTGGTGAGTAGGCTATATCAGCCAGCTCAGGGTATAGCCCCAGTTTGCCCGGACTGAGCCATTTGATCACTGAGATATTTTTTGCATGTAGATCACCATTTGCAAGGAACCAGGAGAAGATAAGATGGCTTAGATAAAGCCAGAGGTCTACTTCACTCAATTTGAGTTCGACCAACTTTTTTGCTACTCGCTCTGCTGATGTTCCGTACTTGTCTACGCGCGATAGGTAGAGCAATGATGCAGCGTCTTCTTGCAGCGCAAGCTTCAGGCTGGGATGCATCTCTTCCAAGTCTCGCTTGCCCGGTACGTCGTAGCGTTCGATTAGAAGAGCCCGCCCAGGAAAGAGATCAGTTTTGTTAGTTGCGTTGATCATTCGCACGGTAGCTACATTGAGTCCTGCACGTCTGGCTAATTCCATGGTGGCCCATTCATTTTCGACCATATTTGAAAATGTGGGCGACTGGTATTTGATGATGTGGCTGCAAGAATTGGTAAGAACTCCAAGTTCGAGCTTTGGCTGCTCCTTATGCATGCTCAGCGCCACCGGCAATTTTGCTTGAACACCCGAGACGCGGACGGGGCCTTTTGAGCCGAGCCCACGCATTACGTCTTGCAGCGTCTTCTCGTCGATTATGCGATCTTCAACTTCAAGGATCGTTTGCGGCGCAGGCGCTAAGTCAGCCAGCTTAAGCTGCAATGTATCAAAAGTAATTTCGTTGTCTTCCGTCGCCGTTGTTCTGAGAGTTAGATTTGACAAGTACTTTTGGCTTGTTGCCAGCAGTGCAAGTTTGTCTTCCTTTGCGATTTTGAAGGTCGCCTGTAACTGACTCTCCATCCAGCCTTCGGGCAGCAGGTTCTCAAAAAAGGCTGGCATTTGCCTGCCTTCGTAAGCGGGTTGAGCTTTGAGCGGTAGCTGCGGTGAGAGTTCGACTTTCCAGCTTGGCGAATACTCAAATCGATACTCGCTGGACAATCCGGCAAGTTGGCCTATCTCCCAACCGTAGAAATAGACCTGAAATTCTCGACGCTTGGCGATTTGAACGTTGGCGGCGAACTGGTGTTTATCCATCAACTCGGTCAGTCGCCAGTATTCCGGCTTTAGATCATTGCGGGCGGAGAACGCCTGGGCTCGCTCGCGATCTGACTGACCAAGGCCTTGTATCAATTCCAGCAATTTTGATTCTGGCAGAGACTTCTCTGCATAAGACTTCGACGCAGACAGACATTCAAAGACAGTCTGTAGCGGACTTGATACAGCTACCTTTACTGCCTGGGGCTCCTCATTCAAGCGGGAAGCAATGAATGTAGGCGCTTGTATCCAATCGACTTCCGGGTACGGAAGATCTCTGTTGCGCATGATTCTGACTCCCGGTAATACAACCGGCGAATGAGTCGCGCTTCTGGACGAGATAAAGGCAAAACCGTTGATTGGGCGGAGTGTCGCGGCGGTGCTGAAAGAAAGATGCCACTCGGGAAATAGTTTTGCTATGATTGCTAGTAGGTTGTCTTGAATGACCCGCTCAGGGTCTGCATCCGGTTCATCGCAGTAAACTCCCCGGCTGACAGTGACGAGCTGACCGCGATGGGCAGCTACTCTGAGGGCATTCTTGTCGTCTGGAGTAGTTCCAATGTAGAGCATGTAATGATTTCGCGCACAAAGAAGGTTTTTTTGGAGCGGTTCCATTACAAGTATACATCAGCTGTAATGATTTCGCTCGCAAAAATATCAACGGGAGCCCGATTTCATTACACCGCCAGCCATACATATGCAACAATAGATTGAGCCACGAGCGCCATTCTCTGATGCCTTGGACACTCCCCCATTTCCTCTCTTGATTATTCATCCACAGGCCGCTACACTGCGCTGCCCTCCGGGGGTGTCTACGACACGCGCAGCGTAGCGGCCTGTGGAACGACAATCATAGATTTGCTATTCAACAATAGGAGAAAGCAGGGACTTGCGCCCCTGCTTCGATTCCGCTTCGGATAATGAACTACGCGCTCTGCGCCTCGTCCCGAGCTGGCTTCTTGCCACAGCGGTGGAAAAGACTAGCAGAACGGCAGGTTAGCCCGATTTAGCAAGGCTAGTGACCCGAATGAGCTTTTTTATTCACTGCTATTGCCTGACGGACTTTCGCGTGATGAGGTTTAACTGAGTTTGAACCCGCCGTGACGCCTTTCGAAACTGTCGAAGCTACCGGCTTCACGCTACTGACGGACGTTGGCTTCTCGCGTTCGCACTTTCTGATCGAATCGTATGCTCCACGATACTCGATCGCCCTCGATGTCGACTGGAATAGAGAGTAAATGCCGGCGGCCGCAACCACGAGACCTATTAAAAGATATTGGGCAAAGTCGTCCCACTTGTAAAAGCCGAAGCAGAAAAATTGATTGAAGCTAGTTGATTCCGGCGACGTGTTCGAGAAAAGATCGATCATCAGCCAGACCAACAGGACACCGCCTATGATACTACCAACAGACCAAATGATGTCACTCTTGAAGACATCGCCAAGCTGATCGTAAGAATAGAGAGCAGGCCCTATGACAAGAATCAGCAACACGCCGCCGAATAGTCTGACTTTACTCGAGCCCTCGCGAAAATTGAAAAGCAGAAACACGCCGGATGCAACAGCAAGGATAGCAAGGTAAGAAACGTGCATTTAGTAACGTCGCCCCAAAGGTTGATGTGACCATCCTATCGGAGCAAACAAACTTGCTTGACATCTTGAATAATCTCTTAACATTGGCAAGGGTAGCGTCCTGAGCCAGTACGGAAATGGGCGGCAGCGCAAACTAAATAGCTACCCCCGAGATACAGTAGTATGCAATCGTTAAACGCCTAGGACTCCGAACTGTCACGTCCATCGACCCACTATTACTACACAGATGAACACAACAACTGTCGCCACCAGATTAGAACGTCTCCCGATAACTAACTATCAGCGCGTCATCTTCGCGGTCATTGCTACAGCTTGGTTCTTCGATTGTCTTGATGTTGCGATGATGACATTCGTGCTCTCCACGATCAAAGTAGAATTTTCGTTAAGTACTGCTCAGGCAGGTTTTCTAGCGAGTATGAGTTTCATCGGTATGTTCATCGGCGCCGCTTTGTCCGGCGTACTGGCAGACCGGTACGGCAGAGTGGTCGTTTTTCGGATAAGCATAATTATATGGGGACTGTCATCCCTCGCCTGTGCATTCGCTCCTGATCTTAATACCCTGATGGCTTATCGTGTATTGCTCGGCGTTGGCATGGCGATGGAGTTGCCGGTAGGCCAAGCTCTGATCTGTGAATTTGTTCCTGCTCGCGTACGAGGGAAGTATGTGGCGCTGCTCGAAGGCATGTGGCCGGTCGGATTTATAACCGCAGGCATACTGGCAATGTTCGTGGTGCCGAACTATGGCTGGCGCGGAGCGTTCATCATCGAAGCGGTCCCCGCACTCTTCGTTCTTGTGATTCGGAGAATCGTGCCTGAGTCGCCACGATGGCTACACGACTCAGGTCAGGTGGAGCGAGCCAATCAAGTAATCGAATCAATCGAGAAAAATGTGATGAAACATCTCGACAATGCACCGCAGTCTAACAACGATCCCATCGCACCTGCAGAAGCAAATCCGCAGCCGACTCACATTGACGAACAAAAAGAGAGCGAGAATTACAAAACAGGTCCGACTCGCAAGTTGTCCATCTCAGTGTTGTTTCAAAAAGAGTATGGAAAACGCACTGCCATGTTGTGGATACTCTGGTTCTTCGCATTGCTCGGATACTATGCTCTGACGACATGGCTGGGAGCGCTTCTTGAAGCAAAGGGAATTAGCTTTGCTAAATCAACCCAGTATATTGTTTTGATCTCGCTCGCCGGCATTCCTGGATTCTTTTCGGCAGCCTGGCTGGTCGAATCATGGGGAAGAAAACCGATGATGATCGTCACGCTTTTGGCCAGTGCAATCTGCGCATTCTTTTATGGCACCGTAGATAATACTACGGTCATGATCGTGTTCGGCTTGCTCATGCAATTCTTTCTCTTCGGAATGTGGAGCGTGCTCTATGCCTACACGCCGGAGATCTATCCCACCCATGCTCGCGCTACCGGCTCCGGCTTCGCCAGCTCTGTCGGTCGCCTGGGAGCGTTATTGGGACCTTCCCTTATCGGGTGGATTCTACCCTTTGGCGGACAATTCGGTGTGTTCACGATGGCCGCCGCAGCACTCGCCACAGCAGCGCTCGCGGTGTATTTCCTCGGCGAAGAAACGAAAGGGAAAGTCCTCGAAGAGATCTAAGTTGTTTTCCTACGATGCGCGTACTTCGCATACTTCGCGATTGGTCCTTTTATAATGCGGAACCGACAGATTCCATTCAAAATTGCCGTCATGAAGAAGGCAAGGAAATCACCTACCTTGTCCTGTTCAGGACACTCGGTAAGCGCGGAACGAATCTCTTTCTCGCTGATTGCCAACGCATCGAAGGCGCGCCGTACAGTCTCAGACTTAGCCTCCAACAGCGCGGTCAATACCTGCTTGCTATGCGTCTGCGACAGACCGGATCTGGCCGCAATGTACATCGCATCGATCAACATCTGCTCGGCTTCATTCGTAAAATACGTGTCGGTACCAGCAGCAGTGCGCGCCGGGAATATCATTCTGGCACCGAATGTAGTATCATCGTCCAATTGCAGAACAGCGCGGCGAGAAAGCCCATAACAGTCACCCAGTGACCGAGGCTTGCCGATATTGTTGAGATGCAAACTGGTGAGCAACTGCCCGGCTGCGAATCCCTGCTGCTGTAACAGGGCCAGGAATATGTGCTCGCAACCGATCTCTTTGCTGCCGGCTCGTAAGGCTTCGTTCTTCGCGGAAAGAAGGGCGAACATCATCGCCTGACTCAAAGTGACGACGCCTTGATAGCCCTCGCTGAAGCGCATTTGTACATAGTAAAGCATGTTATCGGAAGAGATGCGAAAGCAGCGCTTGTTGCCCATCTCGCTCGAGTAGCTTTTCGGATCGAACAGGTCTGCTGGAGGGAATGCAGCTTTAGTGAGCCAATCGGGAGCCGTCGGTGCTTTGTCGGCGGTACGTTGACGCGGACGCGTGTTCTTCGGCAGCTCAGGCGGATAAGGTAAGACCTCGTGCTCGGATTCAGAGCTCTCTTCCACCTCGAGTAAGGCGCCAAGCTCACTTACATCGACCCTTCTGATATCGACGCCGTTGAGCATAAATCCGATGTCTTGGCCTGAATTTATCCCGCTTTCCTTTCCGGACCCAGACGAGTTGCGATTGCGGCGCTTGCTCGCGTCATCGGCATCAGGTTTGTTGGAATCCTCATCGAATGCCATGCATTTCAGACCTCTGCTTCATACACGTTAGCAGAAATTTCGTTACTTCGCACCAACTGCTGGGACCTGGGTCTCAAACCAGGCAATAGTCTGTTTCAATCCGGCAAGCAGCTCGGTTTGAGGAGCCCACCCGAGAATATCCTTTGCCTTCGTTATGTCGGGCAGACGACGACGCGGATCGTCCTGGGGCAATTCCTTGAACACTATTTCGCTTCGCGAGCCGGTCAACTCTTTGACCAGATTGGCGATCTCCAGAACAGTCTTTTCCTGAGGGTTACCTAAATTAATCGGAAGATGATGATCGCTCATCATCGTCCGCCAGATACCTTCCACGAGGTCGGATACATATTGGAAGCTTCTGGTCTGGCTACCGTCACCGTATACGGTGAGCGGTTGACCATTGAGTGCCTGTCCGATGAAGTTGGATACGACCCTACCATCATCCAGTCGGAGTCTCGGTCCGTAGCAATTGAAAATTCTGATGATTCGGGTATCTAGACCGTTCATATTGTGATAGGCCATCGTAATCGCTTCGGCGAAGCGCTTCGACTCATCATAAACACCGCGCGGTCCTATGGGATTGACATTGCCCCAGTATGTCTCCGGCTGAGGATGAACCTCCGGATCGCCGTAAACTTCCGAAGTGCTGGCGAGTAAGAATTTCGCGCCCTTTGAGGCTGCTAATCCTAATGTATTGTGCGTCCCAAGCGAGTTGACCTTAAGGGTTTGAATCGGAAGTTCCAGGTAGTCTACTGGAGAGGCTGGTGAGGCAAGATGCACTATCCAATCCAGATCGCCAGGAACGTGAACAAAATTAGAGACGTTGTGGTGAATGAATTCGAATCTCGTACTGCTGGAGTGCTTTTGAATGTTCTCGAACTTTCCTGTGATCAGGTTATCCATTGCGATCACGTAGTGACCGTCACCCATCAGGCGATCGACAAGGTGTGAACCAATAAATCCAGCGGCGCCGGTTACTAAAATTCTCAACGTCCAACCCCCCGATAGGTCATTCCGACTCCAGTCATTTCGTCTTCTTGCAACACGTTACGGCCGTCGACCACGAGCGGCCAGCGCATGACTTGCGAAACCTCTCTCCAATTGGCACGTTTAAACTCTTCCCATTCCGTAACCAAAACGATGGCATCACATCCGGTGGCAAGGTCGACCAGGTCGCTGCAATACTGCATATCCAGATCGGGATGCTGCTTCTTGCAGCTATCCATCGACACCGGATCATAGACTTTTACAAGAGCGCCCATTTTGATGAGCTGGCGCGCTATACCCAGACTCGGAGCATCTCGCAAGTCGTCGGTATTAGGTTTGAATGACAATCCCATTAGGCCGACAGTGCGACCTTTGATTATCTTGAGCTCGTCTTGCAACTTTTGAATCACGACGAGACGCTGATGCTCGTTGACTTTTATGGTCGCCTCGAGAAGATGCGTCGGGTAGTGATATTCGCGCGCCACTTGCATTAGCGCGAGAATGTCTTTTTGAAAACAACTGCCACCCCAGCCCACTCCGGCATTGAGGAATGCAGAGCCAATCCGCATATCAAGACCGATTCCGCGCGTGACTTGTTTGATGTCAGCGCCGACTTTCTCGCAAAGCCCGGCGACCTCGTTGGCAAAACTTATCTTCATTGCAAGAAATGCATTGGCCGCATATTTGATGAGCTCAGCCGAAGCAAGATCCGTCAATACGAACGGCACGTGCTCCAATCCTTTCGGCCGCGGGGCGCACTCAGGCGCCTCGAAATCCTGCGTCAGGATTGGATTGTATAGCTTACGCATCAGGTCAATCGACGGCTCATCAGTGCTGCCGACTACAATCCTGTCTGGGTAAAACGAGTCGGCGATAGCGCTTCCTTCCCGCAAAAATTCGGGATTGCTGACTACTGAAAAAGCAGGAGCTTCGGTTCTACTGCTGCGAGCCGGCACCGGTTGCACCGATTGAACGCCTTGCGCGACAAGCATTTCTACCCAGTTGCCGGAGCCGACCGGAACGGTCGATTTATTGACGATCACCCGGCGACGCTTGTTATCGAGTGCACCACCTATTCCGCGCGCAACCGTCATGACTTGCGAAAGATCGGACTCTCCGTTGGCGAGGGGCGGTGTTCCGACGCAGATAAAGATGACATCAGAGGATTTGACGCCATCGTCCAGGTTGTCGGTGAATTTCAACGTGCCTAGCGCAATGCAGCTTTTCACGAAATCAGAAAGACCAGGCTCGAAGAACGGAATCTCGCCCTGCTTCAAGCTCTCGAGCCTGATAGGGTTGGACTCTACTGCAGTGACCTGATTGCCAAAATACGCCAGGCATGCGCTGGTCACGAGACCGACATAACCAGCACCAACAACACATATATCCACGATCAATCCCCGGGTTTTGAAGGTTCTATACTCGAGGGTAGCAGACCGTTAAGGTCTTCCTCAAATATAACTGTACAAGCGTCTCAACGTATGGAAACAGACTATATGTTAGCCGCAATCAGGCTTTCTGGAACATCCTTGACAGGTTTTTACCTAACCGATTGTAAGACAATCGGCGCCAGCAGTTGGTTGCCATGCGTACGTGTGTTGCCGCCTGAAGTCTCTAAAAGCGCGGCACACAAAGCCGCAAGCATCTTCTGCGATCACATCCTGAGATAATTAGGTTTATTAAACCTCTGTCAATGTATGCTGGAATTTGTTGTGATACCCTCGCAGAACAAAGTCATGGCTACTGAACTTCAACAATTTATCGATACAATCGCCCGGCTTCGCGCCCCTGACGGCTGCCCCTGGGACAGAGAACAGACTCACAAAACCCTGGCACGCTATCTGCTCGAGGAAGCGTACGAGGTGTTAGAGGCGATCCATGACGATGACAGCAAGAAACTGTGCGAAGAGCTAGGCGATCTCCTTTTACAGATTGTGCTGAACGCACAAGTTGCCAAGGATAACAACAATTTTTATATATAATAGGGGGCGCGCGGTAAAAATAATAATTTTACCTGGCGGCACCACCAGGTATTCGCCCACAAAAAAATCGACTCTGCCGGCGATGTGAAGGTGCAATGGGAAGAGATCAAAGACACTGAGCGGAAAAAGGAAAA
>JAIERK010000089.1 GCA_019746975.1 Candidatus Obscuribacterales bacterium
TACTCCAACAGCTCTAAGCGCATAGTGGCAGCAACACCCGGTCTGGCTGGGGGCAACGGTGGACCGTTCATTCAAGATCTGGGACGTCGAGGTCAGTCGGCGATACCGCACGATGTTTTTCCGCCGATTCCGAATGCAATTACCAAGTTGCTTATTCCTCTCGATCCGACTAGAGCCGATCAGAGTTTCGAGAAGGGTGGCAGACTCTGGTTCAAAGTAATATTCACCGGCATAGACTGGCGGGACAAGCCGATCCAGCAGGCCGGCATCCTTCTGGTTTCCACACCGGTTCCCGATCTTACCGGCAAGATCTTTACGGTTTTTGCAGTTGCTGGAATATTTGGCGGTATTTCACTGGCTATCGCATTTGTTCTCAGCCAGAAAATTAAGGAAAGCGTCAATGAGCCGCTTGGTTTCTTAATTGATAGAACCGAAGATATAGCCGAACAGAAAAAACGGATTCCACCGCTGGAAGGACTGTCTGGTGAATGGCTCGAGCTCGGTGAATTGATCGATACAGCGGTTAGCACGATGCGATCATCAACCCAGAGTTTGAAACAAAAGGTGAATCGCCAGAATGAAGAGCTGGAAGAGAAAACCAAGTTGGTGGAAGCGTCTTCCACGAAAATCGAAGGGCTTAACCGTCAGATCACCACTCAAACTCGACAACTGACAGAAGTAGGCAAACAGGCCAATCAAGCGAACCGCCAGGCAATAGCGGTGCAACACAAGCTTGATGCGGTCATGCAGTCATCTACTGAAGGATTTCTCATTCTCGACGGCTACGGCAACATCCTATCCGCCAACCCAGTATTCCTGAATTGGGTCGGTTGCACGGAAGGAGAAATTGCCGGGCGACTGTGCTTCGACCTCGTAAGAAAACCCGGTGAGTCGCGCACACGAACAATATTTGGGCAGGCCTTTGCAAGGCATGGCGGTGATCCTAATGCCGTGCTTAACCGCTTTTACCCGGAAGCGATCATTTACCACACCCGCGAAGAAAGCAAATATGTAGAAGTTCTCGCCCACCTGCAGCCGATTTGCGGTGAGGACAACAACGTGCAGGGCTATGTCATGGTGTTGCGCGACAAGTCTTTGAGAACCGAGAACGCGCAGCTTCGCCAGGAAATCGTTGTCATGCTCCAGGACTCCATTCGATCACAACTTGCTCAGGCCGAAGCGCGTTGGGGATCGATCCTGGCTGGTGCCACCACTTCTATGCACCCGGCGATGGCTCAGACTCTAGCCGAGCTGCACATCCAGTACGAGCAGGTTCTCGCAGTCGTAGACAGTTACCTGATGATGTACGGCGGCTTCATTCCACCGCCCGTGATACCACGGGAGCCGATTGTAATTACCCACCTGGTCGCCCAGTGTCTCGAAGAAGTCACTCCATTGGCGAGGGAAAGACAGCTATTGCTGGATTACAAAACCGTGACCGGTCTGCCGCCCATCAATGGCAATCGCGATGCAGTGCGTGGAATTCTCGTACAGGTTCTTCACCACCTCATCGTTGTCACCGCTGCTGGTGGCAGGGTACGGGTAGAAAGCGCTATTCGTGGCGACGAGATGAGAATCACCGTTTCCAGCTCAGGTCCAGCCTTACCTCCAATCGAGATTGAAGACATGTTCGCCGGCTTCGTCCCAGGCAAGCACCATGAAGAGACTTACAGTATTCGCCTCTCGATGTATCTCGCGCGCAATAACGTAGAACGACTGGGCGGAAAGATCTGGGCAGAATCCGAAGCCGGTCGCGGTACCAGCATCTACTTCACACTACCGGCCCACATCGAAAGCGCCGTTCGCTAGTAAGTTCTTCGCATCCATTTTTGTTGGCGTGCATTCAAAGGTCGTCGTGTTTAGAACTGGTGCGATTGAATCAACTTGTCATCGAAAAGGTCGTAGGCAAGCCGACTGAGCGTGCGCCATAACTAGGTCATCGTTGTCGAAAAGCTTCGGCGAATTCGTAATGCTGGGAATGTTCTTTACGAACCCGCAGTCGTCGGCGGACGAACATCAGATAGACTTGGAGGCATTCGTCATGCCTGCAGGAGCGCCTGAGCCTCAGTTCTTCCGCAAGGCTCCCCTTTCATCAGAGGGCACCACTAGTGGAGGCAGATTAGCCCTTTGTCGCCACTGTAAGAGCCTCTATGGCGCTGGCACGCTCCTCCAGCACTCTGGATTCTTCCATGCGCTGTGTTTTCTTTAGTAGAAGGGCATAGTTGCGCAACACTGGTACAAGGTCTGGATGCGAATCCCCAAGGAGCTTGTCGCGAATATCAAGCGCGCGCTTATAAAGCAATTCGGCTTTCAGGTAGGTGCGCTTGGCGCTATAGAGCACAGCAAGATTATGCAGGTTAACTGCGGTCTCTAGATGGTCTTCGCCATACAACTCCAGTTTGAGGTCCAGACATCGCTCGTAAAGCTGCTCAGCCAGACCGTACTTGCCCTGCACATGATAAAGAGCAGCAAGATTGTTGAGACTCTTAGTCAGCCTCACTTTCGGACAATCAGCGGCATCATAGACTGAAGAGCTGCCTTTGCTATCTTCGAACAACTTCTCGGCAATCTCCAGCGCCTTGACGAAAGTTGTCTCTGCCACTGAATATCTTTCGATCTGAAAGGCGGCGTTGCCCTCTTCTACCAATCTTTTCCATTCCGCTCCTTGCGAACTATCGGTTGTCTTATCCGGTGTAGAGGACATGAGCATGTTTTCGCTCCGTAGAGAAAAGGGTTGCTAGCACATACATAAGTATGTATACTCGAGGCATGGATGTTACTGAGATCCGAGCCACATCAATACTAACTCCACAGATGGTTGGATCGCTAGCCGGTCATTACACATACTCGCTCAATCCCTACGCAGGGTGCGCATTTCGATGCAGCTATTGTTACGTTCCAAAATTTCCAAGCGCTCGCCACAGCGATTACAGAGATTGGGGCAAGTGGGTGGAAGTTAAAGTTAACGCACCTGAGCTGATTCGCAAGGAGCGTGCACTCGTATTTGGAAGCTCCATTTTTTTCAGCTCTGCTACGGACCCTTATCAATATCTGGAGCTGAAGTATCGACTGTCCAGGCGGTGCTTGAAAGAGCTGATCAGATACAGACCGAAGAAGCTAACACTGCACACCCGCAGTCATCTTATACTTCAAGATCTGGAGCTGATTACGCAACTCCGAGATGTTGTGCAAGTCGGCATCAGTATCACCACAGATGATGAATCCGTCTGTCGAGAGTTCGAGCCCGGAGCGCCTGCGATCGCACGTCGACTGGAGCTCTTGAAAGGACTGCGAGCAGCGGGCATCGAGGTCTATGCCTCGATCGCTCCGCTTCTTCCATGCAATCCCGAGCGCTTCGTTCAACTGCTCAAGCCTTATGTGGACAAGGTTTGGATAGGCTCGATGAATTATCCAGAAATCAATAATCGCAAAGACCTTCTGTCGAGGCATGCAGATTTTTTCGAGCCCAGTCAATACGAAGAAGTTCAGAAATGGCTCTATGACGAGATTTGCAGGGGGCGAAGCAGAAAGTCCGGATTCAAGAGACAGCAGGACGAAAGATTGACCAACGACGCTGACATTCAAGCTCGTCAGTTGTCTCTATTGTTAACCAATGTTTAGAATCCGCACAAAATGCTGTTTCTCAAAAATCCGCACCCGCTTGCATTTGCGATCTTCCGTTTGTTCATGCCGGATTCTGCAGCTTACGGCTTCCTCTTGGCTTGTGATAGGATGAAATTACCACTTGCTAAATCGACCTGAATTACCAACACCATCAAAATTGATTGCTCAGAAGTGACACTTCTGGCAAGTATCTATCAAGGGTTTCGATTTGTCGGAAACTTATCCAGACGAGCCAACGAATTGGGCTAACAACCAACGTGCGAGCCGCGGGTTGCAAAACCAACGAGCCGGCAAGCCCTATTCCGTCCGAGAACGAGGTCTCTCATCAGACCTCTGGAGCCCAAAACGGTAGCCCAGTCGATTGTTTCAGGGTGTTTCCTGTTTCAGGTGGACAGCGGTCGGGTATTATTGAAAAGGTACTCATAGCGCTCGCTCTTACTAGGTTTCCCGAACACCCTTCTGCGTTTTTCTGAGACCCATTATGCTAAGAAGGCTAAAAAATTCAATCCCATGGTTCAGGCGAATTCGATCTCGCCTTCGCCGCAACGAAGAAGGGCAAGCCATCACTGAATATGGCGCCATCATCGCATTCATAGCTGTTCTTATCTCACTCGTTTTTGCGTTCGGCTCCAGCGAATTTGCACTTGCAGTATCCCACGCATTCTCTTCTGTCGTTCAACAGCTCAACGACTTAGTAGCTCAAACAAATTCCGCCAGTTAGTTAGTTAGTTAGTTAGTTAGTAGTATCAAGTGACAGTCGATAGTCGTCAACATGCTACTTGGCAATTCTTCATCGATCGAGGCGGAACGTTCACCGATATAGTCGCCATTTGCTCCAATGGCGCTTTTCGCATTCGCAAGCTTTTATCTACTGCCCAACACTACGAAGATGCCGCGATTGAGGGGATTCTCGCGGTACTCAACGAAGCGCACTCGTCCAAAGCATCGATTCGGGAGGTCCGACTCGGCACCACTGTCGCCACCAATGCTCTGTTGGAACGCAGAGGAGCGCCGACAGTTGCCGTCGTGAATCGAGGCTTCAAAGACGCTCTTCGCATCGGCTATCAGAACAGACCCGAGATATTCGCACGACGGATTAGATTGCCCGAGCCACTTTACTCGTTGATAATTGAAGTTCCTGGTCGCTTCGCAGCCGACGGCGAGGAGATAGAGCCATTCGACCATGACTTGACGCTCTGCCGTCTTCAAGAAGCATTCGACCAGGGGATGACTGCCTGTGCAATATTTTTCATGCACAGCTACCTCTTTCCGCAGCATGAGAAGAAGTGCCAAGAATTGGCACGAAAAATTGGATTCGGAACCGTCTCGATGTCGCACGAACTCAGCCCTCTAATTCGTCTTATCGAGCGCGGCGACACAACTGTCGCCGACGCATATCTCTCACCAATCCTGCAAAAATACCTGTCGACATTTACAAATTCACTGGACCGCAGCTCAACCTACTTCATGCAATCCAATGGAGGGCTAACGGACCAATCTCACTTCCGGGCGAAGGACAGCCTGTTATCCGGTCCAGCAGGCGGTGTCGTAGGCGCGGTAGAAACAGCACGAGCCCTGGGTTTCAACAAAGTGATCGGATTCGACATGGGCGGCACTTCCACAGACGTTTCCCACTTCGAAGGGCAGTTCGAGAGTCAAGAGCTTACTACCATATCCGGTATCAGAATTCGCGCACCAATGCTCGCCGTTCATACAATTGCCGCAGGCGGTGGTTCTATTCTGGAATTCGACGGTCAGCGCTTTCTCGTCGGACCCGAGTCTGCAGGCAGTTCACCTGGTCCAGCTTGCTATAGACAAGGAGGACCACTGACGATTACGGATGTCAACCTCTTGCTTGGAAGACTACAGCCGGATTATTTTCCAAAAGTATTCGGACCGAACAACGACGAAGGGCTCGATGTTGAAGTCGTCCAAGAGAAGTTCACAACTCTAACAAAAGCAATAGCCACTGCAAATACAAATAAGACTTTAGAAGAAACAGCCTGGGGCTTTCTCGAAATCGCCATCGAGAAAATGGCAGCAGCTATCAGGAAAATAACCGTAGAGCGTGGATACGACATTTCTGAGGCGGTACTCAACTGTTTTGGAGGCGCAGGCGGTCAGCACGCCTGCTTGATCGCAGAGCGACTGGGCATCAATACGGTCATGGTTCATCCGCTTGCAGGCGTTTTGTCCGCGCTTGGAATTGGTCTGGCAGGAATCAAACGCATCGAGCATCACCCGGTTCAACGAGCGCTTTGCGAATTAAGCGCCGATCAACTCGAAGAAATGATGTCGGCTCTCGAAGTCCAGGCAGTCAAACGACTGGAGGAGCAAGCCCCGGAGAGCGCAGAGATCAACCTGAGCCGCCTGGTGCTGCTTCGATACAGCGGATCCGACACCAATATCTCGGTGCCCTTGCAATCGAAGGAGGAGATGACACAAAGATTCAATGAGCTTCATTTGAAACGCTTCGGTTTTCACGACCAGGTCAGACCACTTATTGTAGAATCGCTTACTCTCGAAGCACAGGCCGCGCCGACTCGAGCGCTGGAGGTCCTCAAGCTGGAGGCTGACGATCAGTGCGATTCAGGTTACTGCGCCAAAACCGCCCGCATGTACAACCACCACATGAAGTGGCACGATGCGCAACTTTTCCACAGAGATTCTCTTTCCGAGAGAGCGACTGTCAAAGGACCGGCAATAGTTATCGACCCCACGAGCACGACAGTGATTGAGCCTGGCTGGCAAGCAAGTATCAGTCTCAATAGAGTTTTAGTCCTTCAGCGCGACCCCACAACACTGACGCTGCGCCCAATCGTTGCGCAGTCGAAAGAGTCGACGCCGGACCCAATTGCACTCGAGCTGTTTAACAGCAAATTCATGTCGATTGCAGAGGAGATGGGTGTGACACTCCGCAAAACCAGTCAATCCGTCAACATAAAGGAGCGTCTCGATTTCTCCTGCGCCATCTTCGACGGAGAAGGCAGACTCATCGCCAACGCACCACACATGCCCGTGCACCTCGGCAGCATGGGTGCAAGTGTCCAAGCCGTAATGGCAGCATGTTCCGATATAAGGAATGGAGATGTCTACGTCCTCAACAACCCATACACGGGAGGCACACATCTTCCCGACATAACCGTCGTCACTCCGATATTCGGTAATGACGATAGGCAAAATCCACTATTCTATGCGGCATCACGCGGTCACCATGCAGATGTCGGCGGGATAACGCCGGGTTCTATGCCACCATCCAGTCGTAACATACTTGAGGAAGGTGCGCTAATTGATCCGACCTTACTCGTCAGAGATGGTCGACTGCTTGAAGAGAATTTGCGCGCTCTCTTGATTGACGGTCCCTACCCGGCTCGCAACATAGATCAAAACCTGGCCGATCTGAAGGCCCAAGTCGCCGCTAACAAAAGAGGTGTTCTGAGTCTTACTGAACTGATCGACGACTATGGATTTTCGACCGTCAACTCTTATATGCGCTTCGTTCGTCACAATGCGGAAGAGTGCGTGAGACGCGCTATCGACAAACTGGCAAATGGCTATTTCGAGCTCGAGATGGATACAGGCGCCAAAATTTGTGTTCGTCTGTCGGTCGACAAAACAACTCGCTCAGCCACTATCGATTTCACCGGCAGCTCTCCGCAGCTGGAGGGCAATCTCAATGCCCCGCGCGCCGTTACAATTGCCGCAGTTCTATACGTCTTTCGCACCCTGGTGGACAACAACATCCCGCTCAACGACGGATGTATGGCACCACTCGAAATCATCATACCGGAAGGCTCCATGCTCAGCCCCTCCTACCCGGCCGCAGTGGTGGCAGGTAATGTAGAAACCTCACAAGCCGTCGTAGATGCGGTGTATGGTGCGCTCAACAAGCTTGCAGCTAGCGCTGGCACGATGAGTAATTTTACTTTCGGCGACGACCGTCATCAATACTATGAAACCATATGCGGTGGCGCCGGCGCGGGTCCGGAATTTCATGGCGCCAGCGCCGTCCAAACTCATATGACCAACTCACGACTGACCGATCCGGAAGTCCTTGAATGGCGCTTTCCGGTGATCCTGAAGGAATTCGCGATAAGAGCGGAAAGCGGCGGAATCGGCACTTACAATGGTGGAAACGGAGTTGTGCGAAAGTTGCAATTTAAAGAAGCTATGCAAGCCTCAATACTTTCAGAAAGACGCTGCGTAAAGCCCTTCGGCATGATGGGCGGAGGCGACGGGAAGTGTGGGAACAACTACGTAGTTAGACAAGCAGAATCGGAAGTGGTGCAGCTCGGCGGCACCGCCACCGTCGAAATGAAAGTAGACGATATTTTTGTGATTGAAACTCCCGGAGGCGGAGGTTGGGGTAAACCCTGACCGCCTGAAGATCTTATGAGCAAAGATTCCTGGCCCACCCCGCAAGACTATAACGAAGCAATCCAGAGCCCACGAGCGTGTTTTTCCGACCCGGACTTAATGAACGGAGAGGTAACGACAAACGCAATCGGATTACCCCGATCGATGACCGGTGCATTTGCCAGCGTATACAAAATCGTAACCGGAGACAAAGCTTGGGCGGTTAGATGTTTCCTGACCAACCGGCTCGATCAACGCGAGCGCTACAAACACATCAGCGATTTCGTTCTGTTCGATGACCTGGCTTGTACTATCGATTTCTACTACCTGGATGAAGGCATAAAAATCAAAGGAAATTGGTATCCGTGTCTGAAGATGCCGTGGGTAGAAGGAGAAACCTTGGACCAGTACATAACAAAGCGATACCAGACTCCTGGTGCTTTAAAACAACTGCTCGCCGATTTTCATGACATGATTGACCAGCTCGAACGAGCCAACATCGGCCACGGAGACCTCCAACACGGCAACATCATCGTCACCAGCGATGGTCTGAGGCTCGTAGACTACGACGCACTGTTTGTGCCCGCCTTAGCCGGACGAAAAAGCCTGGAGCTCGGACACCCCAATTACCAACACCCCGATCGCAATGAGCATCATTACGATCAGGACGTCGACAACTTCTCTTGCTGGTTGATTCATGCATCCATGCTGGCCATCGCCATCGATCCGTTGCTCTACGAACGACATGGCGGAGGCGATGAATGTCTTTTATTCCGCCAACATGATCTGGCTAGCCCAGAACAGTCCAAACTCTTTGACGAACTCAAGCATCACTCTTCGGAGCACTTGAGAGAGGCCGTTGTCTTACTGGAAAGAATGCTTTGGGCGCAACCACTTTCGGTGCCCATCCTCGATTGTCCGGAAGAAAAACTGGAACTTCTTCCCAAAGTACGCGGACAAAATCCCAAAGTAGAGCAAACCGAACCCACACGAGACAACGAGGTCTCGCAGACAGACTCGACGCCATCACCTTCACGCAACCGCTTTGACTTCATCGACGACGATGCTTTATTCGTGCAAACTCAAGCCAAGAAAAAGCAAGCTTCGGCGACACAACGATTGCAAAAGCTGCGAACGTCGAACAAAAAAGTGTTCAACGATTTCTATCTCTGGCTGTCGCCTCAGATCTGGACAAAGAAACAGATGCAGCAGGCGCTGAGCCAATTCGACAACGGCAATTATGACGATGCCCTGAATATCTACTTGAACATTTATCGCACGATAAATCAAAAATACAAACTGCCAGAAGAGTTGTTCTGGTGCCTCATGGGCATGGGATACTGCTCGGGTCTTAGCGATAAGACATCCATGGCCGGAAATTACTTTCTGTTAGCCACGAAGAACGCGGAGTCCGACATAGAGCGGCTTCGTGCAAGCCTTTGCCTGGCCGTCAACAGATATGACGTCAGAGAGTTTGATGGAGCATTCAAGGCGCTCTCGGACTTGAAAGGAGACGATTTCGTCGAAGCCGTCAAATTGGAGATGCAAAACGTATACGTGCTACGTAGCTCAACCTATCATCTCTTACGCGAATTAATCGAGCGACTGATCAACATCGGCGACCGTCCACAGGCTACCAGTATAGCTGTTGCTACTTCGATGATACTGGAGGAATTAGTCAAAACACGATCGATCAAAGTCAGCGACGAGAGCTTCCAGTCAATTATTTCTCAAGCTCTCAGGCTCTGGCAAGAAGGCTTTCATCTGTTTGCCCTCACGACATTCAGCAGCACGGGCGAAGTCTGCCTAGATTCCCAACAAGTAGATAAAGCATGGGAATCGCTCTTGCTGTCTTTCGTAAAGTGCAACTGCTGCGCGAATGCGGTGGATGCAGGCCTCACCAGGAGGGGAAGAGTCAGGGCGCTGAAGAGCACCATGAAAAATGCAACACTCGAGGATCTAGCTAGTTTCTCGAAGCTGGTCGAATCCACAGGAAAATTCGTTGGCGCTGACAATTTAGAAGAGGCATTGCTCGAATTGATCGACGAATGCCTGGCGGACGGACTTGTCGATCAAGCAGCTGAGCTCCTGATAATCACTCGCAAGTTTTCATCAAGACAAAGAGTATTGCTTAGCTCATCCTCGGTCGAGTTGCTAAAGCGATTTCCAGAAAGGTCGATATGGCGGATACTCACTGAAGGATTTTTCGAAGAGGACGACGATATCGGACAACTGGTCTGCCTCCTCGGAACAATGAGCGACGTAAGGCTTCTGGCAAACATCGCGTTAGGCTTGGCTCGAGAAAAAAAATCCGTAACACTAGCAGCTTTCTATCTGCATCTTGTATTTTCTTGCACCAGCGAAATTGTGGACGCAGTCTTCAGCATACTTCTCAAGGAGAGCTCCGATAAAGGAGTGAGCGCGACAATGACTCTGTCGCTAACGGAATCCTGTCGATTTTTCATGTCTGAAATTGATACACATTCCCCATTCCATACACAATCGAAGAAGGATGTCGTGGAGGTTCAACGACTGCTAAATGCAGTACTCACTTTGCATTCGTTACTGGAACGTATAAATCCGGATTCTGATGCTAGTTGGATTATCGACAAACTTGTTCAACCGCGATACTCCATCATTATCTCCCAGTGGATGCTTTCTCTCACAAACGATCACGGGAGAAAACGATTGACAGATTTTCTACAGATGTTGCTCAACCGCTGCGCAGTCAGTACTATCGGTGAGTTCATCGTCGGACTTACTACCTGCAACCCCAATAACGACCTGGAGATCATAATCGCAGGTATTCGTGCATGGGGTGTATCAAAAGATGATCTTTCTTCCATACTCGGACCCTCTATAGATCATTGCATTTCGAAGCTCGAGCAAAGACTGTCGCACTTGGCCAAACAAGATGGGGCGATAAAACAGGGAGATCCAACGAGTGAACTGCGTCTTTTTCAATCACTCTACGAACTGATTTCGATCTCCCAAGACTCTCAACTCGAAGTTGATTACAACCTGAAGCTGGCTCGGATCTATTGCCAGGACAACATGCCTTATCTGAGTTTGCTTGCAAAACACAAAGATATCGGCAAAGAGATCTACTGCGGAATAGCACTGGGTCTGGCGCTCCAAAGACCCGACCAACTGGAAATTATTGCTATCGACATGGTCAATCAGAAGCAAAAGCAGAGGCTTTACGACATCTGCAAAACGCTTCTTCTGGCAGGGCAGGTGTCGCAGGTAGTATCACTATGCGAAGCTTTGCAGAAGCGGGAAGAGACATTCTTCGCCTCGATGTGCCGCGTCGCACTTAAGACGATACCGGACAAAAATGTATATGATTTGTCAGTCGAACTCACCAGTCGAAGCCAGCACGATCTTAATGCAATCCTGATTAGAGAGCTTAGAGCGACGGAGCGTCCTGCCCTTTTCATCAGTGTAATTTGCAAGTCTCCAGTTATCAGCCTGAAGGCCGAAACAAAATTCGAGTTCAGTCCTGATTTTACTGACATTGGATACCTGAGCGGCGCTGCACATCTGGCAGCACTATCCGGAGACGATAGTCTGGCAAAGTTCCTCAGTGAGCTTGACGAACACGATGTCCACCGTGACGACAGAATAGTTATTTGTACCCTGGCGGCCGCAGTGTGCGGAGAGACGCTTCAAGTGCTGAAAGCGAGAATTATAGCCAAGGGCGAAAGCAACGAGATCGAAGAGATAGGCATTCTAAATATGTCGGCGCTGGAGAGACTATTCTTGCATTGCGAAACATCTGACGGTCAAAATGTAGCGTTCAACATAATGCACAACCCCGACTACAGAATATTCTTATCAGCATGGGTTAGAGAACAAGGTAAAAACAATGACATCGACAAACTGTCATTCTTGTATATGCGAGCCGCTCAACTCAACGAAGTAACAGCAGTAGCTGTGGTAGTTTTAGAACTCGCTCGACTCAACAAGCTTCGACTGCTGATCTCTCTATCCAGGCAGATTTGCGCAGGCGGGTATACCATCTGCATGGGCCAAGTGTTGAAACTTGTGGCAGACGCTGATCTTACAGAAGCATTTGGCACAATCTCCCTGGAGCTCGTTACATCTACCTGTGACCGGGAAGTCCTGAAGCAGTTGTTGAATGACATCAGCAATGCCGACCCAGCACTTATACGAATTTTACTGAGACAGATCGCATTTTATCGCGGACCTGAGACGCTCATCTGGCTTTCGAGACCGTCAATGACCAATCCGATCAAGCCAGAAAAATTGCTACGGAGTTAAAATCGATAGGCTTCTCTCAGATTGTCAAAGAGATTTTACCGGCTTGATATAGAGCTAAATAGAATAAAGGGAATATCGAATTAGCCCCTATGACTCTGAGTGACAAATCCGTTGGCATTCACTCGATGATGTTACTACTTCTTCTGCACTCGATAATGTGAGCCCTTTGGTTAACGAACCGGAATCACGACCTTCTCAGAAAATGTTGCCAATGCCAGATGTCGGCGATCTGCTGTTTATCGGCATTATGCATATTCTGATTTTCGGACGCCCAGATTTGATGTTCCAGGACGCATCCCTTGGATGGCACCTTGTAACCGGACAATGGATTTTCGACCATCACACAATCCCGAAGGTCGACCTGTTCTCCTATACATTTCCCGACAAAGCATGGGTTGCGTATGAATGGATGTTCGATCTGTTTGCGTACATCCTTACTCGCCTGGGTGGGTTAAACCTGCTGGCGGTTTTTATCGCCACCACAATCGCCCTCTTATTCACGCGGGTCTATGATCGAGCCAGACGGGACGGTGGCCCCCTGGGAGCAACCGTCCCCATCGCTATCATCGGTATATTCGCATCGGCCATACACTGGTTGGCCCGGCCTCATGTAATTACACTTGTTTGTATCTATATCTTCCTGATGAAACTGGAAGACTTTCAACGAGGCACCATAAGTAGTACCAAACTCTATCTCTGGTTGTCCCTGCCAATGCTCGTTTGGGTCAACTGTCACCCGGCATTCGGGCTTGGCATGGTCCTTATCGGAATCTACTTTGTGAGCAACATTGTGTTGCTAGTGAGATCGAAATCCGACACCGAATCCATCCGAAGACGACTGAAGCAGATTTTTATCGCCGGAATTCTCGTTGCTCTGGTTACACTCGTCAACCCCTATGGGATCGAGCTCTACAGGTACATCATTGACTACCTCCACGGTAGCTCCGTGCTGGCAGAAACAGATGAATTCAAATCGCCAATTTTTCATGGAGACAATATTCACGTCATCTGCCTGGAGATATTGATGGCTCTTTATCTGGTTGGACTTGCCATAACCAGGAAGCGCCTGTCACTTCCATACTTTGCCACGATGATGCTGTTCACACATATGTCACTGTCTGCGGTGCGCAACATACCGCTCTTCTCGATTGCAGTCATACCAGCCCTGGGCTTGTTATTTTCCTCCACGAGGATGACAGAGTCCACACGCTCTTTCGGTGAGATTTTTCCTGCAATTGATAAACCGTGGCGTCGAATATCGACTGCATTCAATCAATTTGCCGAACAAGAGATGCTCTGCAAAATGCGAATTATACCTATTGCATATGTCATGTTCGTCGCCGTCGCAGCATTCTGCGGCGGGAGCCTGGGCGGAAGCAAAGTGCTCTCATCGGGGTTCAGCCCGTCCACTATGCCAACGGCGACCCTGACCTATATTCAAGAACACAAACTACCGTTTGATCGTGGATTCAATAACGACAATTGGGGTGGATTAATCAGATACAAGCTCGGTATGCGCGTCTTTATCGATGATCGCGCGGACTTCTATGGAGAAGAGTTCTACACGAAGTACGGCTCGATTGTTAGAACCAAACCCGGGTGGCGTAATTTGCTCGACAACATGAAAATCGATTGGATCCTGATGCCGAAGGACGCCGTCTTATCGGCAGCACTGAAGAACGAGGAGGATTGGCAGATTGCTTGCGAAGATCCTGGTTCTTACCTCTTCACGAGAAAGACTGGCACACCCTGAGCAAGTCAGGCTCCGTAGGCGATATCGGCTTTGTTAAAAACGCCTGAAAATATAACAAGGTGACGGCATGTCGCTAAGGTAGTTAGAACGAAAATACTCGATCGCCGCCGCGATCCAATGCGCACTCCATCGCCTCGATAGAACGAGCGACAAGCTCGTCGTATTCGGGAGCATGTTCAGGGAACGTTGCGACACCAATACTCGATGTTATAGAGAAGTTCTTCCAGTTATGAGAAAACACCTGAGCAGCGACCCGCAATCTGATACGCTCAGCTACCAGAGATGCTCCAGCGGCATTGGTCTGAGGCAATACGACCGCAAACTGCCAGGGTGCATACCTAGCCGCTATGTCTACTTCACGCGTTGAATTGCGAATCACGAGTGCCACTACTTTTAGTACCGCATCCTGGGTCAACGTCCCATAGTCGGTGCCGATGTTGTCGAAGTTATCGACGATCAGACTGCAAACCGAAACACGCTGACTGTAGCGCCGAGATCGGGCCATCTCCGCCTTAAGCTCTTTGACGAAAGTGCGATGGTTGTAAAGCTCGGTGACGGGATCGAGAAGTGCCAGTCGCTCGATGTCTTCGCCCTTTGCCGCGACCAAGCCAACCTGCTGAGCTACTTCGGAAGAGCGTTGTTCGTACTCCCTGACGCGAGCCAATGTCTCCGGATCACCCTGAAAGGCAGCCCCAAGAAGCGGCCTTCGCTTCTTCAAATCTTCCCGCACTCTGTCGTACATATTGCCCTGGCCAAACATAGACAAGTTTCGCTCGGTCATCCGATCCTCAATCATTGTTCCCTTTTCTCAGCTCGCGAAAGCTGAGATTTCATAACCAGTAGTTTAGCAATGCTTGCCGGTTCTTGACATACTGCCAGCTCAGATCTTTCTATTCTCGCCTGAAACATGCACTGAGTCCGCGTGACCGTATCAAGAGCACATCTTAATAATTCAGATTTTTACGGTCAGCTTCACCGGTCCGAAAGACCATTGTCAGGCCCACCGAGGAATTCTCAACCAGAAGGTTCTGTCGACGCCTTCCTTTGCTTTCTACGCTAAAACGTCATTCTGACATTGAGGAAGCATTCCCGAGATTGCAAGTCGCGATGCCATGCGCCGACAAATCGCTACTTGTCGCTGCCAAGAATCTGCTCAAGACGCCTCAAGAGATCGTCCCCGTCATTCTGACTGCGTTGCACATCCGAGATGAACAAAGCCAGCGCGGCCTCCAGAGAGATTTCGTTGCGCGTAACGATGACCTGACCGTCATCATTTAGCCAGGCAAAGCCAGGCTGAAGCGGTAGACCAAATGGCTGGTCGTCTGGAAACAGGCGGACACCTGCAGTACCAGGAACGATACCATTCCTTCGAAACCAGGAACCCAAAAGAGCGCCGATCTTCCGGGAGTCTACCGGTCGTTGGAAGAACGCGAATAACTGCCACTGATGGGAGTCCTCGCACAAGTAAAGCTTCAGATGATCGACCGAAAGGCAACGCAGACAGTCGCGGATCTTCTCGAGTCCTTCGGACGTCCTGTAATAGCTGCTTTCTTCGACCGTAACGACGACAAATCGAATTGTCTTGTCCGCCATGCAGGCCCGCAAGAATGTTGAGCCGCCTGAAATCGCTTCAATAATCTCTTCATCAGACAAGTGGTGAAACTGGCTCGTTTGACGCCAATCACCCTCTTTGCCGCGCTTGACACAACTGGCGAACCGATTGGAAAACAGGGCAAAGAACTTCTCCTGGTCGTCCAGGGTCATCGCATCCAACGAGTCGTATACATCAGAGTCGGTTATGTGCCTGCCAAGCCGAGCTATCTCACCAGGATAATACACGCCATTGTCATCAGCATTGTCGGCATACTCGCTCTGAGCATAATCATGAGCGTACTCAGTTGTTGCGACATACTCAGGGCCGTATTCATACACGACGTCGTCAGCATACTCTGTGTCAGTAGCATGATCGGTCGAGAAGAAATCAACCATCAAAGAATCCTGTCCACTTGGCGGCAGACCCTGTTGTCCGAGGCCACCGACATTCATGCTCCTGACCTGACGCACAACATTCGACTCTACCTCAGATGAGGTGTAGTCGACTCCCTGGTCCATCTGCCGACCGTAGTAATATTCTTGCAAGTCCGCCCCCATTCTGATATCACAGGCAGTAGCACTCTCGATGGTCGATCGCTTGTTTTCTAACCCGGAGAAGCTGAGCCCGATCTCATAAAAGCCTGATACGACTTCTGTTCTCGACAATAATACATCAGTATTCTATAGAGGCAATAGTTGCACCACAGATGGTTCACGAGTCTTTCATTGCATATCGAACGATCACCACGGGTGGTATGCCCGCACCACTACGTACCACAGGCGCAGACACAAGACATATACAAATGGATTTGCGCTTAGTCGAGTCCCGAATTCTAACTGTTCCCTTCATGAAAAAATCGCAAATCCGAAATCGGAATTATTTTTCTTGGGAACGATCGAAAGAAAAACCGTTTGATTGTTGAGGCGGGATAGACGATTGCACCTGCCCTCGCAAGCTCCGGCAGTTTCGCTCACGCTCGCTCTTCGCTCTGACGACTTGCATTTCGTCAGGTGCGTGATTGTTGCGAACCGACAGTCGCGAGTCGAGACCGGTTCCTCCTGGTTCAGGAAACCAGCTGGCTGAGAGGCTGAACCTGATGTGAGATTTTGAAGACCCAGATTCTGTTTCAAAAAAGTAAGTCTTTCTATCTCTTGCTGTTCGAGTTCAACTTCAGTTGTTCGGCTTACCGGAACAGCTTCAAGCGGTGCCGCAAATATCTCTTGCTGCCACCGGGCGTGATTCTTTTGAAGAGGGCTCATCAGTTCGACTTTGCCATAGGTTAGTTGTGCTTACAGCATGACCGCATGATTGCAAACTAACTGCCATCAACAACGATAGAGCCAATTTTTAGTCCGATTTCCCGTAAACGTTCACTTGCGGACGTTTACAGGCTGCTTCGCTGAGGAGAACATGCGGCACAACATGTTCTGCAAAACGGAACCGGAGGGCGAGTCGCCACGTCCTTCAGTGACCATTTACGATTTCCCTGGTCCACTCAAGCAGTTAACAGGCAAAGGCGCTATAAGTGAAGATATAATAATGAGACTCTGCCAGCTTTTCTGAGTCTCTGGCTCGCTGGTTGGGTGTATCGTTCGAATTTCCATCAACAAGCCGAAATATCAAAAGGAAACTTTCAAATCATTGCTTATCGTCTGTCCAGTATTTTTCTCCTTTGTATATAACCGAGAGCATTCTGCTCTAAGCCGTCAGCTTGCAAAAAAACTGGTGCCCCACCGCTCCTGAGCGGCGCATCAACTTTTGTTTCTAGAGGGAATAATAGTGAATCTTTTTGATCTGGCAAGGCAAGACAACACGAAAGGTGGCGGGAGTGACTCAACAGACTCGAAGCCACAACCCACCTTCGAAAGCGATTTAGACAGTACGGACGAGTCAACGTCCGGTTGGATGGCAGCAGCCCAAGGTATCTGGGGAGCACCTCAGGAAAAACAGCTTGTGGCATTCTTGGGCGATCCGCCGCCGGCAGTCGATGAAAAACCTAACCCAAAGTTGTTACGTGAGGCACAACCTGAAGAAGTACCCGACTGGGCCGCGAAAAAGATAGAACCAGGCAAAGTAAAGCCGGCTATGCCTGGCGACGCCGGCTTCGCAAAACCCACCGATAAAGCGCCCGAGATCAAAGTCAAAGACGGCGGAGGGAAAGACGCGGGGACTGCCAAACCAGATGGTAGCGCTGGAAAGACAGTCACGGAAAGAACTATTCAATTCCTCGAAACAATTGTGGAGAAGGCTGACAAAACCGATACGAAAGATGCTCTGGGCAAAATCATAGAAGGTCACACGCAAAGCATCAGCCTGCTGGAAAAACTTACTGAACCTGACCTCTCCCCTGAGAGAAAGAAGATTCTTGCAGACATGAACCTTCGGATCCACGCCGAGAAGTGGATCGATTACGAGCGCTATCTCGACCCGGCTCTGTCACGAGCGGAACTGGCGCTGGCAAAAATTGCAACCGGTGATGACAAGCTCATCGCCGAGGGCGAGAAAACCTTGATTGCCGCAGTGACAATGCGCCCGGATCTGCAATTCAATGAAGGATTCCAGAAAAAGATTCTCGCGTCTTATCAGAAGATGGAGTCGACTCGCAAAGATAAAGGGCTAGCTGCATGGCAAGGTGAACTAAAGCCGGAGAAAGCCTCCAGCACCGTAGCTGGTGCAGTCGGCGCCGATCCGGACGATGCAATGCAAAAGGCCAACAAGGTCTACGCAGAGAAAGGAATGAAAGAGGCCCTGCCCTTTTTCGAAGCAGCAATCAAAGCCGCCGATGGTCTACCTCAGGACAAAGTCAAGGCAGAGTTGGCAGAGCTATTCTGCAAGAGATTGACTTTAGAAAGATCGATTGTCGGAAAAGCTGTTCGCAACGAGAATACGGACAAAGCGGCCGATGAGCTGAAAACAGCCAGAGAAGACGAATGGTCAAAATATCGACTATACCTCGACCCCGGCTCCACAAGAGTGAACACCGCTCTCGCGATGATAAGCTCAGGTGACGCTGACATGCTCAAGCGCGGCAAAACGCTTCTCGCTGAAGCAATTGAGAAGAGACCAGAGCTAGAGTTCGACGACGATTTCCAGGTGCACCTGAAGAAAGCATTTGAGTCGCATCACACATCAAAACCGACAGCTAGACTACTACCGCCCAGAGAAGACGTACTACCGACGGGACCAGACACCAAAGTAGAGCTTCCGGCCAAAACTGATCCAAGCAAAGTCAAGAGAGAACCATTCGAAGTCGGATACAAGAAGATAGATCCGAAGAACCTTTCGAAAGAACAACTGGAAGAAGTCGAGAAAGACAAGGCAGTAACAAACTACTTGAAAGACACAGTTACTGGACCGCTATTAACCGCAGCACTCCTGTATCTCGGCTATCGAGTGACAAAGGGCCAGATGGAGCGCGTTCGAGCAAAGCGAGCCGCAGCTGTGGCTGAAGCCAAAGACGTCGGCAAGAAGATCGCAGAATCGTCACCTCCCGAAAGCAAACCGGTTGAGGAACCAAAACCTGGCGAATCCAAACCAGGGTCCGAACCGAAGCCGGGCGAGTCCAAACCGGGGTCCGAACCAAAACCAGGCGAATTAAAACCTGGCGAATCCAAACCAGGTTCCGAACCGAAGCCGGGCGATCCCAAACCGGGGTCCGAACCAAAACCAGGCGAATTAAAACCAGGCGATCCTAAACCAGGGTCCGAAACAAAACCAGGCGAAAATAAGCCTACTGAAACACCCAAACCCGCTGAAAGAACCGTGGATCCCGATACGATCAAGACGACTCCGTTTGAGTCCGGCGCCAAACCGGATCCTAAAATCGAGAGGCCTGCCGCCGCGATGGAAGCCGGAAGGATGATAGAGATCAAACTACCAGGCGGAATCTATGCCCGAATGCCCAAAGCCGAGTTGCCGGGATTTATGGAGAAGGTCGAGAAGGAGTTCAAAACTGAAGAACTCGGCAAAGTTCTAGACAAGCTTATCGAAGACAAAGTTGGTTCGGAGGAAGAACAAAAACAGCTGAAAGAGCTAAAAGCCCGATATGACAAGCTTGGACCGGAAGCAAAGAACGAAGCAAAAATCGAATTCTTCAGGACGATAAAGACTCAACTCGGATTGGAAGTAGACACGAAAGAGCCGGACAAAGCGCGCTCAAGTCGAGTCGGCCGTTCACTCGCCATCGGCGGAACTGTTCTCGGTGTGGCTATCCTCACAGGAGCGATACTACATCACTGCTTATCCAAAGAGAAGGCCGATTCTTCGAATCGCGTCAACGTAGAGTTCATCAATAAAAACAAGAAATGAGCACTAGGGAGCGTTAAGGACCTGGATTAACATCCGTGGACTGAAGCAAGCTTGTGTCACATAACGAGCTGCGCTCGAATCACGTATTCTTGATCGGTCGAAGGCGTTTTGAACAAACAGTTTCAACCCAACCAGCCCTAACTGCTCACCTGCAACCAAGCTTCAGTGCGAAGCTTGGTTGCTTTTTGCAATGAGAAAAATTCGAACAGGTCCTATCCACACCGGGCACGTTCTATCCACATCAAGACAGATCGATCGCGCCGCACTTACTAACATTCTTGTAACCGGCTCGTCGAACGAATTACGCAACTCACATTCAGAGCGACAAGGGACCTTGCCACAAAAAACAATCTCGTGCGATAAATAAAATCGCGAAGCTACTCCGTTCGCTGACAAAGTTCTGCCACGTTGGTCGCCTAGCTTTATCTCCAGGTTCACAGTCTATTCAGGCAAGAAAGTGGTCAGAACGAGGCGCATTGAAACGATTCTCCGTCGATACGGTCAGGACAAGATTGACCTCAGGTTAAATCAGAGCTGAGGCACTGGTAGCCAATATGAGTACGAGTTTGTCATCGCTGCGGCATCACTCTTTGGCAGCCGCTTCACGTTGACGCTTGATCTCGTTGATTGCCCAACGAGCTCTGGTCTTCTGATCCGCTGGCGTTTTCTCATCAGCAAGGAGAGTCTCATAGGTATCGCCTAAAGTTCTCAGAACGCTATTTGCTTCCAATCGTACCGACGGTCCCTTACCTTTTGCTATTAGCTGAGCCAGGATCATAATGCCGGTTGATTCATCATCTTGACCAGGCGCGCCTTGAGCCAGCATCCATGCGGCTGCAAGCTGCACTCGCTCGTCGGGATGCGCCAGTGCCGTCTCACGAATCTTTTTCGCAACTGGACTATCTTTTGCAAATGCATTCTCGCCCAGCCCGAACTGAACGATGGCTTTCACCGCGTCATTTGATGCTGCTTTGCCCGGCTTCTCTTTAGCAGCCTCGATTGAGGCAGTCAACTTGGCAGCATTGGCTGTTAGATCTTTGCTTTCAGTCGGTTTTAAACCGCGAGTGACCTCGACTAACAGTCCCATATCCTTGTCCATTTCAGCTTCGAGATCCGCGATAACGCCGGCTTTCGCTTTATCTGTCTTCTTCATTCTGGCGATAAAGGTCTCGGCGTCCTTGCGAATACGATCAGGATATCGAGTATTTTGTTTAGCCAGAACCAGAGCCATTGCGGCTTTCGCATCTTGAGCGTCTGGACTCTGCTCGGCTAGCACCATACAAGCTGCCAGTGAGACTGCCAGAAAATCGCTTGCCACAGCTTCCTTCAGCACCTTCAAAGCACTGTCGTCGGCTTTCAGTTTTCCATCCGGAGAACGCAGCGAGAAAATATCCTGCACCGCGGTGTTGACGGACTCAGCTTTAGGCGATTTAACGTAAGCACCGAGCCTTTCACAGGTTTTTGCCCGATCGGCAGTCGGCAGCGTCGCTTCAGAAGCGATGTTCAATCCGCCTACGGAATAGCGACTGAGCTTACTGACGAAATCCAGCCACTGACCTGCTTCCTTCTTCAACTGCGGATTGGTCGAGTCCTGGTTCAATCCTTTGAGAACACCAACCGCGCGACTCAACTCGGCTTGATTGGGCGTCGTCAACATCAGAGCCCATGCTCCAGCCATGCGCACTTTCTCACTTCTGTGCTCCATCGCTCGGGTGTAGAGATCGAGCACTGGATCGGTCGGTCCAACAGGGTTGTTACCCATTTTCCGTTTGACCGACATGACTGCTTTGACCACATCGATCTCGTTGACGTTTTCCTTATCGAGAATCTGATCGAGCTCCTGCTGAGCTGTAGCCAGAGATTTCTTATCAGGGCGAACAATTGCATAGGCAAGCACACTACCGTCTTTCTTTTCCTTCGCGAGATTCTTGCCTTCTTGCATGATCTCGAGAAGCTTCGCTTTATGTGGCGATTTATCGATGCCCTTTTCGAATTGCGATAGAATCGATTCCGCTTCCAGTCTGTAGAACTTCAAATCGCGTGGACTGCTAGCGTACTTGTATGGCGTGTCGATGATCGTACTAAGCGTCTCTGTCGCTTGCATCAAATCATCGCCATCACCGCGATAGAGCATGTAGCGGCTCGCAATTAGTTTGACGCGAGTACGCTGATCTTCTCTGGCTTGCCGGAGGGCGGAAAGGAGAACCTCATCATTCTCTGCATTCTTGTGCCATTCATAGCCTTCTACGGCCTTTGCTATAGCTCTGACGACGTCCTCTGTCGACTTGCTACTATCGGTGAGATTATCGATGATCGCATTCTTTCTGAGCTGAACAGATGCTGTCGTATCAGGATTGTTTTTCCTGGCATCGACGATATTGCGGGTGATACCATCACGCAACCAGCGTACATTGTCAGCGGCGCACTCACGCAACTCGGGCGACTTATGAAACTCGGCAATTGCTTCGAGAAGCTCGGCGGAAGAACCATCACGACAGTAGTCGCCGAGAAGGTTGATCATTGTTCTCCTGAACTTGACCTCTTTATCGTATCTCGGATCGCCCTTGTCTGGAAAACCGGCTTGAGCGGTGGTAGCGAGATAGAGAATCTTTGCGACCTGCTCTTTGGTCATCGCTTGATCGTTCTTCACATCACTCTTGTCGGCGTCGCTCATCTGGATCAGCGAGGCGAGGAAGATGTTCTTTACATCAGGATGCAAATCAGGTTGCTGAGTGAGTACCTTTTCCACGCACCACTTCACCGCGGATCCTCTCTCCTTGCAGCCTTGCTTGGAGAGATCGAGAAATGCAATCGTAGCCACGTCGATCGTGTAATTTCTCCAGCGAACCGGCATGTCTGCGCCGCGATTAACGATAATCCAGAGAAGTGCTTGAATTGCTTTCGTTCTTGTATCAGAATCCTTGCCAGTTTTGGCATCCTTGACGAGTTCATCCAGAGCCTCGGTGTATTTCTTGTCGACCGCATCGGTGGCATCCTTGAAATATTCCTTCGTGTCTTTGCCACCAAAAAAGCTGCCAACTTTGTCCGCGCCGAACTCGAAAAATCCACCGATTCCAGAGTAGGTGCTATCCACGGCACCAGTCCAGGCATCGGTGAAGTTCTTGTCGAACAGAATCGGACGAGATTCTTTGAGACGCTCTCCGTACCAATCCAGGTGTTTGAACTGCTGGTCTTCCAGAATCTTGGTTACATGAGCTTGCAGCTTTTCTATGCTCTGATCGGACTTCGGATCGAGCGGCGGTTCCTCGGGGAATCGAACTTCTCGAATTCTTCTAGCTACTCGAGGATCCAGCTCTTTCTTCACGGCCTCGTTCATCAATTCACGCAAGCCCGGAATCTGCAGATCTCCGGCCGCTTGAACAACAGCGAGTCGAACTTTTGCAGAACCAATAAATTCGGCATCTTTGAGGTGGCGAACGATTGTCGCAACCGAAGGATCGCCTTGCTTCATGAACTTTTCTTTGTTGTCTGCGCCCTTTCCGGTATAGCGATACCAGGAGACGCTGTCGCCTTCTTTGAACTGATAATATCGTCCGAGAGAGAGCGTCTTGTCCTGACCTTCGACGAGACGACCTTCGAACTCGGCCACAGTCATCGAATCTTGTTTTTCTGGTACCGTACCGGAGTACTGGCAACCGAACGACGCTAGCGCCGTGATGCAGGAAGCATGAAGATCGGGATAATCTCCAACGAAGGAGTAGTCTTCGGATTCGCGCGCACGACTGCGGGGATTGAGCATATCGAGAAGCCTGGATTTCAGATCTGTAGTGATAGCCTTGTCACCGCCAGTGATAGCACGTGCGTTTTTCAAAATTTCCACTTTGAGCTTCTGCGATTCTTGCGTGTTAGGCCAGCTAAGAACTGCCAGAAGCTCTTTGCGCTCTGCGGTAGTCAGTTTTGCAATGTCCATTTGTTGCACTGCAGCCAAACTGAGATCGATTTTGGTTTTTGACATGCACTTGAGAAGATTCGCATTGAGCATCTCAGGCGTAATCTTGTAGTCCTCTCCGTCGACCTTGATCGTTCCCAACTCTTTGAGCGCAACCAATGCCTGGAGTTTTTCCAATCGCACATCGTCGGGCTGAAGTTTGATCGTTTTCTCTTTCGCTTCGCCTTTCTCCATGACAAGGATCTTTCGGTCGACAGGCGTCGTCTCGATGTTCTGCTGGGCCATGAATTTCAGATTCTTGACGTAGTCCGTCGCAAATGCGCCGTCTTTACCGCCCTCTTTCTTCCAACGTCGATCACAATCTTCCAGTGCCCGCTTTCGATCATCGACCTTATCGTTATCGTTGGCGAAGAGTACCTCCGTGGCTAACGCGCGAGCATCGGGACCTTTCTTGCTATCAGTCATAAGATCTTTGAGATCGGCGCGCAGAGCATCCGCAGTTAGACCGTAATATTTGGCGCGATATCTTTGTTGCGCGATATAACCATTTTTCGAAACGCGGATTTCTTCGTCCATAATGTCGTTAAGCAGGAATCCGAGCGACACGTCTTCGGTGTCGATCATTGCCAATCCAACCAGCTCACGATTGTTGGAGGTCTTAGCGACATCGATAAGGGAACCTGCAAGACCATGATTATCGAGCTTGCCCATACGCCACAGCATCTTGGCGGCACCCATCTTCAGGGAGTCCTGCGGTGCGCTTTCTGCCAAACGCTCAACAAAGTTGACCAGTTCGTTGCGTCCGACGGAGACATCAATCGTGGATTCAGCAACTTCTACCCAGTCTTTGCCATTGTATTCTTTGTGCGCCGGTATGGTTACCTTACGGCTAAGAACTGTCTCTGGAAGCTCGCCTTTATCGTTCGCCTGCAAAACGAGCGCGAGACTCGCTGCAATCAGCTTCTCTTGCGAGGATTGAGGTTCGCCGGGGCGGACTTTGCTTTGCATTTCCTGGCGGAATTTTGGCTCGTACTTTCCAGACTGGCTACAAATGTGCCCCCAAACCGTGGCTTCGTCAGTCGAGGTGAAGAGCTTCGATAGATTGGCGACGAACTTCTGACGCTCAGGATTGTCCTTCGGAAGAGCCATCGCTGCCTTTCCGTCTTTTACCAACTTCTCGATGCGCTCACGCGTCTTCGCATCGGTTGTTTCTGCAAGCATCGTCTTGGATAAACGATCCAACATCACTTCCATCGACTTGCGAACCTTCTCGTCGGCAAGATCGAACTTCGCGGGTCTGGCGTCATCCCCGTCCTTCTTGACCAGACGCTCGGGAGTTCCTCTGTCGTCGAGAGCTCGGTCCAACGCTTGCTGAGTGGTCCAGCCCATGTGGTTGTCGATTCTGTTTTTGATATCTGTCGCCACAATCGGTCCGAAGATAGCAATACCATCGACCGCGAGCACGCCGTGTCCGATTGTGTTCAAAAGACTGGCGGATTCGCCGGCTGCTTTTCCAATTCCGAACGCTTTCTTGAAGGTCGAGAGACCAAGTCCTCCACCGATGTCGGCAAGAATGAACAGGTGACTGGCCGTATGAATGCCGTCTTTCCAGGGCTTCGGCAGTTTGTGATCGATGATATGGTGAGACAGGCCTGCCATACCGACTGCGAAGCGCCCCATAGACATAGCACGCGCGCCCCAGCTCACTCCCTTCGCCATAATGCCCGCGCCGCCGTATGCGGTGAGACCGACATCCATGACGAATTTGCCCCATTTGACGCCATGGTGCCAGAAGCCGACTTGCGGCAATTCGCACTTGGTCGGGTTCAGTTCGAGTTTGCTACCGTAGAGCCAACGATTGACGTCGTCTGGTCCTTTTAGAAGCTGGATGCTGCCCATCGCGGTCATAGCCGGAATGTATTCGTCCGATGATTTCTCGATAGTGAACTCTTCATCACGAGAAAAATTCAAGCTGCCATCCGGATTTTTTCCTTTATAGGTCCAGTCAGGATAAGGCTGACCGTCTGCACCTTTAATCTTGTACTTTTCACCGACTTTGGGTTCGGCACCATCTGCAAGACCATTGGTCGCGCGGAAGTCTGCCATAGCTTGCTTCGAACCGACAGGGTCGCAACCGAGCCAGTAGTTGTAGCTGTACCAGCTAGTCGTTTGATACGACACCGTACCTTTGACGATAACTTTGCCGCCCTTCTCTTCTACGCTGGTGACGCGTTGACTGACCAGGTCGTAAGGAACTCCGATATTCGGATGAATACTTTCGTTGAATGGGAAATCTCCAAATCGCAAAAACGCTTTCGGATCTTTTTTGGCGACCAGGTCTTCAACCGCCTGCCTGTAAGGGTCAAGAGCCTTGTCGACCTCTTTATGATGTTTTGACAGCCAGGCTTCGAAACCTTTGGTTTCCTTGTTGTTAGCTGGAATTTGCTTTCTCAAATCTAAACCGTCGAGAGCAGCAACGTTGAACTTGAGCAATCGTCCTTTCTTGCCGAACTCCATCTCAACGCCCAGCGCCTGAAGTTCTTTTATAGCCTCGTCGGAGTTTTGAATACCATCGATGGACTTCATCGCCTGAGAGTAGTTGCGAAGGCGGTTGCCCAGGTTAACGACATACATCACGCGCTCGCGCCATGCCGGAATGTCTTCGACGTTTTTCGGAGGCATCCAACCTTTGGGGATTCCGTCCGGACCATACTTTTTACGGCCTTCCTCACCAAAGCATTTGCGCAATGTGTCTACAACGGCATCCGCTTCAAATCGCAGACTCTTCTCTCTGATCTGACCTTTTGTTGTATAAAGCCATTCCACCGAGTTGATCAAAGTCGCAGTGGGCTCGAGCTTTTCCGAGGGATTGAGCAACTTCTCGGCGTCGCCTTCCATCGTGAATTTGATGCGACCTTCTTTCGCATACAACTCCATCAGTCTTGGTGGAATCGGACGATCGTGCTCGATCGGGAGCTTCATCGGGCAGCCTGGAGGAATGGGCATTCCCATCTGATATCCGATTTCGACAAATGCCTCTGGTACTGCGTTCGAAAGCCATTCCGTGCAAAGAGGATAGGCCTTCATGATGGCATCGTAATCGCCGGTTTCAGCCTTATCTATCGCTTCGTAAGTATCTCTTCTGCGTACTTCTTCTTTCGGCAAATCGGCACAAATTACCGTTTTGCGTTCCATCTCAAGAAGCTGTTTAACTCTTGTCTGTGTAAAACCATCGTTCTCATCTTTGAGCATTGCGCTCAGCAGTTTGATGCGCTCATCTCGGTTTTCTTCTTTCTTGACCTTCTCGAGATTGGTTTTAGCGTCTGGGCGACCGCAATCATTGATCATAGCCGTCAGCAATAGATTGCGTTGCTTGTCGGTCTCCGTGACGATTGCCTTCAACCGGTTAGCCTGAGCTTCATCTTTAAACAGTTCGGTAACTGCCTTGATCGAATCTTCGCTCGGTCTATCGTCAAGCATTGTCCCGAACAGCTTGACGTTGGATTCGTGCTTGAGGATCTGCTCCAGAAGCTGCTTCTTACGATTGTCTGTTTCACCCTTCAAAAGCTCTTTAACAGTCTCGACGCGGTCGAGATCACCCTGGTCGTTAAGAAGAGCATTGATCTTCGCTTGTTTATCTTTGTCGGATTCCAGTCCGAGCAGCTCTCTAACATCCTTTACTCCGGCAACTCCATCTTCTCTGATCAAGGCCAGATAGACCTGTTGCCTAGATTGATCACGTTCACCGGTCAGGTAAAAATCTTTGAAATCAGGCAAAGACTTCATCACGGTCTCGCGCATGATCTTGTATCTGCGATCGACCTCGCGCTCTCTTACAAGCATGTCCTCCAGAACTCTGCGCTTTTCAGGGGCAGTTTCTGCAGGGACCAGCTCGCGGCGCGTTTCGGTGTCCATCTTGCCATTGATGAGCTGTTGCAAGATTTTGATTCGCTCTGCGTTCGATTTTTCAGTTTTGAGCTTTTCGAGAAGCTCTTTCCGTGTGTTATTGCTCTCTTTGGAAAGCAGATCCTGTGCTTTCGTCGGAACATCTGCCGGCACGTAGCGTGCGCTTTTATCGGCAACAAAGTCTGGCTTCTTGGCCTTGTCGTCTTTCTTGTCGTCAGCCTTATCTACTGCTTTTGCAGGACCATCTGCCTTCTTGTCGCCAGCCTCATCCGCCTTGCCTACAAGTTTTGCAGGACCAACACCTTTGTCGCCAGGCTTGTCGTCAGCTTTAGGCTCCTTCGGCTCCTTATCGCTGTCATCATCGCCTTCGACTGGTGCCTGAACTGTTGCCAGGTCAGAATCGCCAGTGCCCTTGGTGCCATCGGTGGTCGGCTTGAATACCTCGTCCACCCACGGGCTGGTCGTGTCTTGAGTGGTCTCATCTTTGTCTTTATCTTTGTCATCCGCGCCAAATGCGGAAGCGTCAACGCTCGTAATTATTCCCATCGTTCGGTGTTCTCTTAATAGAAACTAGACACACAAATCGCCGCGCGTTGGTATCTATATGATTCAAACCGATTTTCGACACAATAGCGAGAGTTATTTCGTCAGTTTTTAGCGATTCAACATTAGATATTGCGGAAAGCCCACCCCAATCTGTGCATTCACACAGTCTACAGGGTGGGCTATTCCGTCATTACGACGCGGGCCATTTGGCCGATCAGTTAGTGATATAGCGAGGACTACCCGGGGTGGTCCCCTACTTCGCTTCTGCCTTTTTCTCAGATGATTTTGCCAGCTCGATGTCTAGGGTGATGGCTACTTCATCGCCGATCATGGCGCCGCCATTGTCCATGAGACCGCCGTACGAAAGACCGAAGTCCTTGCGATTGACCTTGCCGGTCGCTACAGCACCAACCTTGATACTACCGTGCTTATCGTTGACCTGGCCGCTCGGGCCTTCCACATTAAGCGTCACTTCTTTGGTGACTCCGTGCATCGTCAGATCGCCCGTGAGTTTGAATTTTCCTGCACCGGCGGCCGTACTTTTCTTGGATACGAATTTGATTTCCGGAAATTTTTCAACATCAAAGAAGTCTTTGTTCTTCAAATGCTTGTCGCGATCGTCGTTGCCTGTATCGATAGATGATGCCTCGATGATGGCATTGACTTTGGCAGTCTTGATGTTCTTACCGTCGTACTCGGCAGTGCCTGAGACTTTCGAAAATTCGCCTCTCACGTTAGATATCATCATATGCTTAACGGCAAACCCGGCCTTAGAGTGGTAAGGATCGATTTTCCATTCATTGGCAGCTTTAGCGTTAGCCGCTTTAGACGAGCCGACTAATACGCCAACAATTAGACCCGCAACGAGAAACCCCTTCATTTTGACCTCCTGTCAACACAACACTTGAGCAGGGGACAATTCAACCACACCTGCCATTACATCGATACAGCCAAAGAGACAAGCAAGCAACCTCAATTGTTTCCGCCGCAACACCAATTTGTAAGCGTGGCGCTGGAACAGATACCCGGGTGCCGTTTAGGTAGTGGGTGAATTTTAAAGGGGTAGTTGACGAATCTAGACGACCGGTCTATTCTGGAAATATCAAGCAGGAGGTTTCAAATCATGTTTAATCCTAAGCCTGTTTCAATTTCCAAAAACCAACAATTGGTTTCGGTCGCCAACGATGTCGGCGAGTCTAAATCTAAACAAGAACGCGTCGTCGCTTTGAGTCAGCTCTGGCGTCGCCAATTACGCAAGCGTCAAATAGAGTCGGACAAAGTCTACGCCAGTCAGCACTGGCTAGAAATGACCTTTGCGAAGAAAGTGCAATTTTCATCTGATATAGACGACCGGTCTAATGCTTCAAATCGCGTAGCCTAATTTTTCAAGGAGGACCAACTCATGATGTTTGTTGAAAACAATTACTGGGAGCTATTGATCGCTGGACTGCTAAGCTGGTCATTCGTAGCCGAGATCCTTGGCGCGAGACAGATCAGCCATGCACCAATTGTAGTCTTGGACGACAAGCGCAACTCCTCGCCAGCTCACAAGTCAGACCACCGATGTTGCTAAATTCAGTATACGACCGGTCTAATTAGTGCTAGGATAAAATATGAGTACCAGCGCAATCGTTGTAAGTCAGTCAGACAATATGTCACCAAGAATTTCAACCAGACAAGACACCAAAAATGCCCTGTTAGAGACCGGCATGGAAATCATGATCGAAAAGGGCTACACCAACACCGGCATTCAGGAAGTTCTTTCCCGAATCGGTGTGCCGAAAGGCTCCTTCTATCACTATTTCGACAGTAAAGAAGATTTCGCTCTTCAGATAATCGGATACTGCGACCAGAACTATACCGCCAGCCTGTTGCGCACTCTGCGCAATCAGGACATGACTCCGCTCGACAGATTGCGAAGCTATTGCGATGGATCGAGAGAGCGATTGGAGTCCAACGAATGTCGCCGAGGCTGTTTGATAGGCAATCTCTCGCAAGAGATGGCGGACCAATCTGAGACGCTACGGCAAGCGCTCTCGCATGTGATGGGTAAGTGGAGAGACCTGTTCGCTAGCTGCATTCAGGAAGGGCAGCAGACAGGACAGATCAAGAAAGACTTCTCCGCTCACTCAATGGCCGAGCTGTTTCTGTCCGGGTGGGAAGGCGCTCTAATGCGGGCAAAGACGACGAAGTGCGTCGAGCCACTAGATGTTTTTATCGACCTAATGTTCAACAATGTGCTCAAAGCCTGACTTCGATTTTTAATCAAGCGGTTGTACAAAATCTGTACGCAGTCGCGAATCAAAGTTGGAAGCATTGCTACCAGCCGATTGAATGTTCAATGACTGTGACATAATGTGCCCTGAGACTTATGCTCGGGCACGTTTTTTTAGAAACATATGGTGAATCCTATTGAGAAGCAATTCACTGACGCTCTAAGCATCAGCTTCACGCTGCTAATTTTGGGTCTTAACGTGCTGCCAAGCCGTGCCGAATCCAATGGCGACACCATGTTCACCTATCTCAACGGTTTCGCTGAAGCTATTTATCTCTACGAGTCCGGACAATTCAAGCTGGCAATCACAAAACTAGATAAGCTATCCGCCCAGGTGGACAAAGCAGGGGCAAAGCGAAGCACTCAGACCAACTTACCGCTTTTGAGATCTAATACTAAATGCGGTGACAGCCTGAAGCAGCTCAGTGCAGAACTTCTCGAGCTGAAAGGACTAGCGCAGCTTGGACTCGACCAGCGCACCCCCGCTCTAGCAAGCCTGAGAAAATCCGCGACAATTTGCCCTGAGCACAGCGCTATTCACGGAAGCCTCGGAAGCGCACTTTTAAGGATACGGAGAATCAAAGACGGACTGACTCAACTCAATCGCGCTATCACGCTCGACGCAAGCAATCGCGAAGCACTCTCCGCACGAGGTCAAGCTCTCGGTCTCCTTGGTCGCTCACGGGAAGCACAGTTCGACGTGAGCAGAGCAAATAAACTAACAAAAGAGCAAAACAAAAAAATCGACTCGCTCACAGCAAACATCGACACTCTTTTCCGCGAGAACAAAATCAATGAAACTCTCAAGTTAGATGAGCAGCTCCTCAGACTGGCGCCACGCGATAGTCTGGTGCTGGCAGGATATGCCGAGCACCTGATGGCGAGCTCGCGGTCCAACGAAGCGATGCGATACATTGCGTGCGCCACTAGCTTGGATCCAACCAATGCATATGCTGTGAGAGTCAGATCATGGATCAATGGTCAGCTCCACAAGCCAGAACTGGAGCTGCGAGACGCAAAGAGAGCCTTGAGCATCGAGCCGCGTTCGTTAGAAGCCCTCAAGTCTCGGGCGCTGGCTTTCTTGGATAACGACCAGCCTGTTCAGGCTCTGAATGACTATAATCTGGTGTTGAAACGAAAGTCAGATTTTGTCGACGGCTACATCAATAGATCGACCATATATTTGCGTCTCGGCGACACAGCCCGCTCAATTAAGGACGCCAAAATGGCTGTATCTCTCGCGCCGACCAGTCCATACGGATACCAAAGTCTCGGAGCCGCATTCAGGCGCGCCGGCATGCTGGATGAAGCCCGGCACACGCTTGAACTGTCGCTGAGATACTCCGACCAAGCTAATCCGGACTCGCTCGCAATGTCTCACTTCAATCTTGGTGCAGTTCTCACAGGTATTAACAAAAAATCTGACGCCCAAATCCATCTAGACGAAGCGCTTATGCTGGCGCCAGAGCTACCGCGCATTCTCTTGATGCGCGGCGCCTACGATGCCAGTCCTCCTGTGGTCGACGAGACGAGCCGCTTGCTAAATCGACCAGCCTCCCGCATGAATACTCCCAAATTATCGAAGCTGCGCCGACCAACTCAAAAGGCGGCGATCGGCAAATCCATAGCCTCGCCAAAAACCTTGCTCAAGACTCCAACGAGAACCATCCGTCAGAGTATTCCCGACCTGGAAGATGCCTTGCTCGCAGCCAACACCGCGATAGCAGCAGTTGCAAATGATGCATCCTTGTACAATGTCCGAGCCACGGTTTATCTATGCAAAGGTCAATTCGCTGAAGCAGCCGGTGACTTCAGGAAGACCGCTGAAATTCTGGGCTGGTCAGGCGAGGTAGCCCAACGCGCACTAATCAACTATTACTTATGCCAGGAGCGGCTTCAAAAAGCAGCGGAGGCGAAGAGCATAGTCCAGGCGCATAGAGTGCCTTTCCAAGACAATAAAAACTTACCTTCTGCAAGCGCCGCTAACTCGAGGCCGACTGCAAGCAGTTTGAATCACCTTCTACTAAGCTATCTATTTAACGAGATCACCGAAGACGCACTCACAAAACACCAAACAAACAAATCGAATCTGACTACCATTCACTATGTCTGTGCCATGCACTCAAGCAACCTTGGTATGACCGAAAAATCGAAGCAGCATTGGCAATTGATCCTGGACAATAGCGCGACCCCCAGCACCGAGTTGGTCATCGCCGCCGCAGAACATGTCGGAGTGCTTCCGCGCCGAAAGTTAGCAAAGTAAAAAGCCTTGCGGATAAACAGTCGCGCCAATTTCGACTTTTTTTGAAAGTGCTGGGAACAAAAGCCAGTGACAAGAGTCTAATGGTGATTATACTAACGCAGTGGCGCCAGCTAATTTCGCTAGAACCGCGATGGGTTCTTCAATCCGAAAATAGAGGACAGTTCAATGGCACAACTCTTCCACCCTTCTCGGGTCGCCCTGGCGATTGCGCTCGGTATTTTTGCATCGACTGCATCTTTTGGCTCACCCGTGTACACAGGCTCGGTCTGCTCGGAGAATGTCTGCCGTTTGACCAATGAGGTCTCGTGGACACGCTCCCTTAAGGATGCGCAACAAGAAGCAGAAAAGGAAGGCAAGCTCGTTTTGTGGATTCATATGGTCGGCAAGATCGAAGGGTTCACTTGAAGCGCAGGCAATAGCTTGAGAGCCGTGTCGCTCTCGCAACAACCAGTATTCAACATTCTGAAACAAGACTTTGTCTGCGGCTACAAAGATATAGAAAACAAGCGCTACGCCGGAAGTTCTCGCAAGCACAGCCCATCAGGTGAGGCGGTAGATACCACCAACGGTGCCGGACCTCACAACATCCAGATATTTGTTATGGACCCCGACGGCACCGTGCTCACGTGTCTGCCCGGGTACTGGTGCTCCCAGGATTTGGCAAGCGAACTCGAGTTCGCCAAGCAGCTCGGCGCTGTCTACAAAGACCCAACACTGACTATTGCTGACAGAAATGCACGTTTTACAGAGATGCAACTCAATCACTTGAAGGCCCATTCTAAAGCGTTACGCAAGCGCAGTGAGATGCAACATTTCGATGTAGCTTACGAGAAGGAGAAGCGGTTCTTAACTTCGGATGTTTTCAACAGAACTGTCATCAACCCCAGGACACTCAATCCGAATCTCAGCAATCTTCCGGAATCGGCCATAAAAACATGCGATGTAATTATGCACCAACGCATGGCGACTAGACCGTTTATCCCATACGAAGAGTTTGATGTCGCAGCTTTCAGCGACTACGGCAAGCCTATGTATGATCGTCATGAAGACTCTCTGGCCACTGAGGGTGCTCCGATCGGCAACGACCCTCGCGCTCATCCAATCAAGACTACGGCAAAGAGGGAAGGAAAGTCGATGCTATACCGCGCCGCGCGCTATGGTCTCAGTGCCGCGATGAAGAGGTAGCGCAGGCACAACTCCGTACTTTCAGCTAAGAAAGCACATCGAGGTTGCACCCACAGGAGCTGCGGGAGCTGCTCAAACTCAACGACTCAGCTCTGGGCAACGAGATCATTTTCCTGGGAATGAAATTCGGTTTTCTAAACATAATTACGAAGCTGGCGAATGTAGCGCGCATCAACCAGGACAACCAGGAGTACGACGATGATTCGATCGCCTGGCTGTGGAGCCTTTGGCTAAACTTCGAACCATTCAACAACAATATCAAGCTGCAGTGGCTTCAGCGATTCAATAACGCGACACGCGAGCACTGTCTCGATGAAAAAAATCGGAAAGAAATAATTCATCAGATCAATACAAAAGTAGTAGAAAACTGGGACCTATACGTCGCCGAGCAGGTGGTAAAAGCGGCGCACTATCTAGGCAAAGCCGGTGCGCCTCTCAAGAAGGATTGCATCAAGTTCATCATCGAGATGTTTCAGGGTTACGGCGCAAGATTTCAGCGTGGACAGTTGGTATTCGCGCGTTCGCTCGTTCGACTTTATGGAGACGAGAAGGACGTCTTTCGTTTGGAAGATACTACCAACAGCTATTGGTAGCAATCCGCGTACTTGAGCAGCAACGATCGCGTGACCGAGTTGGGCTTCCAAATCCATTTCATGAGTTGAACGTGCGAAGATTTCACTTTCCAGATGAAGCGCTTCGAGAGCACAATGGAACAGTTGCGCTTTACGAGATTGCTATCGAGTACGAGAAGGTCTCTTACTAACACGCCGCACATCGCCTGACTCGAATGATCCGTCGATGTTCAAGTGATTGCGGACCGCATACATTCGAGCGAATTAAATGCCTGATCTATCAAAAATCTGGGTAGGAATGATTAGACATTTAGCTTGAGCACGTTTTTCATATGAACATAAATTCTTCATTTGCGCCTGGAGGTATCTCACTTCAGATCGGGCGGACAACCATTTTAGGTGCCCTGATCCTGCTGTCGACCACTGCCGATGCATCGGCTCAGCAGGACAAGGTTGAACATCTCCCCACGGTTGTTTTACAAACACCATTTAGCGAATTCAAAAACAATGAGGTCGACGTTTCATTCAAGTATCCAAAAGATTGGAAGGAGTCAAAGCCTTCAGAAAAAGAGGCAATCGTAAAGTTCGCCGGGCAAGCAGATGGACTGAGCGGTGACCTGGTGCTCAGTAGGTTCGGCGATGGCAACACACCAGAATCAGTGAAAAGCGTCTTGAATCATTATGTCTTCAATCAGCTCGAGGACTTGAAAAGACTGCAGGAAAAGAAGGTCGCGATCGGGGCTACTCGACGACTGGCGGCCGAGTTACAGGATATCTCATTTTCGATTAGCGGACTCAAGATTCAGCAGCGATACGTACTTTTCTCTCACAACTCGGATACATACTCAATAGTTTTCACCGCTCCTGCTGCGCAGTTCAATTCATTGACACCAATTTTCAACAATGTTCTTTTGAGTATCCAGACACCATTAAGCACTGCACGTAATACCAAACCAGCAACAACCACGACAACACCAACAAAAGCGCCGACAAAGCCAGCTATCACCCCTCCGGAAAAAGCAATCGTATTGAAGACCTACAAGTCCAGCCTGGTGCCGATTAGCTTTGGATATCCGGACGACTGGAAGGTGGCAGCCGGCTCACGCCAGGATGAACCGGTCAACATTCAGGGCGCAAATGGCAAAGGCCACGCTGCGGTCATAGTGCTGCATCGCGGAGAGATGCATCCTACCCTCTCTATCGATGATATTGCCGATGCGCTCCAGAAGGAGTATTTCGAACCGCAGAAGAGCTTTCATCGAGTCACCAGACAAAGTCTGAGCTTCGGTTCCGGGTCTCAGATTCAAGGTGTCGTACAGGAGCAGACTTTCGAGCAAGCAGGTACACCTGTTAAGCAAATGGTGGCTATGTTTTACCATGGCGACAGAACCTATGCGCTGTCACTACTCGCTCCAGGGTGGAAGGATAGCGAAATGCATAATTTGTTCTACAAGGTACTCGCAACTGTGAGTGTTCAAGACTAGAGTCCATTGCCAACTAAAATGCCTGTCGTTAAAAAATTACTGCCAATTCCCACTCTAAGTAAATTTGGAGTGCGGGCCCGACAGCTTTAAAGCTGCTTTCGATAAAGCTTGATCGCTCTTTGGAAGCAGTATATGGTGGAACGCTGTATTGCGCGTCTATTCCGGAGTCTGCTCCGGGCGCTTCTCTTTCGTGTTGGCTCTGTGAGTGATGATGGGCACCGTGCACTCCTTGAGCCAATCAGCCTCTATCGGGTGATAGAAAACGCTTACGGCACCAGATTCGATGGCTATTGACTCGTCTACGCAGCTCTGGCCTTTTTCAACCAGGAAGATGACCGGTATCTCGCATAGCTCAGGGTCAGCCTTTAGCTCGGTCAGGAAGTTCAAACCGTCACCATCCGTTAAATCGCTGTCGCAGATGATCAAATCGGGAAAATTTTTCTGTGCAAGAAAGAGCGCGAGCGAATAGCCCGTCGCTGGGATCACCTGATAGCCCATGCCCTGATAAGCTTCCTTCGCAACGCTCACATTTGTCTTGTTGGTGCCTGCGACCAAAATGTTGATGGCCTCTAAATTTATACTGCGATTCATCGAAGGCTGCTCCACGATTCAAGTGATGACTGAGGATGTCTTCAGTCAGCCAATATTCGAATAGCCTGGCTGTAAGCCCCTTGTCGCGAGGCTCGCATCGATGACGACGCTATCAGACTAACCTACTCCCCGAGAGCCCAGACCCGGACGGTCTTGTCATTGCTACCGGTGAGAACCAATCCCTTGTCCGCAGCGAAGTCTTCGCTCCAGATTCCGAGGTTGAAGCCGTCTATAGCCGACTTCAGGCTCCCGATTGAAAGATCCCAGATTCTAACTGTTTTGTCCAGACTTCCGGTGACGGCCTGGCTTCCACCCTTCATAAACTTTACTCGAAGGACCCAATCTCTGTGACCATCCAATACCTGAACCTGCTTTAGAGAGTCTAAGTCCCAGATTCGAGCCGTCAAATCTCTACCACCACTGATCAATCTTTTTCCATCTTCAGAGATATCGAGAGAGAGTACATGGCTTTCGTGTCCCTGAAGTCTATACAGCTGTTTAAAACTTTTCGCATCCCAAACGATAATGGTTCTGTCGTCGCTGCTGCTTATCACGCGGGATCCATCGGGCGTGAATATGACACTTCGAACGGTCGCTGTGTGTCCAGCCAAAGTCGCCAGCGCAGCGCCGCTTTGGAGGTCCCAGAGAATAACGGCGTTATCATAGCCGCCAGATGCAGCCTGCTTAAGATCAGGAGAACAAGCCACGCAGGTCACAAGATTTTTATGACCGGTAAGCACCTTCTCCTCTTTCTGCGAAGCGACGTCAAACATTCTGACCGTCTTATCATCGCTGGCCGATAGCAGCTTGGTTCCATCCTTTGAGAAAGCTAAACCATTGACGTCATCGCGATGACCAGGCATCTCAGCGAGCAGCTTGCCCTGATTTACATCCCAGTATCGGATTACATGGTCGGAGCCACCAGAGGCTGCAAAGTTGCTATCAGGTGCAAAACACAATGCTTTAATCCAGTCGATATGCCCTTGCAGCGCTCTGAGCTCTTGCGCATGTCCTGTGGACCCGGCGACACCTGATACCGTAGATAGTGCCGAATCTCGCGACGGATACTTTGACTCAGCCCTATCCCCTGGTGCGTTGGCTGCAGATGCGGTGGCAACGTCCACTGACGAACTTGCAGGGTTGCTCGGATCCATGGATGTTGCGGACGAGCTGGATGGCAAACTACTCGAACCCGATGGCAACGCGGACGAGTTGGACGCCAGGCTACTCGAACCCGTCGGTAGCGCGGACGAGTTGGAGGCCAGGCTCAAACTAGATGGCAGGTTTTCGACTGGTTGTAACACGACTGAAGCCGCTGCGTTGATGTCAGGCGCTACCGCCAGGGTGCCGTCTGCGGCTGCCGAAGTTGAAGCCGCCGGGTTTGCCTCCTGCGCGGCACTCGACCCAGAGCCTACCGATGGAGCCGAGGCAGGACTCGGATTGGTAGCTTCAGTTCTTGGTGTCGACGACGTTCGGTAGTTCGGATCTAGTGGTGCGCTCTGCTTCGCACTGCCAGCAGTGGCTGGGGTCAGACTCATGTCGACGGATTGACTTTGCGTGACCGCACCTGGCGCACCGTCGGCAGGGGACGAGACCGTGTCACTCTTCATGACCGCATCCGCTGACGGACTACTTCCCGTAGGTTGAGAATCCTTTGGATCGGGTGTGCGGAGATCCGTCATGTCTACAGACTTAGGCGCAGCAGTACTCAGTTCTGCAATATCGGCGGATTCATCTTTGACATCAATACGAGTGGACGGTGCGGAGCCTCCAGCCAGATTTTTTTGCTCGGCCGATCGAATTTCATTTCGCAACGGCAAGGATTCCTCTGGTTGACTCTGGTTATTCGTCGCGCCAGGCAAGCTGCCGGATGAGCCAGTGGCTAAAGCTGAAGCGGCGCCCTCCTTGATACTATCTGCGGCACCACTCGTTTGGACAGTGGGTCCGCGCAAATCCACGATCTCGCTATCACCACCGACATTGTCGCTCGGACTGGGAACAGCTGCTGCTTGGTCTTTGAGCTTCTCGACGCCATCCTCGTAGGAACCATACGATGCTGCCGACCCGACTGATTGCTGCGTAGCCGCTGCAGGAGCGTCCGAGCTCGCATTCGCAAAGGCATCGCCGGAAGGCTTATTCGCAATTGCAGGTCCAGCAGAACCCGTTGCTTGCGCCAAGCCGGAATCAATGCCGCCACCCGGCGGTGATTGCGACAACGTGCTCTCAGGCACGGAGGGGGTTGCGCCTGAAAGACCTTCGTTGGCCGCACTCGTCACGACAGGTTGCAACGCATTAGTAGAATCGGAAGGACTAGCACCTGCTCCGATTGGTGCAGCCGACGAACTCCCGTTAACCGAAGGCTTCTCCGCATCGCCGCCTGGTGCAGCTGACGAACTCCCATCAACTGGTGCTTTCTGTACATCACCGCTAGATGGGGATGGGAACTGCGACCCCGCGCTCAAATCGCTACTTTGCTGTTGGGTCGGTAAAGCCGGAGCTACGTCGACTGGTGGAACACCTGGAGAGAAAGCCGACGTTGTCCCGTTGTTGGCTGCTCCTGCGGTCTGGCTGTCAGCGAAGCTAGTTGGCGCGTTAATCGGCTGCCCCGTGACGCTGGAGAATCGGATCACTTGAGGCGCGGCCCCACTCGCAAATCCGTTAGAAGGAGTAAATGGTGTGCGGGATGCGACAGGTGGTGCGACGAACCCACCCGCTGGCGCGCTGGATCCGACAAAAGCTGCCTTGCCAGGCTGTCCAGAAGATTGAGCACCCTGCCCAATGCCGGTGGCTGGAACTTCGGCCCGAACGCCTGTTTGACCTTGTGCTGGCGAGGCTGATACTGGCAAGACTGCTGCCGACGCGGGCGCTGTCGCCGACGGCGCCGCCACCGGTAGTGGTGGCACATGAAAACCAAGTATCGAAAGTTGCTCCCTCGCAGACTTTGCATTATCAACCTTCTTAAGACTATCGTACACCTTTACAAGGAGCTCGAGACTTGCCCGCAAATGCTCTTTGGACTTTGTCTCTTTGGCAGCTTCGAGAGCATGGATTAGCACCTGCTCCGCATCGGCATATCGCCCCTGTTTGACAAAGTTCTCCCCAGCCTCGTTATACGTCCGCCAAGCCAGTTCGTTAGCCCGCGCCTGTGGCGACAACACTGAATAACCCGCCACGAGGCTGAATATCGCCACGGTGGTCCAGACAGGACGAGGTCGTCTCTTCATCAATTACCTCCATCCCACTCATTTCCAGCCGAATGCGCAGGCGCTATGTGTCGTTCGGTCTCGCCGCTATCTCCCCAAAGCACACCACCAGCGGTACCAGGTTTAACAATCTCACTTCTCATCCATGTCGCATCACTGGGATTCTGAAGGTAGAGGGAAGAACGTCCATCCAGCTCATTGCCAGGAGCTGTAAGAGTCAGAGAGTTACAAATTTTGTGCACGTTTGGCGACCTCAGCCATGCCGATGTGCCCTCAGCAGCGAGAATGTAGAGAAAACGGTTGGCGACGAACATGCGGACATGAACACCCCAGTCGGGTTTTCCCTTGATCTTCGTTATGTTGATAATCCGGCCGGGATAACCTTGCAGACTCGCGGGAGACTGCTTGTATTCCAGCGTTCCATATTCAGTGCGCAAAGCTCTGGACGTCGCTTCGAACGCAGCAGGTATGGCGGCCGGTACCGGTTGACTGGGAAGAATTATGTAGCCAACACAATAAGCACCTTGCGTGTCCGGATAGATGTATTCAACTTGCCGCATGCCCGATCTGTTACTGAATTTCATGATCGGTTTGCCCGGAAGCAAGATGGAGAACTTACCTTCAGGATAGGTGTATCGACTCAATCGAACACCACCGAATGTCGCAATCGGATCCGGCGCCGACGGAGAAGGCGGCTTGGCTACTACTGTGCCACTAGCACTACCGAAGACCTGTTCTATGGCGAATCCTTTTTGCCGCAAGCGCGCTAGCAAGCCATGTCCGCCCAACAGGCTCTTCGCATCCATAGAAACGAATACCGGGCCTTTGGTACTGCGCAATTGCTCTTCTATACGACTGTTGGCGTTTTCGGTTCGTTGATCCAGGACCTGCTCCACGGCACCAAGCAATTGCGGATTCGCCCGCTGGGCCCGCGTCACCGCAGTCTGCATTTTTTCCTCGTCACCATCACGCCAGGCTTCGCCCATCGCCATCTGCGTGTCTTTGAAGTCCATGAGGTCGTGAATCGATAGTTGCAGTAAATGATTCTGCACATCCTCAGGCAAACTATCGTAGATTTTGATCTTCGCATCGGTGGAGTCCACCTCGACAACAGGCTTCGAAGCCTTCCGAGCAAATGCTAACAACTCTTTATCCCAGTCAATCCGTCTAAAACCATCCAGACGAAACAGCGAGGACTCGAATGCTACGGCAGCGAACCACGGTTTCCAAAAATCATACATATCCATCGTCTCACCCGACCAGGCGAGAAACGCATTCATTGCCTGGCGGCTGGAAGGCGAAAGATGCTTGGATAGTTGATCTCCATCGTTGAGGCGAATGGTCGGAGCTGAGTATGGTAACGCGTTGCGCAAATCGACGGTATCAACAACAACCGATTTGGCACTGCTGATGGCATTCTCGATTTCGCCTGAAAGTGGAAACAAATTCTTGTCGTCACGATAAAATGGTATCGTCCCCAGCAGGAACACGATATCTTCTCCACGACGCGCTTTCCAGAAGAACAATTTCGATTCGCCGGAAGTCCCAGAGGAAGTTTTGGTCTCGCCAGTGGTAGCGGTAGTAGACTTAACGGCTGCGACCGGTATACCGACTTTATCGCCGGTCTCATTCACAAGATCTTTGAATCGATCCAAAAATTCCGGCGGGGCATCAGGCGGATAGGCCAGGCGAGTATAATAATGACCATTGTCCTTCGATGAGTATGGCGCCATCAAAATGACCGAGTAAAAATTATACTCGTTGTAATTTTGTGGCAGCTGCGCCTTGCCTTCGTATCGTCCGGGTTTCAACTCGATATCGCCCATGATACCAGCGAAATCCGGCGCCATCTCCTGCCGATTGCCGTCCATGAATGGACGGACCTTGTATTCAAAATGTATTTTGTTGGCTTCCTTCGTCACCTTAGCCTTGGTGTAATACTCTTTAAGCAGCTCGACCAGCCGGCTTTCAATGGAATCGATGCCGTTGGAAGTAGTCTCCGCGGCGAACCCCTGGGGCAACAAAATGAATGCGCTCAGCGAAACAATTATTGTGGCTTTCGACGCAAATCTGGCGAACCGCATTTAGTAAACTCTTCCGACCAATGAGTAAAAGTCATTCTATCAATTTGAAGTAAATTCAAGCGAATCAAACCATTGTTGGACATTGTCCGAATCAAGGAATTCTTTCGTACCGAAGGCGCAAGGGACGAAAATCTTTCGTCCCACTAAATATGCCCGGATGTTAGCTTTCCAGTCTTTCGTCTGGGCCTGGGCAAAATTCTTTCCCCAGAGGAATCCGTCCAAAGGATTTACTCGCTTGGCAGAATCCCCTGCGCCTTGTCCGACGCCTTTCGGCGGCGGCGTTTTCGCGCTCCTACCAGCTGCACCAGGCTTCTTCACGGGTGTTCTAACCTCGGTGAATTTCAGCCCCGCAAAGCTCATGTCATTGCATGTGATCGCTCGTCCAGGATAACCCTGGAGCGTTATCGAGCGCTTTGTGACCGGCTTGAATCCCGTCACCATTCTATCCAGCATTAGAGGTCCGGGAACACCCCATTCCGATGGGTCGGTCGGGGTCGTAAAAATGCACATGATGTAACAACCGAAAGGCACCTCGTACACTTCGTATCGGAGAGTGGCTCCTTCCTTGACCCTTCTCGACTCAACGGGGAACCACATCCGAAATCCCTCGGGAAATCCTTGTTTTGGAAGTGCGTCCGACGGCGATTGGGCAACCGGAGCTATGGCAGCAGCAGAACCAACTTGCACGACATCGAATCCAGCCTGTTTGAAAAGATTGATCAGACCCATCTTACCGACGAGGTGGGCGGCTCCCACAGCGACAAAGTGCGGACCGGGCTTGACCTTCATGAGCTGTTGAACCTTCGCGACCATCCCGACGTTGCGGTCGTCCAGAAGCCGTTTTTCATACTCGCTTAGCTCGGGAAACTTGCGATAGTGACGCGTTGATAGATACTCCATCTTTGCTGCATCACCATTCTTCCAGGCGTCGAGCAAATCGGTCGTCTCCTGATTCAACTCCTTCAGACTGAGGAGTGAGGATTGCAATAGCTTATCCTGAGCCGCCTCGGAAAGATTGGCGTCGATGCTCAGCTGTTGCTCCACAGTCTCCAGGTCCGTTATCGCTTTGCCTTCTTCTCTGGCGCGCCCGATGAAGTAAAGGTCGAGCCCGAGCGAAGAGCGAAAGTCATCGCCTCGCCAGCGTTTGGATTGCGACGCTGTCTCCGCGACGAACCAGGGTTTGTATTTCTCGTACATCGCCCAGGACTCGCCGGCCCAGGTGAGGTAGCGTTCGAACACTTCCTTTGTCTCCTTAGACAAATGTTTGCTCAGATGATCCGGAGGAGTATAAACTCCCAGCTGCTCCCGAAACCTTGATGCCTTAGACGTATCAGTTTTGTCGATTGCTATTTCAACCATCAGATGCTTCGACGTGTCGAAAGCTTGATCGATTTCGGTCGGCAGCGGGTAGAACTTGGTGATAGCACCATGGATAGTACCAAGAATGTATAATACTTCCTTTCCTCTTGTGGCTTTCCAGAGGAATCCTCGCGGCTGCGAGTTTTCTGTCGTCGCCTGCGTGGTCGCTCCGGCGCTGCTAAGAATATTAGCAAGACCATCCGCTATGGCAGCATCCGCTTTGCTCTTTGCATCAGCTTGAGAATCGGTAGCAGGCGGAAGACCCGCAGTTCCTTTCTCAGAGGCGCCACCAGATGCAGCATCTTCACCACTTACTGAGTTTTGATTTGTTTCAAAACTCTTGAGAAGCTTCAAGAATCTCTCGACAAAATCTTCAGGTATATCCGCGGCGTAAGCCAGCTTCGTATAGAGGTGGCAATCTTCTCTGGCAAGGTATGGTGCCATCAACATCACCGAGAATGAGGCGTGCTCATTATAGGTCAAAGGCAAATTGGTCTTGCCTTGATACCGGCCTTTACGGAACTCCAGATCACCAACGATACCACCGTAATCGGGACCGAGCTCCTGCCTGTGCGCTGGATTCTGATACGGTCTTGTCTTATACTCGAAATGAATTTTCTTGTCGTTGCGGGTGATTTTCGCCTTATCGAAATATTGAAGAACGAACTCTTCAATCTGTTTTTCAATAGCAGCTTCCTGGTTTACAGATTGACTCTCTAAAATCGCCGAGACAGAGTCACCCGCCGATGCCGGGTTGCAGCAAAGCACCATATACAGTATCGGGAGTAGAGCTTTGATCGTCGATCGATAAGCTTCAGGCTGTCTCAGAGTGTCAGCCGACGACTTGGAAAGCACAATACATGATCTTTGTTGCTTCCTCTGGCGCCAAAGCAACTCGATGCAATTCCTCAAGACATTCACCTTGACACCTCGAAAGAATCCATGAATCCTTTGATCGCATCAGATTCCAACCACGGTTTCGTTCCATAAGCCATAATGATGTACAAACGGCGACCGACGATCAATCCGCGTACGAGGCAGCCCGCCTGCGGCGCATCGCCATTGTTAGTTATCTGCCATTCAGTACCGTCGTTGTCCTGAATTTTGATCGGTGACTCTTTGTCGATTGATTTCTTGTTCGGGGTGAGCTTGTCCACCAGCTGCTTCAAAACTTGCTGGCTAAAAGCAGACTGCTCCGGCGCGAGCGCGCACATGACGGACAGCAAGCCATGCGGATAGTCTGTACACGTGTACGTACGAATGTCAGACCCTTTTTCTGCCGTAAAGTAGTCTCCGGGCAGTAAAATCGAAAATCTGTCCTTCGGAAAAGAGACGCGCTTGAATTTACGAGCGACTGCAGCGCCGCTCTGCGAGTCTCGACCAGGTGAAGTGTCCTGTGAAGCTGCGGGCAAAATGGTTGCGAATATGACAGTCAGGACGATCGCGAGCCGCTGCCTGAATTTCACCACTTATGCTCCCTGGCGGTTATAGACATCGATTTTATCATCTCGAAGGTATTGCCACATGTTTATCAAGAGTATATCTTCCCCATCTAGAGTCGCTCTGTTCACTTTGCAAGTCGCGAGGTCACTTTCTAATGGAAAAACGCATGCTTGGCAAAACTGGCATGGAAGTCAGCATTTTGGGATTCGGAGGCGCCGAGATTGGCTTTGAGGGCGCTTCTCGAGAGAACGTCGAAAGGCTGCTCATGGCGGCTCTCGACGAGGGACTTAATATAATCGACACCGCGGAGTGTTATATGGGCAGCGAGGAGCTGATCGGCAAAGCTGTGGCTCACCGTCGCGATGACTTTTTTCTCTTCACCAAAGCCGGTCATGGAGAGGACTATACAATTCCCGCCTGGACCTATGATGAGATTACAGCCAGCATAGATCGGAGCTTGAAACGGCTGAAGGTGGACCATGTCGATCTTGTTCAATTGCATAGTTGCGAAGCTGATATCTTGAAGAAAGGCGATGTGATTCGTGCGTTGAAAGACGCCAAAGCCAAAGGAAAAACACGATTCATCGGATACAGCGGCGATCACACGGATGCAGCCTTTGCCATCGCAACCGGTGAGTTTGATACGCTTCAAACATCGGTCAGCATCGCCGATCAAGAGAGCATTTCGCTCACGATTCCGAAAGCGGTTGAAAAAGGAATGGGAGTGATCGCGAAGCGTCCGATTGCTAATGCCGCCTGGCGCTATAAACAAAAGCCGGACAATTTCTATTACGAAGACTACTGGATGCGGCTAGGTGAGCTGAAGTACGACTTCATCAATGGAGATCCGGAGCGCTCGGTCGAGGTGGCGTTGAAATTTACGCTGTCGGTACCCGGTGTCCACACCGCCATAGTCGGCACCAAGAAGCCGGGTCGATGGAAGGAAAATGCCAGGCTACTCTCATCCGGGCTATTGAGCAAGAGCCGGTTCGAGAAAATAAGACAACGCTGGGAGCAAGTCGCTCAGTCAGACTGGCGCGGACAGGTGTAGTCCCTCTCTGCAATGGAGCGCCAGGAGCCATCTTAGTTCTTGTCACTACATTTGCTCCTGGACGCGTGAACCGGTTGAGCTCACTACTTCTCTGGTGCTGCCTGATTTTCAATCGGCCGTTGAACATTTTCCAACATTCTCTTCATCCGGCTTTTATGTTCGGTTCCTTCAACCAGAGCATTCTTGGCCGGCTCGAAGAGCGCTCCGCTGAGGGCGCCAGCACTTCCCATACCCGGCTTCGAAAAGATTCCGGCATTCCAGTTGTTCCAAGCGCCAGGTGAAAAAGGGCTGGATCTCCAGAGTTTGCTCGTCGTCGATAACGAAGCGTCGGACCAAACAGATTTGGCGATGGCGCCTGGACGTATCATCAAAGAAGCGAGGAATATTTGTCCGGGGCTCCCAGCGCCTATGGCATTAATCAGTCGAAGCACTTCAGGCGTGTTTTGATCGCTGAGTCCGGGAAGATGAGCTTCCTGTAGAGCCTCGGCAAATGTGTAGTTGGTGCCGGTGTTGGGATTGACAAACTCCATTTGGTCCCATGCCTTTACGATCGTATTGTATGTAAGAACCGTTCCGGCAGCGCCTCTCAGAGAGGTGCCCCAAACTGTGTTCTTCAAAGCATTACCTGTCGGTACGTTGTAAAACTCCGGCCCAGGCGCCAAACCGTGCGGATTGTACTGCTCCGCCACCATCTGGGAGATTTTTGATTGCGGTTTTTCGCCCCTGGAAAGTGCGTAGAGTGTCCGATCACTTAAGATTGCGGGCCGTTCTGCCTCTGGCAATAGTTTGATTAGTCGGGTCATTCCCGGTCCATCGAAGGCATGACTGGTCATACGAGCCACCTCAGCCAATGAGGTAGTTCCGCCTATAGCATTAGCCTTCTGCAACTCGTGGAGCTTGGGAAACTGGCTCTCCAAACCCTTATCAAGGCTCTTCAGCAAATCGCGCGCTTGCCCAACATTCTCGACACCGAGCTCCGCCAGTCGCTCTTCAATTCTGCCGCCCTCAGAAGTAAATGCCTTGTTGCCCAGCGCCTCGCTTATCGAAGTCCACCTGCGAAGCCCTTTCCCATCAACTTCTCTCAGCAGTTGAGCATCTTCCTGCAACTGTTTGACAAGACCATTAACATCCGTAATTGGCTTGGCCCCATTAGACCCGAGCGACTTGGCGAGCTTCGAGTGGTCTATGCCTGACGCGGCCTTTTGATCGATTGACACCGCTTTGCCGACAGAGCTCATTCTAGACTGAGTCAAGTCAGCTACTTCGAGCGCCTTCAGTCCGGCTTCAGATGCTAATGTTGTTCCTCTCGGTAGTTTTAGCAAAATGGCTGCTTCTTTCGTATGACCATTTGCAATAAGAAGATCGGCAACTTTACCTGTCGTCTCGTAGCCATGCATGCCAAGCCATTCACTCGATGCAATCGCATCAAATCCTTCAAGTGCGCGCAGTCCTCTACCCGACGATCCGGTTATCATGCTGCCCTTACCGAGTAAGCGACCACCGAGTTCTGCCGCGGCCAACGAGCCAATCACGTGAATGCCGGTGTCAGACCATGATTCCTTTACACCGGACAATGCCTCGAAGCCGTAATGCCGAAGCAACGGTGCCCCAAGCAGGGCGGTACCAAAACCGAGTGATTTACTCAAAGTCGGCGCAATCACCTCCGCAGTTGCGGAGCGACCGAGCAAACGCTCCATTGCGGCATGGGTCTTCGGACTCCTGGACAGACAGAGCGCTCCGGCTGCAAGGGTGACGACACCAACATCCACGAGCATGTTCTCGAATCCGCTAGATTGCTTGAGCTCTCGATAAAGGTTCTCGAGCTTGTTGTCATCGACGAGTTTGTAGAGATTGTATTTTTTTGGGTTATCCAACACCTCCATGATGGAACCGTATATGGTGGCAACCGATGGATCCTGCATCGCCGCTTTTTCATCCATTGGATCGAACCCGAGCAGTTCTTTTGTTTTCGCTCTCGTCTCTTTGGCGAGCTCATAGGCCTTATCCGGTTTGAACAAAACGTTGCGACCCATGGCTATCGAGGCGGTTTTTCCGTTCGGAAGCAGTTCGGCCTCTGCGCCGAGATACATCGCTGCGAGATCCTTTCTGGTCATGAGTGGCATCCGGCAAAGAGACGGTTCTCCCGTGCTGAGCGAATAACTTATAGCTCGTTTTCGCATAGCATCGCGTGTAAACGGATCGGCAATATGCTTGAGGTCTTCAAGCAACTGCTTACCGGTCTGCTCGATCATTTCGATCGGGAGCAGGTCGGCCTTCTCGATAGCTTCCTTAGCGACTTGCTCCGCATCGGCGTATTGCTTCGACCTGTACAATAGCTGAGAAAACTCCATTCGAATTACAGCTTGCTGAGCAATGATGTTGAGGTCGTGTTCAATCGCATCGTGAAAGCGCAATCGCTCCGCCGGGGTCAGGTCTTTGTCCAATAGAATCTTCTGCCCATCTCGTCCTGCCGCTACCGCCTTTCCTTCCTTGAGCGCCTTCAATAAAATCGGGATAGATTCGATCGACTGTTTGTATTCCTCAGGCGACATCGCTTCGTCCAGGCGCCTTATCATCTCCGTACGAGCGGCTTTAAATCCTTCCAGATTGGAAGGATCATTTCCCTCTTTTTCGAGTTCCACCCACAGAGCTTCTTTGATATCCCTGACTGCAGGCTGCTCCGGACGTTGTCGCTCCGGTCGGGGCCGCTCTGGCTGTGCCTGCTCGGCCGGCTTGACGTCATTCTTCTCCTGTCCGGCACCATTTTGCTCGTCGGCTTTAGGTGGCTCCGGCATTCCCTGCTCGGCAGCCAGTTCTTCATGAAAAGGCGACCGCTCGATCTTCGACGAAGTTTCATTATTATCTTCCGGCTCTAAGACTAGTTCCCCAACATTTTTCTTTCCAACATCCGATTCGTTGTCCCACACTTTAGACATCCTCCAAACTTCCCTTCGAAACGGACGCATCAAATCTACGTCAAGCTAACGCCTGTTTTCTGAATATCCATCGTCCCAAGTGCAACTACACGTTGCGTTGAGAATTTTCGACAAATCGGATTCGAAGCAAAACTCGTAAGAGTCCAAAAATGGGCCATTGCAGAGAAAATTTCTCTTCGGCAATTGGGATATTGTCACCGAGAAAACTTCGCGCCTAATGGTTATGCTTCGTGCCAAGTGTCGAACGTCTTGATATTGTGCGAATACTGAATGACAATTTGGTACCCAATCAGCAGAAAGTGGTATTTTCCGTTAGCGCGAGAATCCCATGGAATCTATAACCTACACAACACTTTCAGCACATTGCTATGACTTCAGCACTCCCGTGATTTTTGAATGTGCGACTGACTGTGCACCTCGCCCAACAAGGTCGGGCGAGAAATACTACTTGGTCGAACTGTTCTTACTGCCTATATGCCGTTTGTCTTTTCCAACGTAAGCGGTCGTAGATTTGTCGCCTTGAATAACCATGGCGATCTCCAACAGTGGGCGTTTCATCTTCAGAATTTCTGCAGCGAGCCTCTGCAACATGACTTTTCTGGCAGTCAAAGTATCTATGGATAAACCCTTCTTCTGCGCAGCAGATGCTGTAACTATGTCGAGCTGGCGCTTTGACTTCCTGTCGGTAAACGCAACAATGTTCGAGTCTTCGATCCAACTATCGATGAGCTGCTCCCGCCTCGATTTTTGCTTTCTATCACCGGCGGGGACCTGATTGAGAAACTGCCAAACCGAGTCGGGATAATCAATATCGGCTGTAGTCGGGTAACCGAAGAATTTGGCTAACATATTGGGGTCAGCTTCCGACGCTTTCTTCTTTCCGGAGACCTGCTTCATAGCGTACATCGATGCTGCTGAAGGGATGATTCCGGCAAGCACTCCAGTGATTCCGGATGGAATGGCGTAGCGTGGCTGCTTGTAGGTGGGAATCGCTAGACCTTCGCAGACCGCCCACAAGGCGCCGTTACTGATAAAGCTCAAGGCGTTTGTTTTCGCGAGCGCTTTGTCGCGATCATCGAGATAGGTCGCGAGCATCTCAGCATAAATCTCTTGCTCGGCCGCAATTTCCGCGATGGTAAAATCCACATCCAGACTGGTTCGCTGTACTATCAAACTGGCTTTGAGAATTCGGTCGTTAAGGTCTTGCCTCGCTGCGATACGCTCGATACTAGGAGCATCCGGCATTCCTGCAATCTGGGCGCGCAACTTTTCTATCTCTTCCAGAATAGGCATGACTCCGATTGTTTCCGCCAATTGGTGAGAATTGGCAGCCCAACCAGTTTCACAGAGGTCTATACCGGTCCGCAAAATCTGCTTGGGCTCATCAAGTGTGTTGGCATCGGCATCCTTTGCCAACATCATCGTCTTGCCTGCATCGATTTTTTTCGCAACCATCGTCTGGCACTCAGCCGGAAGCGGAGCGGCCACAAGCGAAATAAACACGCCACAAGCGATAAAGGCGAGGTTTTTCATATTATGTCTGCGTCGATCTGCCTTTAATCACAGCGAGTGTATTAGCATCGTTGCCGGGCGTGTTACGAGAATCCAGAATTTTAGCACTTTCTTGATACGAATTCGATTTTCCTTTATTCATTCCAGTTCAGCCCGGGAGCCTTGCTGAATGATAGAAACTGAGAGTCAGCTCATGGATCGATCGACGACTGATTGACCAAGCAAACGTTCGCTCAGCTTATTTTCTAAACTCTGCCAGACGTGGGCTCAAGCCAAAATAGATGCAGACCGTTACAAACAACAAGAAAAGTCTGGCAAGCGTTTGTAGGCCAGCCAGGTCTTTGGCAGCATCGCTTGTTTGATCTTCGAAGTGATTCTCGTTGATCTTCACCAATCGGTTAAAGGCATCATCCAGTTTTGTGAACGAATACTTAGCAGCAAATGGATGATAACCCAACCCGGATCGCAGCGCAGGCTCATGCTGACCGGAATTTTCGAAGGACCTCATTCTAGCATCTGCGTCTTGATACTCCTTCAATGCTTGAAGTGCTTCGAGCGACGTTTGCCCTTCTTCCTCGAATCCTATATTGGAAAATTCTTTCGCAAGCGCACCCGAGATGCCCGGCAAATTGACCTTCTCGTTATCGGCCAACTGCTTCTGCGCCAGGGCGATACTGGCGGTGATATCATGCTCACTGTTAAACGTCGCAATGTTATCCATGTGTTTTTTGAATTGCCGCTCATAGTGATCCGCACGACTGCGATCGAGTAGCCAGCGGCTCTGTGCCACATTCGCTTCATACAAGCTGCATTGAGCGTTTAATACAGCAACAAATGAGTCGTAGGAATCCTCTTTGGCTTTTTTGAGTTCTCCAGCACTGTGGGTCAACTCGTTGTATAGATGATTGACAAAAACAAATGTCACTAGCGTGGCAGCCGCCAACAGCGGGTTGATAATTCTGCGAAATCTGATGAACAAGAAAATTTGAGTGAGCCCCAGAATTGCTATCAGGGCAAAACCAACTACCAGCACTAAGCTGCACCGCATGGCTGAGTGCGCGCTTTCCGCGCCGAATGTAGACTCGAGCTTGTCGTCATTTACTTTTCCGAGCAGGTCCACAGCAGGAATCAGCTCTTCGTTGAGAATCGCCAGTCCTTCTCTGTAGGCCTTCAAGACCTCTGGACCTGGCCGCAGCCGGTAGAGATCTCGAGTCTTTTGCGCCTGCATTTGATACCGACCGAGTGAAAGATTGATTTGCTCGATCGGCTTAATCTCCAGAGGTCCGTAAGTTATATTGGCGGACGCCACTACTAGCTGCTGACACGCTGTAGTCCTTGCCATTTCAAAATGATTAAACGATTCTTGAAAATCCGCGTCTTGCTCCTTCAGCAACAACTGATTGGCAAGGCTGGCATCCATCTTCAACAAACCACCCTTGATTAAATTTGCCGCCACTACTGATGGTGCGGAATTTTTTCCGACAGTGACGAGAGCAAACTCATGCGACCGAATCGCATTCTCTGCCCAGAAGTAGAAAGTCAAGGCTACTACACAGCTGCTTAAGAGGCAGAGACGAAGACGAACCGGTGTTTTGTCAGCAAACACAGTTTTAACTATGTGTCGAAGCGTCTCCTGTTGCTTGACCGCATCGACCTTCGGCTCCTGTTGTGTTTCAGTACTCACTTCTTTTGACTCCTTACAGCCAAGTCCGTCGTCGAACACGATTCGCTTCATCGATAAGCGCTATTCGTTGCTCACTGCTGGATGCATAGTGAGCGCATTCCCGCAAAGCGGCCTCAGCAGCATCGCGGAGATCCGCCTCTCTAAGCGGAACCGTCAGCAGCCGCAGAGATTCATCCGGTTGAATCTGTCGTGTTTCCAGTTGGTTAAGCGCACTAATCAGAAGATCAGCATGCAGCCGCCAGGCCTCTAGATTATAGGGAACAACTCTAGCTAGTTCGCGAGAGGCTCGCATCAGCTCTTCTCGCCCGAGGAACTCTTCCTTTGCTATAAGAAGGTTTCGAACGGATTCGATTACAAGATGGGTCGAAGTTTCATCCAGTGAAGGATGAATCGGTTTTGAAAGCGGGCTAGGCTCGAGAGTCGCTTCGAAGGCACGATCTTTTATTAGCTTGAGGCGTTCGCCTATCGTCTGCGGTAGCTCAAGAGCGTCGTTTCGTGCTGGCTGTCGCGCCGTAGGTTTCGGCGCAGACGGAGACGCAGGTGCAGGTGCGGATGCGGATGCGGATGCAGGAGTAGAAGCAGGAGCCGAAGGAGAAGGTGAAACGCTTGATTGCAATTGCTGCTCGGGGGGTGCCGGCTTCGGAACTACCGGAGGAATACCCGACAAAGAGTTGCGTTGTGCGACTTTCGGAAGAACGGCTCCATTAGATTGCGATGCAACGTCGATTCGAGCCGCAGGTTGAATCCCAAGCGATTGGCTGGCTGAGCCAGGCATCGAGGCCGGCGAAATTGGTTGGGAACTGGACCGGCTAGACGGTTCTTGAATATCCGGCGAAGGACGAGGTTCTTCTTCCTGACGAGCGGCTTTCGAGGCTGTGCCTGAATGCGACTGCGGACTTTCTCCTTGACGAGAGTTCATCGAATCCTGGCTTCGTTTGCTCGATTGTAGATCGGCTTGGCCCACACTGCCTTCTTTCGCGCCGTCGCCGGCAGGTTCTTTTTCAACAGATCTGCTTGCCGCGGGCTCCTTCGGATTGATCCGCTCACCAGACGTATTCTCTTCCGGAGTCTTCGGCGCCGTGCTGTCGAAGGGGCGAGCGTCTGGTTGCACAGATTCATCATCCCGGGTTTCGCTGAGTAGAGGATCTGTATCTTCCTGACTGTTACCTATCGCAGGGTCCGAGTTCGAACTTCCAGCGTTTACCTTATCACTGGTTGATTGCTCGGGCTTCGCATCAGTGTCTGCTTTGCCGGTTGCGCTCTTTGTGCCGGACGCCACCTGTTTGTTCTCGCCGGAATTTTGGAAAGCTTGGTTAGAGACCCCAGTCTTCGCATCCTTGTTCGGGTCAGAGCTTTCAGCTTTTTCCTGGACTAAGGCAGCGCCGTTCGCTGCAGCCTTCGACTCAGTACCACCGCTGACGGTATCACCACTCTGTTCATTTACTTTTGCCTCAGCCTGCTTTGTCGGGGCTTCAACATCGCCACTAGCGGGCTTCGCCTCTCTCGGCTCCTCCGCGTTACTGGCCGCCTTCGATTCCACTGTCTGGGGCAACTCCCGCGCCACCGTCTTATCGGATTGACTTTCCTCTGGCTTACCAGCAAGGTCTTTGGGACGTTCTTTGTCGTTTTGGTCGCTACTCATGTTGCTCTTTACCTGAGATTGATCCTTCCGCTATGCGACATGCACAATCGGTCGTTTATCTTCATACGGTTCTGCGCCACGCAGTATCTCTCGCGTGAGCGTAGCAGTCTCTCCTTCGCCAAGGAAAATATACCTGAACATGTGTTGAATCGGATGACCTTGTGTCCATCCGAAGTATGCATGTGGAATTGTCCTCGTGCGATCGCGAATCTCTAGAAGAATTGCAGCGATGGCATTCGGGACAGCCGGATTCGAGCATCGCAGGATCTTGTAACCGCTCTCCTCATGACCGGTTACCTCCAGCAAGTCTTCGGAAAACTCCGAAGCATCCGACAGCCTGACCTCGAGGAAAATAAATTCTCCTTCCGGCTGCTGAATGCTGTGCACAAATCGCGATCGCAATTCGTCATCTCTGAAATCCTTCATTCCGGCTTTGTGGGCGAGTAGCCTGATCTCGCCATAGTGGCTGGTCAGTGCCTGCTCAATGAAAGACAATGCCTTAGCATCGAAATGAACTTTCTCAACTCGCAGCTCCGTAGCGCGCAACGCACGCGATACCACCGACGCTACCAGTATAGTGCAGATGAAGAAGATCGCGATTTGCAATCCTTCCGGGCGCTCCGACATGTTGGCAAAAGAGGTATAAACGAAGATGATGCTGACGATAAGAAAATAGTACCTTCGTCTCAGTTGCTGCTGCCATACCGTGATTGTAGCCGCGATGGCCGCCGATGTGATAAGAACGAGAACACCTGTTGCGTATGCGCCAGCCTGTTCGTCTACACCAGCTTCAAAAAGAATAGTGACCCCGAAAGCAACGGTGGTGAAGAAGACCACCAACGGGCGAATCGCAGCAGCCCAACCTGGTGCCATCCCGTATCGTGGCAGGTATTTCGGCACCAGACTAAGCAAACCAGCTATAGCAGACGCCCCGGCGAACCAGAGTATCAAGATAGTGCTGACATCATATGCAGTACCGAACCAATCGCCCAGGTATGTGTGCGCGAGGTAGGCCAGCGCACGTCCATTAGCCTCTCCACCGACCTGATAGAGCGGCGCTGGAATCAGCAAAGTTGTGACGATACTACTGGGGATGAGGAAAAAACTCATAATCAGACCGGCAGCAGCGAGAAGCTTTTGCCCGTTGCGTACCCTTCCTGCTGGATTTTCTGGAGTATCACCGACATCACCCTTCACCAGGGGTAATACCGCTACGCCCGTTTCGAATCCGGATAATCCAAGCGCCAGTTTTGGAAACATCAACAGCGAAACACCGATCATGACCTCAATAGACTTGTACTGCTTGAAGACCTGATCACTCCAGTTAGACCAGAGTTGAGGCTGTACGAACAAAAGCTGGTGCAATCCGTTGATCAAGATGCAAGCGCTGAGCACCAGATAAATCACCACGATGAAGACAGAAAGTCCGATCGCCTCCTGGAAGCCCTTGAGAAACAACGCTCCCAGCAAGGCGATGAGCACTAATGTCACCTCCACGCGGTGATGCCCCCAGGTGTCTGGAATGATCGGGTTTTCAACAATATGAGCTGTGGCGTCAGCAGCAGACAGAGTTATGGTGATGATAAAAGCAGTTGCCGCGAATCCGAGCAGCGCGAGCACCATTGCTTTGCCCATCCAGCCCGGCAATAGCCTCTCCAGCATCGCGACACTGCCCTGTCCAGACGGGCTTTCTTTGGCAACGATGCAGTAGACCGGCAAGGCACCGACCAAGGTGACGAGCACAAGAATGATAGTCGCGATCGGCGACAATACACCAGCTGCCAAAAAAGCAATACCAGGCTGGTAACCGAGGGTGGAAAAGTAATCCACTCCAGTCAGACACATAACCCGCCACCAGCGGTCCTGATGATGAACCTGCGTGGCGCCTGGTTTGAGACCAGCCAAAAACCAATCTTTAAAACCCGACATGTCCTATAACTGCTCTATTCTTTCGAGCCGACCGACCGCATTATTCCCGCTTTGCCAACCAATTAGAGAGAATCTCATAACTAAGGTTTATAAACCAGCCTTGGCTATTCGAATTTGGACAATTAAACCAAATTAGTTGGTCGTAAAGACACCTTCGCCGAGGATTTCGCTCCAAGCATTTATGGTCGAACAGTGCCGAACCTTTCAGGAATGGGTATCTGGAGGATTCCTTTTTAAAGAAACAACTTGACTAGCGTGTTAGCATTCTAAGCGCGTTGAAGAAGTACACAGCTGCGAGAGGTTGTCATGCGGACAGCTTTGTCGAGCCTGTTTTGGATCGCTCAATTGTCCGGAATTAGATCATTGGAATGAAACCGGCAGTAGCGTACAACGCGCCTAGGGGTCAGTTGCCATCCGTTGGAGGCTGACCTCACTTATGCACATGCTACTCACTAGAGGAATCGAGAATGAGCAACAAAGCAGTTAAAAGCAGACAATCGTTTTTTAAAAACTGGTCTGCAGCAATTCTGGCATCACTATTGCTTGGTTCTGCCCAAAGCGCTAAAGCTGCTCAACACGAATTTCGTGAGTTCAAAGCCAACAATTCGGGACTAGACCGCTCAACCGTACGAAGGATGTTCCGCGAACATATGCGTAACGGCAACGCTGGTGGAGGCACCACAATTGGTGTCATACCACCTGGAGCAGGAGCGTCCGTTCACAATGCGCGGCACAGCATTGATAATGTCAGATTGAATCGGCTAGATGCTCGAAATGCCACCTTTCAGATTAACGCTCGAGGAAATCTCGCTAACTTATCACGTGGGGTCAACCTCGACCTCTCATCGGGTGAACGCAATATAACACTCGGTGAAAAACTGCTGAAGAACGGTCCGGTAACCATATCGTTCGGAGGCGAATCGAAGACTGTCGCGGCGGGTAGCCAGGTCTCAGCCGCCGAGTATGTGGCGGTCAAACAAGTCTTAGCCGGCAACGGACAGACAATCGAGGTCGCCAACAATGGCGCGGCTACTGGCGGTAGTGTCGACTTGAGCGCGCTAACCTCTGGTAAAGACGTCCTCAGAGCCTCCGATCTCGTAGTGCCTGCGACCGTCACCGCCAATGGTGACTTTTCTCGCGGCTCAGACTTCAGATTGCTTGGAGACTTGAACAACTATGGCACCGTGCATACCTATGATAGTGACGCGAGGGGGCGAGCAGGCGCCGTCAGAGCAGATAACATTCTCAACGCCACCGGTGCACACATAACCTCCGAAGTCGACCTCACTCTGCAGGCCAACGGTAACATAACCAACCAGGGTGATATATCGTCGAAAGGCGGACTGACTCTGATCGCCGGCAGCTCGATCAGCAACACAGGACGGATAGAATCGCTCAACGGCAATGTCACTCTAGACGGCGCGCATGATGCCGATCTGACAATCAAAAATGCCGGTGGTACGGTTGTGGCGCAAAACGGTTCGATCAATGTTCGTCATTCCGGTTACAACGGCAGCTCCAACACCTACGTCACCGGCGGCGATTTCCTCAGCCGAACTCTTGGACTGAACGCTGGAGATGGCACGATTGAAGCCAATGTCGGTAATGTGACAGGCAACGTCGAAAGCGAAGGCTACGCGGTACACTTCGGGGCTAATTCCGACAAACTCTCTATTGGCAATACCAGCCTGGTCGATCCGACTTTCAAGAACGTCGGCAACATTTTGATCAACGGCAACTTGGATGTCGCTGCCGATCTGACAATCATAGCCGGCGGTAACATCACGGGAACCAATGGTTTTCGAATAAGCACCAACAATGGCGGTGCAAGCGCTTCCGGATTTCCTCTCAATATCATCGCTGGGGCCAATATCACATCCGCCGGTACAGATTCAGGTCCTCTGCCCGGAACACAGACTGCTGTCGACACGACCTTTAACGGTGGCACCGCTACCGGTGGCTTGATCAACCTGACCGGCATGACAATCAACACAAATGCCACGTCAGGCAACAACAACGCCGGCAACATTCTCATGGCTGCATTTGCAGGTTCCGGCATCGGAAGTGGCGCAGTCACTGCAGGTAACATAAACGCTGACGGTTTTGGCACTGGAAACAACGGCAATGTCAAAATTTTTGGAGGCGGCGCCATTACCGTCGGCTCAATCGATTCGGATTCCGGATCAGGCGGCACGGGAGTGGGCGATATACTGCTAGCTTCCGCTCAGCCTACCTCCAGCGGGGCGGTGACCTATCTTGCCAACGGTCAGCTTCAGGGTGGCAGTCCAACTCTCAATCCCTCGAATACTTTGAACAACGGTACCATCACCGTAACCGGTGTCGTCAGCGGTGGAATCTTAGATCTCAAAACCAACGGTACCTATAGCATTCTCGGAGCCGCTCAACTAAAAGCGACCGACCTCTCAATCACCACAGGCACCAATATCACAAATAATCAGATCAGTGCCGATGTATTCAGTACGGACAAGCTGACTTTAGTTGGATTAAACGGAGCGGACTTCGGCAACTTCCAACTATTCCCAGTCGTGATCAATGATAAATTCGTCATCAACGGCGGCTTTAGTCAACTAACAGTTTCGGCTGGTATTGCGAATTTGGACAATCAGGGGAATCAGGACGTCACAATTCTTGGAGCAACCACCACTAATTCATTCCGCATAGAAACCGAAGGGAAACTAACTGTTGCCGGCGACATAACAGTAACCGCCGATGGTGTTATCTCTTTGGCAGGAGCTCAAAACGGTCTTGCAGACCTGATAATCAATCCCGGCGTATCGATAACTGCAAACGGCACCGTGGATAACTTTGGCAATGTCTTCATCCAAAACGCAGTCGGCATCGATAAGAAGCAGTACAAGGCGCTGGCGAAACAAGGCTCGGCCCCTGAGATTGTATTCGGGGCGGGAAGTTCAATCATAACCGTCAATTCCTTTTCGGGTGGCACGAACGCCGGCACGTTCAGAATCAATATCGGTGCATCAACCGGAAAGAGCCCTAAGTCTCTCAAGAAATCGCCGAGCCAAAATATCAACTTGACCTATGAAGGGACAGGATTTCTCGCCACTCAAAAAGGAAAGAAGCCATTCATTACATTTGATGAGCCATCCCCTATCAACAATTGGACCATCAAAAACACATTCATGATAATCAATAACAACCTCAGTAAGGACGCTTTGACTTTCGCTGGTGACGTCACAATCGATCTGGATCCGCCGGCTGCTCCTACTGTCCTTGCAACAGAAACTAGCAACAGAAAACCGCATCCAATCCTCTTGGCCGGTCAACCCATCGCCGCACTAAATACGCTCCCTGTAGCCACACTCCCAGCCGGTGTTGCGAACATCGACACAACAGCAGTGCTTGCAAACCAGTTTTCCAACTTAATTACGACCGAAGATATTGTCACAGAGAATACTTCTGTAACCGTTGACGATTCGTATATGATGACCGATGCGCCAATGCAAACAGACAAGAATGTAGCGGTTTGCTCCGATATGGACTTTGTCGTCGGGCTCAAGCCTGCATCTGCCACAAGCACTAGCAGTGCCGGTCTTACGCAAGTTAGCCACCAGGCAAACATGACGCTCGACAATGGTTGCGTGCTCTACGCTCCCGCGAGTGATACAACAGTGACAACCCCACTTGGCACGGTGAGCCTCGCAAAAGGCTCTCTGGCGGTTGTTGTTGTGGATGGACATCATTTGTCAGTGTACGACGTACACGATCACCACAAGGGCAGCATCAGCCTCACTATCGCAGGCAATACCGTCGCTCTGTCTCCAGGAAGACATCTCACCGTCACCGATAGCAGCGTGCAGGGCTTCAGTGATGTCAATCCGATTGAGTCGGTTATGCATAAGGCCATGCGCAACATTGAGTTAAACAACCACAGAGTATTCGTGAGCGATTTTTCGATTCCATCGGCGGTAGGCACAATCGGTGCGTTAAATGCAATCATGAATTCAGACCATGTTGATGCGAGAAAACTGGCAGACAGAGTGCTGAAAACTTCAGCCGTCGTAATGCAATTGGACGGCGGGAATTCAGAGTATCGCTATCATACGAAACCACGTGCGGTGGCGCTCAACTCTCTAAAGTAATATCGCTAAAACACGAAAAGACTATGAAGAGACGGATCTAACACCGTCTCTTCGCGTTAAATACCAGACAATACCGATTCACCAACGAGCGACTTCATACTGCTGCGTCTTGCGATCTCGCACATACACAGCATTCACGCCGAATACCAGACAGATAGAAAAGAACATCGGAGAGCAGATGGCTGCAAGACAAGCGATAAGTAGCAAAATATCTACTCGACTATGCCAGAGGAATCCGGCTGCTATCGCGAAAATGATTGCCACAAAGCTCAGCTGCATTGCTACGATTCTCCTTACGTTACATACCTTGTGCCCCGCTTAGCAACTGATCAACCCAGGTAATCAAAAAATTTATCGACAAAGCGACTGTACCAACCGCAAGAGATGCAGCCAGAGCGTTCAGTAAACGCTGGAGGGTAGTGCCTGAGACGATGCTTCAGGGCAAGCAGCACTCCGCAATTAAAATCGGAGACAGAAACAATCCGGCGGAACTTAGAAAGCTTGGAGACCTTCTCCAGAGTCGCGCAGGGCTTTTGCAAACATATTCGGAGAACTCTGAATTCTGGTCGCGGCGGTGGTATGCAGGCTCGACCGAAGTCGATCATCACAAAACGCGAGAAGCTGTACGCTATTAATTCAATATCGACCCCATGTCAATTTCCGCAAAGCTCCATAGCAAACCACGTTTGAGCCACAGATATAGCGATTCACGAAAACGCAATTGCCACGAAATTCTTAACCCGTCCTTAAACGGAACAACGATAACTTATTCCTGTCGATGAAGTTGGCTCTCTGCTTGGTAGCAATTACAGTGAAAGACGAACGAAAAGCCGCTGCCAATGCATCGTCTTGAGGACCGCTGAAGGTCAAACCATGCTAATACTATTAATAGTCCTCGCAGAAATTGGAATTCTGTTCGCGGCATACTGGCTCGCATTCGTTAAAGAACCTCGCCCGCAGAAGGTGAAACCGTCCACCTGGGGCAATTACAAGCATGCCGCGCACGATTGTCACATGTATCTTATCCGCTCCAAGTATGGTGTGCAACGCGCCGCTGTAGACGAGAGAAAACATCGAAAGCCTCATCACAACTGTAAGCTCGAAGTAGAGCAACACACGTATGGGCTCGAAGATAATCAAGTTCTCTTGCCCGCAGGTTTCCCGGATTTGATGCCTAAAGCGTGCCCAGAGCTATTGCCGACTTACGAAGGTCGCACAAATAGATTGCCATCAAATGTGGTGCCACTCAACCCGAATAGAGATCCGAATCCGGATGATTCGGATCAACCGAACGAGCAAAAATCCGCATAGCATCGACAATAACATTCCTTTCGCTGCGGGCAAAGCTAATCGGGAAAAGCTAAGCGATCAAGAGCGAGTGCTCTGCTCTCAACCGTAGCAGTATGTGCACGCAGCGCCTACTCCTTTGTCATCAAGACCAACCAGTCATTGACTCTTTGCGAATTATAGTGGAGCCCGTCCCTGGCGCACGCCAGCAGTCGTTCCGGAGGATTGAGAAGATAAAACCTCACCGTACCCGGTGGCAAGAGGCGATTCAAATTGTCCGGTTTTGACAACCATAGGATGCGATTTTTTCTGAGTCGATAGCGATGGCTCAGTCCTCGCAAACAGATCAGATTGTGTCGTTGCGCGTCTGTTGAGACAATAAGTGTACTGGGATCTTTACCTAATATTCGAATGAGAGCCATCTGCTTCGGTCCGAACGTACTGCGTTCTTGATCGTAAGTTTCGTAAATTGAACCCGAGACGCAGCACACAAATAGAAAGCCCGCAGCCAGATAAGCGGTCTTCCTTTTCCAGGCGGTCGCACTTCTTCCGTAATGCCAGCAGGCAAAAGTTACAAAGAATATCTGCGCAATTAAGAACTGAAGGTTGTATCTAGGCACAACAGACAAGATTTTTGCGACAGGTAAGAGAAACAGACAGAAATGCAATCCACAGATCAAACCCAGGTAAATGAATGCTTGCCTGTTAAAGCGATAAACGCAAAGCGCTGAAAACAACGTCGCGGAAAACATCAAACAACATAACGAAAAAATCTGCAGACTGATCGGATCGAATAAATAACTACTTTGGAAGAGAAATGGCAGCCCGAAATTTGTAATCCAGTCATTAAAGCTCCAAACCATATGCGGCATCTGGGTCCAACGGAGCCACTTCATTGCCTCGCGATAGTGAAACAGATAGTCAAATATGGTCGGCGAAGCTATCAGTAATGCCAATAGCGATGCCAAAAGCGCTGCGCACAAAGCTCTCGTTAGCCGCCCCCGCCATGGTTTTTCCCTGACAATTGCATAAGCGATGTGTACCATGAAGATCGGACCGATGGAAAGTGATGCGTAGAAGCCACAACCTGTAATTAGCGAATACAGCATCCAGTAGCGAATTTGTCTACTTCGATACGCGAAGAGGAACGATGCCGACGACAACAGCGTGAAGAAAATTACAAAAGAAGCTTCCCGAAGTTCTCGCGAAAAGTGCACTGCCAGTGGTGACACAAGAAAAAAAGCGGTTACGAGTAGCGCTGGGCATCGAGCTCGAAACAACTCGAGTCCTAGCCAATAAGCTGCTCCAACCGCAAACAGTCCGATTACAGCCATGCACATTCGCAATCGACCGATATCGTAGCCGAATAATTTTCCCCAATAGAACAGCGTGACATAGAGCATGGGACGATAGAGCTTGCAGTCTTCCAGCGCGGTTAGAACGCTTGCCATCGTCGTCGCTTTTCGAGGTCTTTGCTCGATCTTGTTTAGTTCTTGCAAGGTTAGTATCCGATCTGACGCCGCCCAATATGCCTCCTTAAATGAATGCCCTGACAGCCACATGAGCGTCATGGCTTCATCACCCCAGACGACTGCGCGATTTAAATCCCATAGACGAAAGAATATTCCGAATGCTAACGCAAGCGAGATGCCAGTAGTAACCGCAAGTCGTCTTTGCATCGGTGTGAATAATCGGAACATCTATATGGGCAAATCGGAATCGAAAGCAAATGTCGCTGGACTATAGTTGCTCGAAGAAAACGCCAGGGCGAGTACTGATGCCACAAGTGCTTTTCATGCGCCATTCAGCAGTTGACACTACTTTATCCGACTGAGGACTAGTCTGAAATATAGCTCGAGGTCCACACGCGAGATTCCGTCTTTATGATCGGGATCACCTTCGTGGGCGGAGTTGGCTATCTCTGCCTGATTGGAAAGAAGAAAATGAATGTATGACTTGTCCCGCATCGGAGTGCTCGCGTCGTTCATCGCTGCGCTGAGCTCGTTGGTCTCGATAAAACCGTTGCCGTTGGCGTCCAACCGGTCGAATGACTCATATGCATACTTCTTGATCTGCTCCATATTCTGCCGAACTGGCGAAGCTTTTTGAAAGCTTCCAGTTGTAGTCACAGAAGATTGAGAGAACCAGGCATTCTGAAAATCATCGTCTTTATCGTTCACGGTCAACTCCTCCCGGCTGGGCAATCGTCACTTCATTGTTCCCCGATAGCGCGTTTATAAGCCCACTGCTTTGCAGCCGCTTCACGGCTTCCGATAAAAGTACACGACGTCAAGATGGAAGTGCTTAACGAACGGATCTCAAATCGCGCAATTTTTATAAAGTCCTTTCGCAATTCATAATCTGCACCGACCCGTCTGTAATGTCGAAAAGCCCATCTAGTGAACGAAATCCGCCTCTTGTGATTCAATCGCATTTGCGCGAACGATTCTCATCACTATTGAGAACGCCCATCTGATGCCAATTTGAGTGTATTTTCCGCGGGTCCCATTTGGTAATACAATATTGGCTCCTGACGTAAGATTGTTGCATCGATGCCGACACGCGTTCGCTGTTGTCAGCGGCTGCCGGGCCAGAGCATCAAAGGAGTGTGCCGTGACTGACGTTGCAGAAATTTTGCATAACATTGCCGACCACACCGAGACCTTTCATCGTTTTTTGAGCGAAACAGGACTCAACAGTGAACTAAAATCACGACTCATCGATCACATTATTCTTGAAGAACGTGAGAATACCGCGAAGCTTCACCAATTGCACGGCACCAATCCATCCGCACTCACACAGAAGCTGCTGGACCATAGCTATATTCTCCAGAAGATCATGGGCGAAGGCACGATGCCAACTGATTTGAAGCAAGAACTTCTTCACCATTTTATTGAAGAACATGAAGAGTGGCAAAAGGACTTACTAGGTACCCCAAGTGGTCACGTAGAAGCAGGCTCGCCTCCACCAGCCAAGGGCACCGAGCACGGTGCCGGCGCCCACCAGCATCAAGGGCATGGCGGACAGGGTCATCATGGTGCACAACAGCAGCATGGGCACGCAGCACGCGGTAGTGAGCTCTCGCACGGCGGGCACTCCCATGGACAAGGCGCGAAGCAGCAACGTTCGCACGAAGCGCACGGTCAAAAGCAATCTCATGGCGGTCATTCGCATGGCGCCCAGAGTCACAAATCACAGGAATCACATCAGAGCCATTCGGCTCATCACGGAAGCGGATACCAGAAATCATCAACCGACTCGCCCTCTAACGAGCCTGAAACTCGAGGATGGACAGTAGGTCCAATGTGGAACCAAGGAGGTTAATTGTGTGGAAAACTCATCAGAGACTAACTGATCTACCACTTAGTCCAGAACAAGCAGAGGGCATGCTCCAAGCCGCCATCAAGGAGGTCCGTAGGACCGTGGTGGCTCGCAAACTCATGGCTTTGTTTGGACCACTTGGTGCAGGCGTCGAGACCGTATCACTCGAAACAATCAAGAAGGACGAGCCCGCTGAAATCGATCTCGAAGGCAAGCCCGATCCACATCCAATCGGCGCGCACGAGAAAGAAACTTACGTCCGCATTCCTTTGATCTACAAAGACTTCATTCTCCACTGGAGAGACGTAAAGTGGAGCCAAGATTCTAGAGTTCCACTAGATGTCGCTAATGCAGTCAGAGCTGCACACCAGGTCGGCGATGCTGAAGACGATTTGATTTTCAACGGCAACAAAGATCTCGGCATCCACGGTTTGCTCAATTGCCCTGGTTCGCTGAGCGTCAAAGGCGGCGACTGGAGCACGGCTGGAGATCCCGTCAAGGATGTCTATGCAGCGCTCAAGAAATTGCTCGATGCCAACCATCACTTTCCGTACGTTCTTCTCACCTCGGTAGACATGTACGAGCAGCTGCTCAAGCCCGTTAAGGAATCGCCCGTACTGGAACTCGAACAGCTAAGCAAACTCTGCTCAGACGGCGTAGTCTGGAGCCCGCAGGTCCCACCAGGCACGGCAGCATTGCTCTCGACCGGGTCGCAGAACTTCGACATCGCAGTTGCCGAAGATCTGGCAATTGCATACCTCGGACCCAGCGACATGAACTATCGCTTCCGCGTGTATGAATCACTCGTGTTGCGCGTCAAACGCCCTACGGCGATCTGCGTAATCAAGTCGACAACGACATAAAATCTGTTGACGTCTCGCCATAGACGACGTCAACAAAGTCAATCATCTAAAACGCAGCGGCTCGCAGTCGCTGCGTTTTTTTTTCGAATATTTGCATCATCGAGCAGCTTGGTGTAGGAAAAATATACCTGCTGATTCCCGCGTTCTGGCAAGCAAAACAGAGACAAGGAAAAACATTCAGATTGGCGCTAACACCACCTGTGGTGCTCACGACTCTCACCGCGGCTCTGTGCACTTCTCAGTACAGTCGCTCTCCATCTATAGTCGAAATCTTCGGCTCAGGAAGTGTGAATCTGGTGAGTTCGACATTGCGAACTTTTACTGAATCTCTCAAAGCCTCCTTCCGGTGAAGGAACAGCCGATCGGCTGGAAATGGCGCTATCGAGATCGCTGCTGTCAACTCCTGCGACCCCACTTCATCTGGGATTCGATCGACAAAAGAGTAGTGCTGCCAATCGTCCGACGCCAGGTTAAGAGCCATGGGGCACCAGGGTGATGAAAATTTTTCAGGCTTATTCGGCGACTGGAATGAGACAGTGATACTACCAATAGTGCGATTTTTGACTGGCTTTAACTGACAACGCAGTTCGTAAAAATTCCTTCCCTCCGAGGAGATGGGGAAATTGATGCCCGGCCAGGTTAAGGTCATGGTCGCTGGATCCCCGCCAACGATTAAACGCTCGTCCATTTTCTGAAAGACGACCTCCGGCGACAAAGCGGCGTCCGTCCACTTCTTGGCTGATTCACCTTCAGTGCTCGCAGGTACGTAAAACAGCACCCGGAGTCGTCCAAGCTGTCTTCCCATGCATCTGGATAAATCGTCCGACGAACCGTTAAAACTGCAGAAAGTCTGCCGACTGCGCACGCTCATAACCTCATAGGGTCGAGGATCTCGTCGATCGATCGTCACGAATCCTTTCACCCAGGAAAATTTATTGATTGACGGAAGACAGATCGGACTGGATTCAGTAACCGATGTGAAATCCCCGAAGATAGCCACCGGGGCGCCACTATTGACGTGGCCACCCGCCTTTAATCGAACCGAGATCTCATTTTCGGAGTCGAACTTCAACACATTTGTAGCCAGAGGAAACGCCCACCAATGGCGGAAAGTTCGAGGATCAACCGTCATCGCCTGAGCCTGCAAAGCAAATATTTCCGCCGCATCCTTACGATCCTGCATAAGCTCCAATACTGGCACAGGAGGAGCAGAACGCTTTCCGTTAACTTCCAGTTCGACCTCAGGAGTAGGTCTTTTGCTCTGCAAATCTATCAGAACAAAGCTGGTCTCCGCTGTAATTCCAGACGGTCGCGCAGGCAGAGTCTGTGTCACTTTCAACACATCATCCTTGTTCGAAAAATCCGTGTACCATTCCGTCCGTGCCGGATCAAAAGCCAACGAGCAAATCGTTATAACAATCAAAACCCCAGCAGTCCCCCAAGTAAATGACCGGTCGAGGAAGAATCGATGCGCTGCAACTTTGCTTGGTTTTTCAATGTTAGGACTATCTTTGGTTTCATCCAACAACTGACAGCACGAGAGCGAGAGCAGAGACCAGAAGGCCACCCAGATTACTCCATCCAACACAGCAGTCAGCAAAGGCAGTTGCGGGAATGCCCCTAGGAAAATCGGGATGAAGCTAAAGTGCGAATTGAGCAAAGCAAATAAAAGCACGGCAAAAAACATCACTCTCAAGAACAGTCTATTTAACCGAGGCTTTTCAATAACAGACAGCGCCTGCCCACTCAGAAGGCAAACGAAGGGCATGGCGGAGATGGCATAGCGAGCAACCGGCTCGAAGCAGGCGTACACGGAGTGGTAGAGAGCCACGAATCCGAAAAGTATCGATGCCCGGCGCGCGACACCGCCGGACGCCTCATTCTTGCAACATCCAATCAAGAAGCCGATAAAGGCAAATGTTATGATTAAGTCGTGAAAAATATTCTGAAGTTGCCAGCCGAATCCGTAATACTTATGCTGGAAGTCGTTCCAAACTCCAGCCCAGAGCCGAGCAACCTTTCTAAGCTGAAGCGCGACGAACTTCATCGGATTCGTCGAAAAGTTACGTGATACTGACTGCAGTGCCTGACTGGTTTCGTTCGGGATGCCTTCTTGAGCAGGCCAGGTCCGCCATCCATCCGAGTAAAGCTGATTACCGACGAATAAATTGTAACCCGGCGCCCTGTTGACCCAGGGTGTATACTTCCCGGTAATCTCGTGGGTAAACCACAACCACGGCGCCATAACAACGACAGTACCGCCTGCCATAGCTGCCAATCTCGGTAAGATAGTCGATTTGCCCTGCGGATTGCGCAACCAACCGACAATCATTATTGAAAGACCCACCACCGGCAGTGGCAGAAATATGGACTTGGCAAGAATCACGACAAATGAGAGGACACCCCAGAAAAGCGCAACGAACAGACTTCGACGTCGCGCTGCCTCGCCGTTCCTCATCAGGTCGAGCGTCAAGACGGACCAGACTAGCAGCAGAAAATAGGTAAAAAGCTCGCTATAACAGAGTCGTGTGTTTAAAACGGAAGCCGGATACAAAGCCAGAAGGAAGGCGCCCAGCAAGCCGGCTCTGACATTGAATGCCCAGCGCCCGCAAAAGTAGACCAATACGCAGGACAACGAGTCTACGACGGAATTAGCAACAGAATATGTGTTCGAATTGTGCGCAAAGTCAGTGGAGTTGACGATGCCGGCGACGATTTGCACAATCGCAAGATATGTCGTGAACACAGGTCCGTCCAACAACAGTCGATCTGCAAGCGCCCCCGAGCCGAATGTCGAGACTGCCCCAGCAACAGAAGAGGTATGCACAGTCAGTTTGGCAAGAAAATCTGTCAGCCCGGTCGCCTGTGTCATTGCCTTGGCGAGCTCCTGCCCCGTTTTTAGATAAAAGTAGCCATCTCCAAAGCTTGCCAATCTATGCTGGTTGATGACCAGGTCGTAGAAGAGCCGGATCGTCAACGCAAGCACAAATACTAGTAATGGTGCCGATTTCCCCAGCGTATTGCTGATTTTCGGGCTTAGAAGATGGACCTTCACGTTTTGTCGATTGGCTTATGCCCAGGGTACAAATCGCACCAATGTACTATGGCTGCCCTCCCTCTGCGTGAGCCAAATTCTACTTAACTGGAGTTTACTGTTGTATTTTGAAAACAATGAGCATTGCAAGTGAGATTAGTTTCAAACCCTATAAACACCAACTCCCAGAGCGATTCGCTCAACCGACGCCAGATTCACTTGGCTACCTGAACAGCCTGTCAAAGTAAGTATTAGGTTCTTCTAGGGTTTGAAGATTCGATCTCCAGTATCATTTCTTGGCAGCCTGCGATATTGGCCGCCTTCGTCCGAGCGCTCGATATTGAAGGCAATTCCATGGTTAAGACGATATCTGTTGTTGTCGATGAGGCAAAGAGCGACAAGCTTGCCGAATCGTCCACGAAGAAAAACCTTATACATTCAATCGCCGGCAACAAGGTAGTTGTCGCGCTGGCAATTTTCGCCGTAGCTGTCTCCTGCCGTCTCTGGCATAACAATAGCCTCGAACATCGCGTCTGGTATCTCGAAGATGCGCAAAACTACCTGCGCTCCGGCAATGCCATTCTGCGCACAGTCAAAGGAAGCACAAGTCCGGCTGGGCTTCTTGCCGACATTGAAGCGGACGCCCGCACATACAGCGGTATCTATCACGCCTTTGATTCCGACAAGCTTGTCGACAGGCTGCTGACAGACGGACCGATGTTTCCGCTCTATTTGAGCGCCGTGGAAGCAGCATGTGGACTAGATCCCAAAACGCCCCAATACGAAAACATCACCTCAAGGGTCAGCATAGCAAACTCCGCTCTCGACGCTTTGACCTGCGTTGGTGTCTTTCTTCTGGGTAGCCTACTCCTAGGGAATGCAGCAGGCATAGTTGCTGGACTCGCATATGCCCTGTATCCACCCGCTATAGTCAACACACAGTGGTGTATGAGTGAAACATTCTGCACCTTTATGCTGGTTGCATCCACATACTATATTGGGAAAACCCTGATCACACCTCGCGCGACCCTTCCTGGACGCTTGCTTCAGACAACATGGGCAGGCATCATATTCGGTGCCACAATACTTAGTCGACCGGCATTCCCTCTTCTGCTCCCAATCCTGGCTGTATCAATATTAGTAGGTTGGCGACGAACTCCAGGCGAGTCGATTAAGAACGTCTTGTTGAAAGTCGCTCCTTCACTAGTTTCATTCATAATCGCCTTCTCGGTTACAGTGTCGCCGTGGCTCCTCTACACGAAGTGCGCCCTCGGACAAGCCCGACTAACGACCAACAGATTGCCGGCGTTCAACCTGATCTCCGGCAATTTATCCAGTATCGATGGCTGGACACCGTTTCCAAACAAACTTGCCTTTCCTGAGGACATGAAAGCAGCCACCACAATGATTGTGGAGGAGGCGAAAACAAAACCGGTTGATTTCGCTCTCTTGCAGATGAAGAAAGTAGCGCGCCTCTGGTCGGCAGTATGGAATGATTGCAAATATTCAGTCTTCGGACTGGGCCCGCTCACGCAGAACGTCTGGCACCAGCTTCTCTTGTTCATGGCGTTGGGCTGGGGATTGATTGCATGCTCGCGCGCTCGCCAAAATCTCGAGCGAAAGCAGCTTCTGGCAACCAGCCTGGTGGCTGGCATTGTCGGACTGCACTTCGTGTACCTGTCTTTCATAGCTCTGGCTCGCTACGCATTCACCGCCGTCCCGTTCGTCATCCTGGCCGCGTCTGCAGCAGCCGTCTGGTGGTGGCAGAAAAACGGCATGGTCCGGATGAAATACATCTGGACGCTACTCGCTTTTTCTGCGATTGCTGCAGTCGGTTGCGAACTCAAGTCCTTCGCAGCCAACTTCGCTGCTTTCGCGCCTGGTCCAATTATGCCGCTAGTACCATGGTTGTGCGTCGCACTCGCGACGATCGGACTGGCCGCGGTTTGGTACTTCAGCACTAGAGCGGTCTTAGAGGCTCAAGACGACCAGCCAGAGCCCAACAGAGGCAATCTTTCATTTTGGACACTTGCGTTGAGCGGATTCGCTATCACAATCTGCGGTATCACAGGTAGTATCACCGGCTCCCGCGCATGGGCAGAGTGGTCGTGCCCAATCACGCACCAGACAGCCAGCCAGACGATCTCCATTCCAGCCGTACATCCGCCTTTCCAAACTACGGGATACATTCTCTGTGACCTGTCCAGCGAGTCTCCACTTCCGCAAATCAACGTCAGCATCAACGGAACGGAGCTCACATCCGACGCGATTCCACTCGCTATGCTGCAAAAAGACAATGAATCGATCGTGCGGTCGCTAGCAATACAGGCTGGATGTATGGACACTGATTACCGCTCTACACGCCATTGGTTCGCAGTTCCATTTCCCACCAATCTTATCGCTGACGGGAAAAACAATACGATAGAGCTTCGCAATCGGGATACCAACAACCCCGTTTCACTCTATGGCGATATCTCAAATCAGAGTCAGGGTCAGGCGGATGGTGCAACCACCCTTCCATCGATCAATTCGATGTCCTGGAATTACGCGGTAGAGGGCTGCGACTTTCGACAACCAATGGAGCCCAGACCATTTGAGCAGATTCAAGTCCTCGGAAAGACGATAGCGTCAAAGTTACACGATCAGGATGCAATGCACCGTGACAGCAAAGATCTGTCACCCTCTCCCGGCAAGCAAACCGGTCGATATCGGATACGCGTGCTATTGAAGAACAGAACGAAAGCCAAGCAACAAACGGCTGCTTCGCCTGCCACTCAGAATCAATCGAGATCGGCGACGGAAATTTTCAAACAATCACCTGGCGAACACACCGCCAACGGTGGCAACCCCGTCACTTTCTACTTAGCCGACAAACCGGTTGCTGTGCCCGAGGAGCTGCTTCGCAGTCATCCGATCAGATTCACATGCGACCTGAAGGCGGAGAAGCATAGCGCAAATGCGAATCTGAATATCGTGTTCAAGACAGGCATTGGCGACGTATGGACACCTTCCTGGCAGCCGGAATGCATCCCGCTTGAAAATAAATGGAAGCACATTACGATCATCGACTCCTTCCCAAAACTACTGCTAGAGCACAATGGAGTCAACGTGCAGCCGATTGTGACCCCCTTCAACGGCGATCTGCTGTTTTCAAACCAGAAAAAAGCTGCCAGACAAAAAGTTGTGATTAAAAACGCCAAGCTGGAGATTCTCGATACTCCAATCATAGAAAGGCAAGATCTTTTCAAATGGGATGTCTACTGAGTGTCACGCTCTCTAGCGTAACGTAATCGACACCTCTGCTACAGGTTGCTACACCAGGTTCCACCGAGTTTGAATAAATGCCATCAACCGAAGAGCGAAATGCAATCGGCGAGTCGTGGAGAAAACCCAAATGTGCAAAACCGCGACCAATTCAAACCCAGGTCCACTGCATGCGCGATGGCACGTAGGTGTGATTGTCATGAAAGGTTTTTTCTACAGTGGCATGGTTGTCGTGGCAATACTTCAAAAGCTCGATAGCCTTCTCTCGAGACATGTAGCCGAGGCGCAAAGATGTCTGCAAGCGTAACGCAGAGTACAAAGTGCTTTCATCAAGAATGCCTGCCTTCAACAGAGCGCTTCCTACCTTTACAGCGCTGTCTGCCGTCCTTACGGCGATCTCGTCGATCCGCTCTTTGTTACAGATACCGGCTTCCGCAATCAGGTCGCCCAACCGTACATTATCTTCCTGCCCTCTCGATGTGTGGAACTCCGCCATCGCAGCATAAACATTCTTACTCTCTTTGCATACTCCATGAAGCGCCTTTGCCGCCTGGAATGGCTTGAGCGTATCGTTGGAAATCGCAGACTGCAATTGGATGGCAGCTTCAAGCTGATCGGTGCTCAGTAAACCGCGCTCCAAGAGTATCTGACCAAACTGCTTTTTCTTGAACAGCTCGATCTCGAGACATTCCGCCAGGATCTCGCGAGTTATGATTCCCGACATGAGACACAACTCGCCAACACGCGTGGTCTTCGCGTCTGGATGTTTGAAAAGTCCGAGTTCGAAAAGCGCTTGCTCGAAAGAGACTTGGTGGGCATTCGCATGTTCCAAACCTTTGATCCCGTCAGACAAGGGCAGGTCCGCCTCACGCATCATTAGCACCGCATGCAGTGCCGCTAAAAGTCCGTCGGTAGAGACCAACTCCTCAAGAACCAATAACTGCCCCAGCATGAGATCCGACTCGTGCGATTTCACGAACAAAGGACCCAGTTGCTCCTGTGTAATCATGGTAGCTGCTACCAGTAGGTCGGTGAGCTCATTGGAGGCCGATACGACTACTTGAGTGCGCTGGTGAAGCTCTTTGACCGACTTGATGGCTTGACCAAGATCTACATTCTTCTGCATAGCCACACGAAGACCACGGATCGCAATGTCAGGGGTTATCTGCTGCTGCTGTACGAGCTCGACAGCTTGCTGGGCCAACTTCAAATTCATTTCGTTAATGAGACCTGAGTTGGTAATTGCCTGCGTGACAGGAATTTTGAGATCGCGAGCGATCATCTTATAGTCTTCGAAATCATCTCTCGTCACTAACCCGCTGCCAAGAAGCAGCTGCGTCAAGAGAGGATATTCTTCGGTGGGCACGCGCCAGCCTCCTGATTTAAGCCGATACCATGTCAATAACGGCCAAAAACATGTCCTCAAATAGACCATTGATATTTTAGAGTTTACCCTACGGCCTCACCTAACACGACATCTTTCGCACGCATTTTTTATTAGTCTCCCTGGCAGTACACTAAGCGCCAATTTTTGGGCGTTTCGAAAATCTGGACCGGTTATCGCCAATATGTCAACAGACCGAGCGGGCCCGGCCGCTGCAAAAATCTCATTTCACTACCTCAACACCAAAATCAACGGTCTCGATTCTGCAGTATTCGGATAAATCAAAACCGCCCGGTCAGGCACCACATACGATGCTGGTCATCCGAGCAATGCCTTGTTGAATAGTTCGACGCTGCGCGAGTGAGCCAGCTTGGCGGCCTCTTCGTTATACGAAGAGCGCGCATCGCAGCTAAAGCCATGATCCACACCTTCATACATATAAAGATGGAAGTTACTCTTTTGAGTTAACTCGGCCGCAATCTTCTCATAGGTTGGTTTGGAAACAAACTGATCGAGCTCAGCGAAATGGATAATCGTCTCGCAGCGAATCCGTTGGGATTCTTCGAGGAACTGCTCGAGAAAAACAGGATAGTACGACACTGCCGCGTTTAGATTGAACTGACTTGCCAACCTGTAAGACAATTTGCCGCCCAGACAGAACCCTATCGAGCCAACTCGACCGGTGCAGCGCTTATGGTCGCGTAAGGCAGTAGCGGCTTCCTTAAGGTCCAGAAGTCCTTTGGTCTCGTCGAACGCCTCAAAATACTTCAAAGCCTGATCGAAATCGGCGCCCTCGTATCCAAGCTCGATACCCGGCTTGATTCGCCAGAACAGGTCTGGAGCCAGTACAACAAAACCAAGTTCTGCCCAGCGATCGGCGACTGCGCGAATATGCTCGTTGACTCCGAAAATTTCCTGGATGAGCAACAAACCGGGACCGCTCCCAGAAGGCGGAAGCGACAGATACGCATCGAAAAATCCATCACCAACCGTAACGCTAAATTTCTCAGATGCCATCAGCATCTCCTCCGTCAAGAATGCCAGTCAAGCCACTCCAGCTTGACGCATTGCCCTTGCAGTAGGCTCTCCTCATCGGCTCCAAATTGAATCAAACAATTTGCCTTTGCGAGACCACTTAGCATGTGCGAGTCCTGCCCGCGAGTTGGTAGCACATTCAGTGCCCCCTCAGGCGAACAGCTTAGTATACCGCGAACAAAATCCATTCTCCCTGCTTTCTTCTTCATATTGGCTGCCACAAGCGCATGCCAACCGTCGGACACTGGTTGCGCAGCGCCTCTTTGCATTTTTCGCAGCGCAGCCTTAACAAAAAGGTTGAACGTGACCAGTGCGCTCACCGGGTTGCCAGGTAGACCAAACACCAGCTTTCGTCCCTTTGCATCGCCGCTTGAATTCTGATACCCGAAATAGACCGGTTTTCCTGGTTTGATAGCCACTCTCCAGAAAACAGTATTGACCTTCAAGTCCTCTTCCAGAACCGTTTTTACAAAGTCGTGCTCGCCAACTGAGACTCCACCAGCGGATACAACGACATCTGCATGCTCGAGAGCTTCCGTGAAGGCCTCCAATACAGCCTCCCGAGTGTCCAGAGCGTGAATAGCTCGACAGTCCGACAAGCCAAGCGCCTTTACAGCTGCGACAAGAGCATAGGAGTTCGATTCGAAGATCTGGCCGCTCGCCAGGGTACCGCCAGGCTTAACTAGTTCGTCTCCAGTCACAACTATTGCAACACGCGGTTGCCTGCTGACAGCGAACTTGGCATAGCCGAATCCAGCCAACAGTCCTACTACAGGCGGTGTCACCTGAAGTCCGGACGGAAGTACATGGTCACCCGTTCGAACCTCATCGCCTCGGCGCCTAATATTCTCACCCAGGGATGCAGCTGTCTCGACAAAAACGTATCCGTCAACTTCGCGGCAATATTCGCGCATGATAACTGCCTCTACCGATGGTGGCACAGGAGCACCAGTCAGAATTTTGACTGTTTCACCTTTTTCGAGTGGAGCGATATCGCCGGAGTTGCCTGCATGTATGGTTGTTTTCAGAGCCAACTTGACTGGGTTGGATTCTGAAGCAGACTCGACATCCTCACTCCGCACACCGAAGCCATCAACGGCGGAGTTGTCGAAACGGGGCAAATCAAACTGCGCCACCACATCCTGTGCCAAGAATCGATCAAGAATTTCGCCCAGTGCGACCTCTTCCTGTGCGAGTGGACGTGTTGTATCTAGAACCTTTTCGAGCGCTTGATCGTACGTGAGCAATCCCGCTGATGGACATTGTGTCGTCATTTGTCCTCGCCAACATGAATCGCGGCTTTGGCTGCCTGCTTTTGCTTGTCGTGGCATTTGCCTTCTACCATGGGAATTGCGTGAAGAATCGCGGGAAGCAATACGTCAAGACCGTCTTCGACGCCACCCTTGGATCCGGGCAGACTGACAATCACTGACTGTTTTCGCAGACCGGCATTTGCTCGCGATAGCATCGCGTATGGATTGCGATCCTGACCGTACGCTCGAAGGGCTTCGGAGACGCCCGGCAACGGCTTGTCGATCAGACGCGAAAGCGACTCCGGAGTAGAGTCTCGCGGACCCAGACCGGTACCGCCAGTGGTTATTACCAGATCGACCTTCAGCTCGTCGACAGAATGTCGGACCGATTCAACAATCTCGGCTTCCTCATCAGGTATGGTACGGAACTCCACAACTTCGACGTTATGCACCCCGAGACGATCGACAATGATTTGCCCGGACTGATCCTTGGCTGTCCCTGCCGATATTCGATCGGACATCACATATACAGCCGCCTTCGCCTTTCGATCGCCTTTTGGCTTGAAGTCGGACTTGCCACCGGTCTTCTTCACAAGAGTTACCTTTTCAATCTCGGCACTCTCGTCGAACATTTTGCACATATCGTAGATCGTTAATGCGGCAACCGAGGCTGCAGTAAGTGCCTCCATTTCAACGCCGGTTCGCTCCGTCGCCTTCACCGTCGTCTCAATCGAGATCGTGTCCTTTTCAAGCAGATACTCGACACCGACGAATTCCAGGGCAATCTGGTGGCAATACGGAATGATCTGGCTGGTATTTTTCGCAGCTTGTATGGCTGCCACTTTGGCAACCGGCAACGGATCGCCTTTTGGGACGTCGTTGTTGCGGATTCGCACGATTGTGTCGGGGCTTACCTTCAGCGTGGCTCTTGCCACGGCGGTCCTGAAAGTGGTTACTTTGCGAGAAATATCGCGCATCTCATCCTCCGATTTCAATCATTGTACGGTTTTGCTGCGCCGCGATCTCCTCCGCAGGCGGATGAGCCTCAGGCTTTCGCAGAAGGGCATAAGAAATCATCTCGGCGATCTCCTGGTCGGTCGCGCCACTTCGAACTCGGTCCTTGATGTTGATCTCAGCGGGAAAGAAGAGACAGGATTTGATCGATCCGTCTGCCGTGAGCCGCAGCCGATTGCATGTACTGCAAAAGCTCTCGGACATCGATGTGACGAAGCTCACTGTGCCGGTGTATCCTTTCAGAGCAAAGTCTTTCGCCACACTGGATGGCTCGGCTGCAAGGGGTACAAGCTCGAAGCGTTGTTCGATCTTGTCACGCATCTCTTTGTACGTGAGGACGCGATCGATCTGCCATTCATTATCGCGAAATGGCATGAATTCGATGAAACGAACGTTCATCTCCGTATTCTTGAACTGATCTACAAAGTCCAAAATCTCATCTTCGTTGACACCAGCAATCGCAACCACGTTCAACTTAATGCTTGCAAACCCAGCTCTGCGCGCGGCTTCGATACCATCAACAACGCGCTTCAAATCATCACGTCCTGTGAGCTCCTTGAATCGCATCCGATCAAGACTGTCGATGCTGATGTTCAAATGACTGACACCAGCTGCCTTTAGCTCATCCGCGTAGTCAGCCAAGAGGGTAGCGTTAGTGGTCATCGCCAGCGTTTTCAATCCACCCAAACTCTTGAGCATCCTGGCGAGACTCGGCAGATCTCGCCGCATCAGCGGCTCTCCACCGGTAAGTCTAATTTTATCGATACCTCGTTCGACGAAAACTTTCGCAATTCGAAAAATTTCTTCGAACTCCAGAAGCTCCTCGCGCCGCTTCCAGACTATACCTTCCTTGGGCATGCAGTAGAAGCACCGCAAGTTGCACTTATCAGTGACCGAGATCCGCAAATAGGTATGCTCTCGACCAAAGCTATCCACAAGCGAGTTCATACGTTACTCCGCTGTGGTTGAGCGACAACCGACTGATAACTAGAGTGCGTGTTATTCGCACAAAATTGACAGTTCACCCAGACTACGCTGCCATCTGCATATGTTTCCCTCTTCCAAATCGGCAGTCTTGCTTTGATCTCGTCGATCAAATAGCGACATGCCTTGAAGGCATCGTCGCGATGAACAGAGGAAACGGCAACACATACGGCCACGTCATTGATTGCCAGATCGCCTACTCGATGCAAGACTGCTATGTGCAGCACATCGAAGTTGTCTCTCGTCTCTGCCAAAATCCTGGCTGCCTCATTGACACACAGCTCGGCGTAAGCTTCGTATGAGAGCTTTTCCACCGCTTTTCCATCGTTGTGATTGCGCACGCGGCCTTCGAAGACGCATATCGCACCGGCCCGAACATCTTGCACGGATTGCTTCAAATCAAATTCAACAATTGGTTGCTCACTCAGAGAAAACATGACTTCGACCTCTAGCCACCCGCGACCGGCGGCACGAAGACTATGACCGCTTGGTCCTCGACGCGATCGCTCCAATTCGCAAATTCATCGTTAACCGCCACCGCCATGCGATCCACCGGAAGCGAGAATGAATACCGAGCCCGCACTTCATCGTAAAGTTGCGCCAGATCGTCGGCTTCGGTGTCTATGCTCTCCGCAGCCAAACCGCGCTCTTCACGAAGAAGAGCAAAATACTTGATGTGCACTGTCTTATTGCGCGACATCGACAACCCAGCAACTGTTTGCAACTCATAGATTGTGGCATATATTCCTATTTCTTACCATGTAAGTAATAACATGGCGGATAGATGCAACAACACTAAACAGTTGACCCGATAACTTTGGTAAAATCCAGTTATCGCATCCAAGTGGCGGCTTGCCAAGCGCATCAGGGGCAAAAATCGTGGCCGACGAGCCGGACGACTTAAAACTCGGAACTCTATTAACCTTTTTCGGCGTTGTGACGGAGCATAACATCAAGCGCGGCTTGGTTTTGTCAAAACACACCGGACTGCCGCTCGGAAAATGTCTCGTAATGCTGGACTTCGTAACCAACGAAGTAATTCGCGCCGCCATCGAAGCGCAGTCGATGATAAAGGACAACTTGCTCGACCCTATGTCGGCGCGCGAGGCGATGGGAGTAGTGCACCGCAAGAAGTGGACTCTATCCGACGCGCTCATAGTTCTTGGCGTCGACGCATATGCTACACGCGGCACACGCCTCGGCGAGCTCTTGCTCTCCGCAGAACATCTCAACGCGCTTCAGGTCGACATCGCATTGAAAGCCAGTGACGGCAGCGGCTTGCCGTTGGGTCGAGTGCTTGTTCTGCTGAGCAAACTTTCGGAGCCATCGCTGGATCTTGCCCTCAATCTGCAACGCGAAGTACGCGGCGGAAGGCTTGAGCGCACGAACGCCGTTGAGCAGCTGCGCAAGGAGCGGGTACAAATATCGTTCGAAGGACGAGATGGAGACAAAGACGACAAGCGGGTTCGCATCGGCGAGCTCTTGATCGCATCACAGCTTCTGAGCGCGGCAGACGTCAAATCCGCCGTCGAGATGGCAAAAGCCAACGACAAGATGGTAGGCGAGGTTCTGATCGAGATGGGCTGGATCTCGCATGAACTGCTGACTGCGGCGCTCCGCCTCCAGGAGATGGTATGGAGCGGAGGCGTGAGCGTATATCGAGCCTCCAGCGCACTAAAGCATATCGACAAAAGCGGTCTGGACGCTGAAGACGGGCTTGCAAAGACCGGCTTGAGGACTTCCGACTTCCAGAAGCAGGTTTCGTTCTGCGATTTCCTGCGATTGAGCGGATATCTCAACAAGGACATGATGAAGATAATTGTAAAGATGGTGATGGGAGATCCAGAGCTCATCGCAGTTGTGATGAAAAATGCACGAAGAGAAGGCGATGTATCGAAAGATTTTCTGCGCGAGGCGATCAAACTAAGTTTCAAAAATACCGAGTTGCTAGGATATCTCCTGCGCCAATCAAGAGCTGACGACAAGGCGCTGATCGACTCAGCTACAATCATGCACGAGCTGCTCAAATCCGGAAAGCTAACGCTCGATCAGGCAGTGGTGAATTTCACCATCAGAAAAAATGGGCTCGACTTCGATCCCTAGCGAAACCGCAGCGAAAGCTACTCGGCGCGATCATGTACCGGGGCTTCAAGTCTGCTAAGCTCACGTCGATCAAGCGCGCTTTGCCTCGCGACGAGGATCAGGCTTGATGGAATGCGCCAAACGCGGTGCGCATCATGTTTTTGAAAAATCGAAAATCACGATGAGGATGAAGAGAATGAACGCTTCCAAAACGCAGGCACCTTACGGATCCTGGAAATCCCCAATCGGAGCGGACGCAATCGCATCAAGCTCTCTTCGTCTCGGTGCGCTCTGCTACGACGGCGATAACCTCTACTTCCTCGAAGGCAGACCGCAAGAGGGTGGGCGTCAGGCGCTCGTGGTGAGGCGAATCGATGGTCACATGGAAGATGCTCTGCCTTCCACGTTCAACGTCAGGACTTTAGTTCATGAATATGGCGGCGGTGCCTTCACCGTCGACAACGGCGCTGTTTTCTTCGTCAACTATAAAGACCAGAGAGTATGGGTTAAGCCCGAAGGCAAAGAGCCGGAGGCGATCACTGCCGAGAGCAAGATGCGTTTTGCCGATCTGGTTGTCGATCGCCGGCGCGAACGCCTGGTCTGTGTTATGGAAGACCACACGGACGCTTCGAGAGAGCCGCAAAACAAGATAGTATCCATCAGTTTTAAAACCAATACTGGTGCTGTTAAGCCAGAGGTCCTCGCCGAGGGTCATGATTTTTATGCATATCCCCGGCTCAATCCAGACGCCGACATTCTCAGCTACATATGCTGGCAACACCCGAATATGCCCTGGGACGGAACGGAGTTGCATATCGCAAAGCTGGGCGCCGACGGACTAATTGCTCAAGATATTCTTGTCGCTGGAAGCAAGACGGACTCTGTATTCCAACCGACCTGGTCTCCCGACGGCAAACTCTACTTTGTTGACGAACCAAAGGGATGGTGGAATCTATTCGTAATTGCAGAGCCCCAAGAAACCTTTGGTGGAGTCGTCAACGTAGTCTCAGTAGCTCCGATGGAGGCTGAATTCGGGCTACCCTTGTGGGTGTTCGGAATGTCGACTTATAGCTTCCTCGATAACAGCAGCATCGTATGCACCTACAACCTGCATGGCAACTGGCATCTAGGAATTATCCAGGAGACAGCACCGTCCAAGTACAAGCTGTCGTCGATAACTTCGTCGTACAGCGACTTCAGCGGCATCGTATCCAATGGCTCGAAGGTGGCATTGCACGCCGGCAGTCCTTCTACTGTCGGCACAATCGTGGAGTTCGACACCCAATCGCGAGTCTTTCACACAATCAAAACTAGCTCTTCAATGAAGATTGACTCAGGCTACCTGTCTGCACCGCAGGTTATCGAATTCCCAACCGATCGGGGCAACGCATTCGCCTTCTACTATCCGCCAGCCAATCAGGATTTCGCCGCACCCGCCAACGAACTTCCACCACTTCTGGTTAAGAGTCATGGCGGTCCGACCGGCTCTACATCAACGAATCTCAGCCCTGGCATTCAATACTGGACGAGCAGAGGATTCGCGGTTGTCGACGTCAACTACGGAGGAAGCACCGGGTACGGACGCGAGTACCGCAAGCGACTTGACTTCTCGTGGGGCATCGTCGATGTCAACGATTGCGCCAACGCGGCTCGCTATCTCGTGAAGCAAGGACTGGTCGACGGCAATCGCCTTGCCATCACCGGCGGTAGCGCTGGCGGTTACACCACATTATGCGCTTTAACCTTCCTCGACGAATTCAAAGCCGGAGCCAGCCACTTCGGGATCGGTGATATCGAAGCATTAGCCCGAGATACGCACAAGTTCGAATCGCGATATCTAGACTATCTCGTGGGTGCGTACCCAGAGCAGAAGCAGGTTTATCTGGACCGTTCGCCGATCAACTTCACCGACAAACTCAACTGTCCCGTGATCTTCTTCCAGGGACTGGAGGATGCAGTAGTGCCGCCCAATCAAGCCGAGGCGATGGTCAATGCCCTGAAGAAGAAAGGACTGCCGGTCGCGTATATCGCCTACGAAGGCGAACAACATGGCTTCCGAAAAGCAGAGAACATCAAACGCACAATCGAAGCCGAGTTTTACTTCTACTCCAAAATCTTCGGATACAAACCAGCCGATGAAATCGAGCCCGTCACTATCGAGAACCTGAGTATAGGCGCGAAGCACTAGCGCTCCTCAGTCGATCGAATCGTCGACGATTGAGCAGCCTTGAAACTATGGCCTGCGAGGAATGACTGGTCAACTAGTCGACATTGGTTTACTCGCGGACCTTCCAAGTCTGTTCCTCGCGATCGGCGGAACAGGTTTCGAAGGTAGCTGCCTGAGCTCCTTGTGCGATATTAGCAATCAGGAATATTTTCATCTCGTTTTTTATACGTAACTGCCAATATTCTCGAGAGGTATTAGCAATGCGAGATATTTTTCCAGCGATTTTTATATCGAAGTACTAATACCTATCTTCTGACGTCGTCGTTGAGCGAGCTCTTTTCAGAGATCTTGAGGAAACGGTCAGAACCCTCTGTTCACACGTCCAGCGCTGCCGCGTTACAATCGATCGTCGATCGCAATTTTTACTAGTTTATTTAGTAGTACAAAAATCCACAAAAACAGCGCAGGGTGCATGATTTGACGATTCGTCAAATCGAAAAGCGCTCAGACACAGCCTTTGCCGTGCCTGAGCGCTTCGTAGCAACCCTGCGATATTCCTGCGCATACTATCTCACCGCCGTTGACCCCGGAAACGAGCGTTTTCACCAGGTACCGAGCGCCGTGAGGCGTATGCAAAAGCCACGAGCCGGACGGCTACAGAAGCTCGTCCGGCTCGTCCGGTTTCTTCGCTCCGTCCGACTTCACGTTCCAGATGCTGTCGTCGGACTTCGACTTTCCTGACATGTCGATGATGTCGCCATCATCGTCGCTGTCGTCTTCTTGAGGCTGTTCATCAGCATCCGCAGGAGTCGAGCTCTTGTTGCGCTTGAACAACCTGAGGATGAGCGAAAACAGCCAGGTCAGAGGCGCGAAGAACATTTGCACCGATCGGGCGGCGATGCCCATCGTGTAAGACAGGAACCGAAGGAGTGGTCCGAACATGATTTGCAGAATCCTGAATTTGCTGTATAGCAGCCCGGAAGCAATGATTGCGCCGATGGCGAGCAGTTTTCCAAGCTCTGAGACATGGAAGTGAAACAGCTCTTCGGCAAACAACTGAATTCCGACAGCTCCAACCAGCACGTATGCGATTGACTCGAGGATCGGATACTTCTTCATCAGTCCGACGAAAAAGCCCGCGACGAATCGCATCGCAAGGATACCGATGAAAACACCGACGACGACAACCCAGAGCTTTGGGCTCAGAGCGACTGCGGCGATAACGTTGTCGATGGAGAATGCCAGATCTGCCAACTCGACACTGATAACAGTGGCCCAGAAGGACTGATCCGACGCCTCCTCTCCTTTCTTACCGCCCGCCTGCTTCTCCTCGTGTTGACCAAGATGCGAGAACATCAGGTAAACAAGGTAGGCCGCGCCGATAAACTTGATCCACGGATTTGCAATCAAGAATGTCACGAAGGCCAAAGTCAATCCTCGGAACACGTAGGCTCCGATGAGACCGGCTCTTAGAGCCCATTTCTGCTGCTTATCCGGCAAGTGAGACACCATCGCGGCGATAACCATGGCGTTATCGACCGACAGGAGGCCCTCAAGAATCACCAGTGAGATGATCACCGGTAAGGCATTGATTATTTCGGTCATAGAGCTTCCCGACTCTGTACGGCGGCATGAGAGACCGCGCACGAGGTCTTGGAAATCAGTCCATCGCGGACTAATCTCCAACAACCCACGATGAAGGGGTAGTCAATTTGCGACGATCAGGAATGAAGTGCTTTTGTCTGGATGAAGCTTCTCAGAGATCTGGAAAAGACTTTGGAACAGTAAAACCTAGAGTCTTAATATCACTAATTTCAACTGAAACTAAGGCGCTTATCAGGTGACGTTCTTAATCTTGCAAATATTCGGGGTAGGTAAAGCGCTTCCTAGCAAGGCTTCGCAAGTCTCTAAGATTGAGCGCTTAAGCCTTGCGCAAACCGCTCCACCCTGACATCAACAGCTCTCACAGCCACACCACCCTGACAACCGAGGTCAAAAAAATCCTCCGGAAGTGGTGACGAAGGAAGGGTGGGGACGCAGCTTTCTCGCTGCGCCCCACTGAAACGCGTGGTCTCCAGCTCGGTCAAAAGGTCGGAAGGTGCTCCGACCAACCGAACGTGAAGTACAGCCCCACGACTAGGCTGAAGATGGCCGCGAGAATACCAAGAACGAGGAGCGCCGGCTTGAAGTAGACGGAGGACGTTAGTCCAGCCGACACCGCAAGCGCTATCGTCAAGGTAGATATCGCCATCCCGACGATGAAGGACAGGAGCAGAAGAATGCCCACGGATCCACTTCCTGTACCAAGAACGGACGCGAACAACAGGACCTGAGTCCCCGTTTCGGCCCCGAATCCGTGAATCATGCCGATCCAGAACGAGCCCTTCGCATCCCACGAGCCATCCGCAGGCTTATCGTGATGATGGTGATGGTTCGGGACGACTTTGGACTTTAGCCAGTGCCAGGCCTTGCTGATTGACGCGAAGACAACCATCCATCGGCTTCTCAGCTTCAGTTCACCACCGTTGGAGAACACGGTCGTCAGCGAGTAGATGAGGTAGCCCGACAGCAGGAGCAGCGTGATACCGAGGATCCGCTCCATTACGGTGTCAACCCACTCCGGAACGACCGCCCCGAACAGGAGAGCAGCCACTCCAAGTACAAGAATCATCACGGCATGGCCGAGAACATACAGCGCCGGCAGCTTGATCGTCTGCCGAATCCGAGTCCAACGGCTCGTTTCGCTGGGAGCGTCTTTCACGGAAGCGCCCGCCATGTCCAACATTGCTGCAATGTGATCGAAATCGAGACCGTGCCGAAGCCCAAGGGTCAGCGCGGTTAGGCATAGAACAATGAGTTCCATGGCGATCCTCCGATTGTTTAGGTGCGCATTAAGCGCGAAGACAGATGGTCAAAGCCGTCCGGACAAGCGGACAGCCACAAAAGCGTTGTTCACCACACACTCGAGCCTGTCGAGGTATCTCTTGCGTCAGCTGCGACACCAAAGGGGCCGCCGATGACCGAACTACCACGGCTCACGGAAGACTGCTGCAAGTACTCGAGAAGAGACACCAACAAAAGCCTAGGAAGCCGACAGCTGAGTACCTCGTACGGCCCAGTTCATCAATCCGGCTGCTCGCACAAAGAAGCTGTTTCTCACACTCAAGCCCACAGGCAACTCATAACTGGCGTGAGATGGTGTTACAGACGAGTATCGTGAGGTGTTCGGGATTCCTGGAAACAGCTTGAATTGGTACTACACCCTAGTACCGCAAGCACTTGTCATTCAAACGTTTCGGGCTGTTTAAGTCCAACTGTATCTGAAATTATTTCTCACGTTAGTGCCCGCTCTTACAACTGAAAATCATTTTCAATCGAAATTACCAAGCGATGAAAAGCCAAATCCCGCCACCGTAGGAGTTCCATTGCAAGGCGGAACGAGTCGAACTTGCTTGGTACCCGCGAGACGGCGCTCCGTTTCACGAACCATTCTTCGCTTCATTCCCTCAGGAACGCCTGTCCGGGCGGCAAGCAACCATGCAGGCGGACCAGCCAGGAGGAGAAGGTGGGGAAGGTGGAGAGACGACATGAGCAGTTTCCATAAATCACTCAATCACCCTCACGGTATGTCTATTCGTAAATCTCCAAAGATCTGGCAAGGAAGCTGTCAGTTGCCGTAATAGTTCCTAGCGCCGTTATACGGGCTCAGGTCGCTCTGCCCGCGACTATGTTCGCGATTGACATGCTTCTGCAAGTTCTGCAAGCGCTGCATATCGATGTCGCCGCCAATGTTTCTTCGCTGAATCATCTGGCTCTTGCAATTCGACGTGCCGCAACTAGTCCAGATGCCGGCGAACCTCACGCCACAGCCGCTTGAGGGCGCTCGGACCTCTTCTGTGCACCGTGTTGCCAATATCAGCCTCTCGAACGGTAGACCCCTTCTTTCTCTTTGCAGCCATCCGTGCCGCTTTTCTATTACCGCTCTTTGCTGGGGACGTTGAAATCATCCTTTGCGCTGGTTGCGGAGGCGCCACAGCTCTCTGAGATGGTTCAGAAGTGCCTTTATTTTCAAAACCCAGGTGTCCTTTTATCGGTAAAACCTTCTGCGATTGTTCCGCCACACCAGAAGAACCCGCATCGATAGCAGAAACTGGCGCGTTGCTCTCTCCGCCCACGGCTCGAACGGCAGAGCCAGTCTTCACCGGAGTCGTCGCCTGAGGCTTCGGAACTGTAGCGAGCAAACACCCGAGGATAATCACGACCCCGGCGCAAATCGACAGTATTTTTCGATTGGGACTGAACCCTCGAGAAGGCTCTGGACGCGAGACCCCGACTGCGCTTATAACCGCTTCTGTACTTATTGAAACAACTGCCGACCCAAGAGCAGTCACCGCCTTGACACCAATTGCATCGGAAAGATCGATTTCGCTGCTAATTGCGCTTGGATCAGGCGAGGCCAGGTTCTCTTGCGTCTTGTAATCCCACGGCGAGGGCGAAAGCGCGAGAGCAACAAGTCGATCTTTGACTTCACTCATGGACGCTGGTCTGTCATTCCGCATCGGTGCAATACAAGCCAGTGTCAAGGCTTCCAGATCGCGATCGAGCTCTAGCTCCGGAGGGAACGGCGTAGGCGCCTCTGTCGTCTTCTTACCGATCGTCTCATACACAGTCGCACCTCTATACGGGATCTCTCCAGTCAGCGCCTGGTACATGACTATGCCGAGCGAGTAGATATCCGACTTCGGGTCGAGCTTCTGCCCAAGACACTGCTCCGGACTCATGTATAGCGGGCTCCCCACGATCATCCCGGGGGCAGTGAGCGACTGCCCGACAGAAGCGACGTTGTCTGCAGATTTCGCGATTCCGAAGTCTAAGACTTTCACGAAATCGTCCGTATGCCCGCAATCCAACATTATGTTGTCAGGCTTGAGGTCGCGATGAATAATGCCATGCTTGTGCGCGAACTCCATCGCATCAGCGACTTGCGCAAATATCTTCAAAGCTCTTTGAACATCCAACCGCTTGCTTTGGTCCAACAATGTGCGTAGGCTGCTTCCATCAATCAGCTCCATTGCTATAAACGGCTGCCCTTCCTCCGAGTAGCAGATATCGAATATGGTGGCAATGTTGGGGTGCCTGAGCTTACCCATCGCGGTGGCTTCTCGCTTAATACGCTTGACATTCACCTCGTCCGCGATGAGCGTATAAGGCAGCAACTTGATCGCAACCTGCCTTTTGATACGCGCTTGTTCAGCCCGATAGACCAACCCCATACCACCGACACCCAAGCGCTCGATGAGCTTGTATTTGTCCAAAACCTTGCCGACATAAGGGTCCGGTTTCGCGGCAATGGTGTCTTCGTTCGGTAGCATGGCTGCCTCGCCTAATCGGTGTACAGCTTTAGTAAAACGGGATCTCAGGGTCTCGCGAAGTATTCGTCTGTTGTGATGTTAGTAACCACTTCCCGCTGTATAGACGAAATAGCAGATTGAGTTTTTCCAGATGTAGGTATTTTGCTGATAAATCTGACATACCCCAAGAAACGGGCGGTCAACCGGAAGCATTTAGTCATATTGTTCGTAGAAATATTCTCGTTGGCTTGAGTGAAACCTGAAAACAAGCCGCCGACTCACGGGCGTGGCTTAACTGCATTCTTGAATTCGCGAAAAGATAGGGCATTCAGGACATCAGCTTTTCGCAAACCCGCTCGACGCGCCTGATGCACCCCATACTTCAGATTGCGATAGTCTCCAGTCGCGTGAGCATCGGTAGATATGATGAACTTTATACCAAGCTGTCGAGCATACCTGGCCCAGCGCGGCTCTAAGTCCAGCCTGTGCGGATCGCTATTTATCTCGACTGCAGCATTGGACTCAGCGATGGCCTCTAAAACTTTCTCCACGTCACAATCAATCGGCTCACGCCTGAGAACAAGGCGCCCGAGCGGGTGCCCCCAGATCTTGAAGTGCTTGTTGCGCATACAATTCAACAATCGCTTGGTCATTTTGCCACGATCGAGCTTAAACCGAGAATGCACGCTGGCGATGATTACATCAAATTTCTCCAAAATTGCATCTGGATAATCGAGGTTTCCATCAGCAAGAATATCGCATTCAGTACCTTTCAAAAGCCTGATATTCACAGACTCTTGAACGCGGTCGATCTCTTCCCATTGTTTCTTCAGTTCATCGACAGTCACGCCACCGGCATAATGAGCTAACGGCGAGTGATCCGTGATCGTGAGATACTCCATTCCCATGCTTTCCGCAACTCGAGCCATTTCCTCGACGCTATCTCTTCCATCGGAAAATGTCGTGTGGCAATGTGTCATCCCTCTTACGTCATCTATCGATATTAGATCTGAAAAATCAGTATCCTTCGCCTCGTCTATCTCGCCAAGATCTTCCCGAAGTTCTGGTGGTACAAAATTCAATCCTATGCTTCTATAGAGGCTCTCCTCCGAGTTCAGCTCGACAAGAAGGCCGTCTTTCGACAAACCCTCGCCATCGAGTTTCAGTCCATGCCCCTCCGCAATATGCTGTAAATGTTGAAAGTGCGCGGCACTACCAGTAGTTTCAATAAGCTTCGCCGACATGTTTTCAGCCACATGCAATTCGGCCAAGATCCCCTCTGCCAATCGAGCTTTTATAAAATTGTTGGACTCCTCTTCGACCTGAGTTACTAGAGCAAAACTCTTGAAGGATGCAATAGCGCTCTTTGCATGGGCGCGATCAACTACAAGCTCCACGGTGTCCACCGCTTCATGCCATCGCCTGATCTCACCAACGACCTCAATATTGCTTCCCTTAACCGCTCCAGCGATGTGCGATTGCAACCGCAAAGCAATGCGCCTGCCGTCCACAAGTAGAATCTTCTCCTGCCGCGTCTGATAGGCTTGTATGCCGGCGAGAATTGATTTCTCCAGCTTGGCCCCAAAGCCTTTCACGGTGCGCACGAGACCATCGTGGCAAGCGGCTTCCAGTTCGGCGATTGAAGAAACCCCTAGCTCTTTATGAAGCGCCTGCACCCGCTTGAGCGTCATCCCAGGCACACTGGAAAGCTCGATGATACCAGGAGGCAACTCTTCTTTCAGTTGCTGGAGAACCTTCGATGATCCTTCGCGATAAAGTTCGACGATACTCGCAGCCAGGGACGGACCGATCCCTGGAATTTCCGTCAGGCGCTCCTCGGCAATAAGCGTTCCGATATCTTGCTGGACGCTCTCCACTGAGCGTGCCCCATTTAAATACGCTCTCGCTTTGTACGGATTGCCACCCGCGACACTCAGCAGGAGCCCCGTCTCACGCAACGCGCTAGCAATTTCGAATTTATCCATGGTGCGCAATATAACAAAGCTCCCCGATGTTAGCAATCGCTGACGGGACGAGTGCTTCACCACAAGTGTTCCCCACGCCGAGTTTGATTCCCCAAAGCCTTTGTGAGAATTCGTATAGGTTTACTCGCAGACGTTTCGCGTCTTGACCGGGCGATTTTATTGGTCGGGTTCGAAAGTAGCTGCCCAAGCTCATTCTGCGATATTAGCAATCAGGAATCTATTCATCGCGTTATTTACTCTCAACTGCTAATACTCTCAAGAGGTATTAGCAATGCGAGATATTTCTCCATCGATTTTTATATCGAAGTACTAATACCATCTCCTGAAGTCGTTGCCTGAGTCACTTACTCGAATGTGGGCGAGTTTTTTTCTGAGACTTTGTGAGAAACGTATCGCAGCGAGTCTGCATGGTAACAAGCATTCGGCTGATGTGCAAACGTCTGTTCAATCCAGAAATTGTGCGTTGTTACAGGACTTACTGTGAGTCTTTGCATTCTTCACTCTGGAATTTGGTGACGACGATAAACTCATTGATACTTTTAAAAAACCTCAACGCAACAAATGGCTGTTTGATGGACAGCGGACAGCAGCAAGCCGGCGGCTATCCGAAGCCACTGAGCAAATATTTGAAACGACAAATATGTTGGTTGGATATGCTTAGCTCTTCATCGCCAACTCTGGTCGCCCAACCAGGAGTGGCGCCAATCGCTCGTCGACTAGGACTTGGGCGCGGGCTAGATCTACGTCGTCGACCTTTTCAATGCCGGTGACGAGTTCAGCAAGAATTTCATCGCATATCGCGCCGGCTTTCTGCGCGAGTGCGTAAGGAACGTTGCTGAAAGTGACCAGCGAGTAGCGTGAAACGTAGCGACCAGGAAATTTCTTTTCCAAAATCTTCTCAACAGCCTTTGCCAGCAAGAACTTAGGATCACCAACTTTGTCGCGCATTTCAATGAAGTTCTCAACCGCCATATCGGCGATGGCATCACAGTTTTCTTTGCGGCGCCTCACAAAATCGACGAAGACTTGCTCCCAGTGACTACCACCTTCGGTCTGAAGTTTGCCGTAGTTGCGCCTTTCTTGATCGCGCTTAGTTCTGCGCTCGATGAACAGCGCTCCGCCCTGACTGAGGTGATCCTCAATGCACTCGTCCAGCACAGTGAGATCTTCGAAACCACAATTCATACCTTGTCCGAAGAACGGAACGACACCATGAGCCGCATCACCCATTAGAACAGCGTGTCCTTCGACATTCCACGGGTAACACTTGACGGTCTCCATGTGACCGGTCGGATTGATCATGAAGGTCTTAACAAGATCCGGCATGAGCTGCACGGCATCAGGGAATTCCTCTTCGAAGAATTTGCGAACATCTTCCTCTGTTTTCAAATTAGCAAAGCTCTTCGGACCCTCATATGGCAAGAAGAGCGTCACGGTAAAGCTGCCATCAAAGTTAGGCAATGCGATGACCATGTAAGTACCGCGCGGCCAAATGTGGAGCGCATTTCGCTCAATGCGAAAACCGCCGTCATCAGCTGGAGGAATGTACAGCTCCTTGTATCCATAGTCCAGAGGGCTTATCGTCGATTCATATCCCGGCAGCTTCATCATCTCAGTACGAACCGTAGAAGCCGCGCCATCTGTACCGATCGCCACGACGGCCCGAACCTCGACCTTGTCACCGGCAGGAGACGAGAATACAAAAGTGTTACTTCCAAAATCAGCCTCTTCAGCTTTCATGTCGAAGTGGAAACGCACCTGGCCAGTCTCTTCAGCTATGTTCATAAGGACTTTGTTAAGCCCGGCACGAGAAATCGAATTACCGAATTCAGTGTCGTCCTTACCATAGGGCTGATATGTGAGCGCTCCATCACGAGCATGCATCATCCTTCCCTTCATCGGGATAACTTCGGCCAGGGCATCATCTGCGATACCAACACGTTTCAACGCCTCAATACCACGGCAAGAAATATTGAGGTTGATGGAACGCCCAGCGCTCATCTCCACTGCACGCATATCAGGTCGACGTTCGTAGACATCGACCGCAAAGCCGCGCTTTGCCAGAAAGATTGCTGCCAGGGAACCTACTAGTCCGGCGCCAATAATCAGCATGTCGACCTGCTGTTCTGATGTTGTCATTCTGGCTTCAACCTCCACTTCGGGCAAAGGAACTTACGATTCCTGCAAATCGATAGACGTCGAGGAATGTGTTATACATCGGTGCAGGCGTCGCACGAATGATATCCGGTTCCCGGAAATCACAAATAACACCTTCTTCCTTGAACGCATTCAACATCGCCTTCGGGTCGCGCGTGAATCTTATAGATAGCTGAGATCCGCGCTGCTCAGGCGCCGACGGAGTGATTATCGAGAGCGTACCTTGCGGCACGCAACTGAGAAGATACTCCAGATAACCGGTCAAGAGGTCGCCCTTCTCTCTAAGCTTTTTCATGCCTACTTGATCGAACAGTTCGAGAGACGCTCGCAACGCGGCAAGCGGAAAGATAGGTGGGTTGCTGAGCTGCCATCCTTCCGCACCCGGCAATGGCTCGAACTCCGGTCCCATCTTGAAGCGCGTGGTTTTGTTGTGTCCCCACCATCCGGCAAATCGAGGCAATCCGAAATCATCCTTATGGCGTTCGTGTACAAAACACCCAGCCAGTCCGCCCGGACCCGAGTTCAAATACTTGTAGCTACACCAGACGGCAAAATCGACTCCCCAATCATGAAGCTGCAAATGGAGGTTACCCGCGCCATGTGCCAGATTCAGCCCCATGTAACAGCCCTTTTCGTGGGCTTTCTGTGCTAGAGGAACCACTTGGAACGCCTGCCCTGTCAAGTAATTCACATTGCCCAGTAGTATCAACGCGATCTCACTGCCATGCTTTTCAATGACATCAAGAATATCCTCTGTCCGCATGGTCTCTTCGCCTTCGCGCGGCTTGAGTTCGATAATCGCATCCGCCGGGTTGTATCCGTGAAATTTCGCTTGCGACGCAACCGCGTACTGGTCGGAGGGGAAGGCATTCGATTCAACAAGGATTTTGTAGCGCTCTTTTTTGGGTTGATAGAACGAAACCATCATCAAATGCAGATTGGTCGTAAGTGTATTCATCACGACCACTTCAATCGGTTTTGCCCCAACAAGCCTGGCGCTCATATCGGCTACATTCTCATGATATGGCAACCACGGATGCCTGCCATTGAAATGTCCTTCAACGCCCAGGTACGCCCAGTCTTCAAGCTCCTCGCAGATATAGTCTTTCACGCGTTTGGGCTGCAACCCAAGCGAATTACCCGCCAGATAAATGCACTGGTCGCCATCGGGCTGTTCCAGCCGGCGCTTACCGCTGGTATCGCTCAGCGACTGCCTCGTCGGAATATAGAACAGCTCGCGCAGACCCTTCAGCTCATCTTTTTCATCCAGCGTTCGGGCAAAAATCTCGGAGTTCTCGAACTTGACTGCGCTGGTTAACATGAAAACCTCACTACTTCTTAGGCTTTTCCAATCGAGCACCGCACTTCTTGCAAGTGCAGTTTTCTTCATTGCTGTAGAAGCGCTCAAATATGGGGGGAAACTGAGTGACAATGTTGGTCAATTCAAAATACTCTTCGTACAGCTTGCTTCCGCATTTATCGCAAATCCAGAGGAATCCATCGAGCTCTTTCCCATCACGCTTGCGCTCAATCACAAGCCCGACGGTATTGGCCGGTCGCTGCGGAGAGTGCGGGACGCCGCCCGGCAGCAGGAAAATCTCGCCCTCTTTGATACTGATATCGACCGGTTGCCCATCGTCGATGACCTTGAGGACAATATCGCCCTCGACCTGGTAGAAAAACTCTTCACCCTGATTGACATGATAATCAGTCCGAGCGTTAGGGCCGCCGACCACCATCACGATGAATTCCCGATCTTCCCAAACCATCTTGTTGCCCACAGGCGGCTTCAAAAGATGCCGGTTCTCTTCAATCCAGCCCTTGAAGTTAATCGTTGACAAACGCCCCATACAAGCCTCCAGCTCGCGCTCCAGGTCTGACCCGAAGTCCATATTCTATTACTTTGCTTATCGTCTTGATCTTGTGATGTAGATGTATAAGATATGACTTAATAAATGGTGCTAGACTGACCTCTACAAACTGAGGCGGCTTGAGAAGACACTTTGCGATGATCGCTCGGCTAAACAAAACCGTCACAATGGTGGCGCCTGTCGTCCTTTCGTTGCTTTTTGGGCTTTGCGCTGCTGCTCACGCGCAAACACAAGAGCCTGAATGGGCTGTGTTCTCGCTGCCATCCAAAGAGTTTTCCATCGAGATGCCGCCCAACGTCCGCAAGAGAATCGAAGAACACGGCAAGACTCTCGATGTCATCTATTACCAATCCGATTCATCCGGCACCAGATTCGACATCGAAGACGGCGCATACGTCGATCCGAAAAACAAAGAAAAATCGCACGAAGCGTTTTTCCTCAATCTGCTCGATTTTTTGACGGCGCAGTTCAAGTTAGCCGGCGCCAACAATATCGAAAAGATTGTCGCGGATATCAACGGCAACGGCTGGCACGGCAAGAAAGTACTGTTCAAAATGAACGGCATAGCAATCGCCACGATTGTCGTTGCCTATTCCAACGGAGACGATGTGGTTTACACCTTGCTCACCAATGCTGGTGACGACAAGCCCAACGTCAATCGATTTTTCAATTCATTCGTGGTCTATCCGCAAGCGGCATCAAAAGCCCATCTGGGTGATGCACAAACAGCAGGTATCAATAGCTTTGTTGGGCTAATTTGGACAGCCTCGGTGATTATCTTGGGCGTAGTTATAGTATCAATTGCGGTATCGGCACTGCAAAATCGAAAGAAAGGCAATTAACGGCGCCCGCGACTCCAAGCAGAGCTACGCCATGCGTCTCCCGTTTTTCAGACCGCGGTTTGGCGTATACAAAATTCGCCTACAAGCAGCGTACGCTAATCGTTGCCGAATACTTCCTGCTTCCACCAGCCTTCCTGGGGCATATCCTTGACATTCAACGCGCGCCAGCGTCCGCTGATCATGCCGGTCACGCAGGAATCAAGATGATCGGCCTGCTCGTCTCGATGAGTCGCTCGCAACAGATTGGCATAACTTTTCAAAATTCTCACCGTATCTGGATGATCGCCACCGAGCTGCAATTGCTTGATCTTCATGGCACGCTCGTAGTAAGGCTCTGCTCGATCATATTTTTTCTGAACATGAAAGACAGTCGCGAGATTGTGCATCGCCGTAGCAGACTCCAGGCTCTGCGGACCGCTAATCTCGTCCTGAATCTTGATGCATTCTTCGCCGAATCTTTCCGCACGGTCGAACTTGTAAATCAAGTAATAGAGGCGAGCAAGATTGCTGGCAGCACCTGCAATTGCAATGTGTTTTTCACCCAAGACCTTTTTCTTGATATCGTATGACGTCACAAGACATGCTTCCGAACGCTCGTAATTCTGCTGCCGCAGATAAATCTCACCGAGGGTTTCCAGTATAAAACAATAGGACGGGTTCTCGGGGTTGTCGCCTTTCGCTATTGTGAGCGCCTCTCTCAAGGCACCTTCGGACTTCGTCAGATTGCCTTCGCGCATACCGCTTTCTGCTGCACTCTTGAGTTCGTCCCAGGTCGAGCCATACTTGCCGCTTATCGGAAGAATCAACTTATGGCTGATCTCCGCCGCTGTAGCAGCCGTTTGTGCCGGTTTCGAACCGATTTGATCTTCTTCGCTGAGACGGGCAGTCGCGACATCCGTCCGCTTAGCAACGCCAGGACCCAGATGGCGAGCCAGACGAGAGTCGACCTCTTCGGGACTGAGATTGGCCACGTCGGGAGGGGTTTTTGCCTTCTGGAATGTGTTCTCAGCGCTAGCTTTGCGGATCTGCTTGATGATCGACGCATGAGCTGGCTTGGCAGCACTGGCTTCGCTCACCGGTTGTAATTGACCTGAGACGGACTGGCGCTTATCGAACGACGGATAAGTACCAGAGACGCTCGCCTCGGAAGGCGGAAAACCGAGCGCTGCTCCACCGACATTGCGGGCCGACAAAGTCTGGCTCCAATTCGTCGCAGTGACCATCTTGTCCGTAGCCCGCAACTGCATGGCCTCATCCTGCCGACCAAGCCTCATCAACAGATCGGCAAAGCTTCCAAGCACTTTGCTGACATCAGGATGTTTCGCACCGAGTGCCCCAGTCTTTATCGCCAAGGCACGCTTGTAGAGCGTTTCGGCCTCGGCATAATAATTGAGCATGTGATAAACCATCGCGACGTTGTAAGCCATCGAGCCTACGTCGTTGTGGTGCGGTCCCAGAGCTGCCTCGTAAATAGAGAGCGCACGACAGCCGTGGTGCAACGACTCCTGCAGCCGCCCTTGGAACCAGAGACATTCAGTCAATTTCTCGAGGCTGTAAGCCAAACGGTGATCGGTGCTGCCAAACGATTCCGCTTCTTCGACAGCCAAAAGCCACGTAGCTTCGGCATACTCATACTTACCGCCACGTTGAGCCCGCTCGGCTGCTTGTATGTGCTCATTCCACTCGCTTAATTTTTCGGAAGCGTCGTTCATAGCCAACCGTATCGTTTCGGCCCGAGATCGCAGGCAAAATTCTTAGTCCGTAATGTAACATTCCCAGCAGCGCGACCAATCCCACAAGTTACAAACCATTTCAGCTTCATGTCTCCAAATCAGGATCAAATAAGAATATCGGTCGCTTCTAAGGGTCTCCATACGGGTATAGTGCCTCTAACTGATTGGTTTTAAGGAATGGGCGAAAGGAAAACTGTATTCCAATTGAACTGGAATCCCTCTCCAGTGAGCGTGATAGTGTTCTTCGCCTCGCTGGCGGCGCTGATTTACGTTCCTTACTGGTTTCAGATTCCAATGTTCTTGAGTGCGCTGATGGCTCTGCCGCTCGAGCTCGTTCTTGCAGCAGGAATTGTCTGGTTTTTCTATCACGGTTTAGAACCCGTGAGCCTGGCCAAAATCTTTTTTCTATTTCTCGCCATTTTTTCGCTCCTTGGTTTCGCCTCCAATCTGTTTTATCAGTCAACTTTTCTCTTGTCTTCCAGAACTCTCTCTACGGATGGGTTCATCATCGGCATGCTCAATGCAGGCGCTATAGCGGTCACCCTTTCAAGCTACAAGCTGAAGGCGATTAAAGTAGATGCCGAGTCACTCGCCGTTGCTCCGACAGAGCCCTGGGTGCTCAAGGTCAGCCCAATAGCGCTTTCGGCGGCAATAGCGGTTCTCACCGTCTGGCTGATGTGCGATTGGACATCACTAATTGTCTCTGACACTTTCGCAGTCAACATCATCTACTTCATCGGAACGCAACTTCTGTTCAATGTTGGCGGCACCTTCTATTTCTTCAGAAGCAAACCGAGAATAGAGAAAATCAAGCTCAGCTTTCTGGTTATTGCAATCGCAACCGGACTCGGTACTCTCAGCAACCTCGTGCACCATCACACCTTACTGCGTCCTGGAGACCGGCTGGAGCTACGGAGTATGGACTTCATGATTATGAATGCCGGTGCTCTGATAATTGTGCTCGCTTATGAGTTATGGTCGCGCCACCTGAAGTCCGAGCAGGAGAAGCATGCTGCAAGACTGGCAGCATTCAATTCGGCATCGGCGCCGGCCGAAACGAAATCACCTGAAAGCGAAAAGCCTCATCAGACGGATTCTTCCGAGAAATCCATTACTCAAGGCGACGCTGCTAAAGAAAAAGACAACGCAGATTCAACAGGAATCTCACCTCCCGCAAGTGGCGAAAAGGTAGTCAATGAGGAAAAAATCGCCACTCCGACAGGCGATTCAAAGCCGGTCGAAGCGGAACAAGGAATCAACAAATAGTCGTCGGATTAACAAATAGTCACTGCAACATGACCACTCAAACGGGCGGCAGATCCGCAACTAGCCAACCGTCAGGTAGCGAATCCGGCTTCGCCAGAGCACTCTGGTCTTCTGATTGTGTTTGATGTAATCAATGGTGGCACGACCAAAGATGAATCCGTATGTCCTTACCATTTTCTCGACGCTGCCGTAGTCCTGGATCGCATCAAAGTCTCGATACTCAAATCCATAGTCTTGCAAGATCTCATCCGTGAGGCGATCGTTTGGGGCGCTGTCATTGACGACATCGTGCAGATCCCCTGCATACCAACCCGGAGCGATGTTTACTAGAATAATTTTTCCGCCAGGGCGCACCACACGCAGTGCCTCAGCGATAAATGGCGGCAAGCTCTTATCAGCCGGACAAAATACGGTTGTTATTCCCGAGATAGCGTCAACAGACTTGTCCGGCACGGGGAGCCGCTCTGCAGAACCTTCTTTGAACTCGACATTGACGATTTTCTTATCCTGTGCAAATTGGCGCGCCAAATTAAGCATGGCCGACTCCGGCTCAATACCGACAACTTTTTCCGCATGCTCTGCCAGAGCGAACGCTGATTTGCCGGTGCCACAGCCAATATCAAGAACAACCTTATGGGCGAGCTCGAAGTGTTCTATGATGAAGTCCATGATCTCCGGACTGTATGGAACGCTTGCAAATTCATCATAAACTTCGGGATAGTCCCGATACAAAATATCCCAGCGGTTTTCGATCGTATCTATTGTCGGCATAATGTCTCATTTAGCTCCCAGACAGTTGAGGGTTGTTTATATCACACAAACAAGAATCCTCATAACGGAATCACTAAGAACAACTGCATTCCGGTCTGTCGCTCAATCGTTTCGAATTGCCGGTATCTGGCACTCCAACAGTTTTACTTAAGCGAAGATTTCGGCAAATACAGTTGTTGCAATTCGCCATTGCCAGCTACATACTCTATCTTCTGGTAATTGCGCTCAATTGCTTCAAGTAAAGATTCCGACCAGAAGTAACTGGGTTGATCGTGCAAGCTGTCGTTTTGATTGATGACAATGGCGGGATAACGACGCTCCTCTACTGCCTTCCGAACATCATCCAGCGAGTGTTTATCGGCACGCCATGTCTGCATGAGTGCAGCCACGTCGACAAACAGTGGCGTGGCGCCACACTCTATAGCTAGAGCAGGATCTTCGACGAAGATGGTTTTCCCCTTGAGGTTCAAAGGCTTGAAGTCAGACTTCGTCCGCTCCATTCGAGTGCTAATCACAGACATTTGTGGAATCTGTGTACTGATTATGTAGCCGCTCAAGCCTGACAGTATGATCATAGCCACGCCGAGCGACAACGCGAATGATTCGAGGAAGAGCACAGTCAGCCAGCTCAAGGCGAGGTAGAGTATGAAACCGTTGTTCCAATTTGCATACGTTCCGCCTAACAAATAGCCAGTAAAGCCACCGCTAATGATGGCAACCGACAAAGGCAGAACAACCCTATCTCGATCCTTACCACGAGCCACAAAGATCAAGCCCAAGAGCGGCACGGCCCACAATTTCGGCCAATCCACTCCGAGCCAGAAAAGATGTTTTTGCAAATCCTCGGAAGAAAACTCCATCCGCGAACCAAACATCATGTGCTGCAAAAAACCGCCGCCAGATACTCCGCTGAAGGCAAGGAAAACCGACAGCAGCAAGATGCTACTCCCGATCGCATAGATCAGCAGATCCACGTAACGCTTTTTCCAAATCAGATAAACCATCACCGCCGGCAGTATCACTATCGATGACTGTTTAGTGAACACCGCGGCCGTCAGGCAAAAAATCGACGGCAATGACTTCACGGTGCTTTCGAGGGCATTTTTGAATAAACCAAGTCCGGTAACTCTGTCTCTTTGATCCGCAACAGCAAAGTAGTAAAGGCTCATCACGGTAAAACAGAGCCCAAGCATGTCTACGCGAGCCTTGAAAGACCAGGCCCAGACGAAAACATAACTTGCCAGCGTAAGGAGACCGATTGCAGCGCTCAACGGCGTGGCCTTCCAGACTCGCAACAACCTGAAGAAATAAAACATGCATCCGACGAATGCGAGCACACTAATCGCCCTGAGAGCCGCGTAACTATACGATCCGAAAAATTGAAAAGGCGCACCTAACGCATAGTAAACGGGTGGGTGTACTATCACTACCCACGGTGGCTCAACGAGACGACGGGCGTCATAGATATTATGCTTAGCGGCCAGCTCGATCGCAGCCCAGAGACAGGAGCCCTCGTTGGTGTCTAAACTCAAGGGAGAAAGAAATGCAGTGAACCAGCTCGCAACATATACCGCTGAAAGTCCGATGGCGGCTAATATAACAAGCGACCAAACTAACTTGCGCGTGAGCGTCAGGTAGACTTCTCCTCGTGATATTCCATCTCGGTATTCACATCCCAAACATTTTCCTTGGTGGTAATGCCAGCGACGATATTGTCGACAGCGGTCATCGATGCCAGCATGGAATGATCCTGATTGTTGTATTTGTGCATCCCATTGCGTCCGACCAGGAAGAGATTTTCAATCTTATCGACAAAAGCCCGCAGCTCATCAAATCGGTCGTATGTTCCGAAGTAGCCAGGATAAGTCTTGGGCATTCGAACAACGGTACCGTCCATGACATCAACTTTGTCGACAATACCGATCTTTTGAAGTTCATCGCCTCCTAACTCAATCAGCTTATCATCGGGCCAGGTCCAGATATCGTCTGTCTCGTTGCAGAAGTATTCCATCCCGAGCCAGACATTGTTCGGATCGGCAACCATAGCCGGACCCCAGTTGTTATATATCTGCATCCGTCCAACAAGAACGTCGCTCTCTTGAATGTAAATCCAGTTATCGAGAATGAGGCTTCGTCCACCAGCCTCTTTGTCTTTGACCTTCATTTTCTTGACGAGCAGACATACTTCGATGAAGTCGCGATAGACCAAACCCTCAGCAACTTCTCTAACATTGGCAGGAACGTCGCAGTCCAGCTTGGCAATCAGCTCTTTGATTGGCATTGTAGAGAAGAAGTAATCTCCCTTCAGCTCCTGCGTTTCACCGGTCTGGCTGTTACGCACCAAAGCCGATACCACTTTATTGTTTTCGACCTTGAGCTTTTCGACCTCGAGATTCATCAAGATCTCGCCGCCGCTCTCTTTCACACGCCTGGCGGTCTCAATCCACATGCTGCCCGTGCCCAGCTTGGGATAGAGGAATTGTTCTACCAGCGACGTCTCGGTATTCTTCTGCCGCAGATCGCCCGCGCCCTGAACGATTTTGCGAGCAGCATGATATAAGGCCTTGAAAATGTTCAAGCCCTTGATCCGCTGCGCGCCCCAGGCTGCACTTATCTTGTGACACTCAATTCCCCACACCTTTTCGGTGTAGTCTTTGAAAAACGTTCGGTAGAGCTCCTTGCCAAATCGATTGGTAATGAACTCCTCTAGATTGTTCTCGGGTTTAATCGGAAAAGCCGCTGCTTTCAAATAGCTACAGCCAATCTTGAAAGTCTTAACCAAACCAAGATTCGAAAATGTCTGAACCTTCAGGCTGATGGGATAGTCGAAAAATTTTCGCAGATAATAAATTCGAGTCTTGCGTTGCAGGAGAATCATGATGTTATCAGTCGATTCCGCTGTAGCTCCTGACGAATCGCCTTTGATGGTGCGCTTTTTATTCTGGTAAGTAATCTCATGAAAACCATCGGGCAGCTGCTCGATTGGAATCATGTTGGCCCACCAGTCCATCACACGATCGGACTTCGAAAAAAATCTATGGGGACCGATGTCGAATCGATTGCCCTTGTACTCCATGGTGCGCGAGATGCCACCAATCACATCAGTTTTTTCAAGCACGGTCGGCTTTACTTCCGTGCGCTCTAAAAGTTCAAAGGCTGCGGTCAGTCCCGCAGGACCTGCTCCGACGATAATCGCTTTTTTGTCCGACATAGTTACCAGCTGGGTGACGCCACTATCACAGGTTATGGTACACGCCTAAGTGACCGTCGACCACATAAACATGTGCACATTTATTTTCGCCTACGCGACCCCGGCCATGTCCCTTTGCGTTCAGCCGGCATGCGGATTGAACATGGCTCAGAAAGCCAGGTTCGGCAGACTCCTGAGAACGGGAATTCAAACCGATATCGGTTTAAACCTGAAACGAACCGACTGCTCAAAAGCCCGACCTAGCCTGTATCTCAGGTCTTCGTCCTAGCAAGTGGACGGATAGCCCAAATCGTCCTTTCAGTACGACCAATTGTTAAGCAGGAGAAACACGAAAATTCACCCACCATCTCAAAGCTACTTAACTGGACTGGGCTATGGGCCTGAATATTGAGATTCTGGCGACCGTAGGAGCAAGTGATCTAAGTACTAAGTAACTTAATCACACTCTGATATCTCAATTTAATGTCGGAAAGACTGTTAAGTTGCACTGGTGTCAAGACACCAAAAAGTCACAAATACATATTAAAGTATTTGACAACCCCCAATATACTTACTAGTACGCAACTCGCAGCCAGTCGGATCCAGGCGCTTATCGGCGTCAAACCAAGAGAAAAGAAAACTCAATGGGGTCGCCACTTTCAAGAGATTTCGAAGACACCGACCTCGGACAATCCGAACCGGATCCGCGCGAGGACAAAACAAACGTCACCATCCTTCCAGTCGCATCCAGGTACGTAACGAAACTAGCACGCCTCACGCGCACTAAGCATTCAGACTCCATTGCGAAACCTAACCCGAATCCGCCTGAAAATCTCGATTCGAAGCGATTTTCGCCGTATGATATGTTCCTTGAGGATACGTCTTCTGTCGACCTGCCTGAACCGGTTCCAATGCTGACTGGATTTGAGCACTACTCGTTTTACAACAATCAGAAGCAGCCAAGCCAGTATTCGGACTCGCCGCTGATTGGTGAAACGCACACAGCCAGACAGATTCAAGACGAGATCGAGAATCATCCGTATATAGTCGGCGACTGGATCGTCAACACCGTGCCCTGCATCATTCGCGGCATCGGAGCTGAGTCGCCTATCGTATCGATTCGCTACCCGAGAGGCGCAAAGCGCAGATACTTCACCTACTTCAGCAATCAATTGGTCAAGGTCGAGACAGTTCTCGGCGACGAAGACAAAGAGAAGACACGGGTCGTCTATGCAAAGGAGCTCAGCTCCGGCGCATGGCACATGCTGTTGGATGGCATCACATCGCGATTGCCAGGCGAAATCAGCCTCTCCGACAGCGGCGTATTTCATGTCCAGGTCGATGACTCCGGTCGCTGCCGACGCGAGTATCCGGACGGCACTACTTCGGTAGACATGGCCTGCAGCTCGCACCACAAGGGAGCGCACGCATTGATCCGGGCACTGATGTCCGAAGACGACGGAAGCTCCGGAAAGAACAACAGAACAGTGCTCGATCTCCTGAGCGTCGTCAGCCACGATTTGCGCAGTCCGCTCACTTCGGTCCAAGGCTTGCTGACCTTGCTATCGGCCGGCGCATTCGGCGATATTCCAGACAAGGCGCGCGAAAGAATCACCAGCGTCGAATCCGATCTAACAAGACTGACGCGACTGATCAACGAACTGCTTGATGCCGAAATGCTTGTAAGCGGGAAGCTGGTCATGAGAAGACAGCTCATCGACGTGCAGGATCTGTTCGATGCTGCGGTGGGCTCATTGAGTGGATTGGCTCTACAACAGCGTGTCCAGCTCTCGGTAATCAAATCGAACCTGCAACTCTACGCCGACAAAGATCGCCTTGTTCGAGTTCTCGTCAATATCGTAGCCAATGCCATCAAGTACTCGCCGAGAGGGGCCACGGTGGTTTTATCCGCCGAGTTCAACGGAGACAGCGTCATTCTAAAAGTGAAAGACTCGGGACGCGGCATTCCTACCAAGTATCAGAAAGCAATCTTCGAGCGCTTCCAACAAGTCAGCGAAGGCGACTGGAGCGAAAAAGGCGGCGTCGGTCTCGGCCTTG